>RXIX01000004.1 GCA_003989075.1 Candidatus Competibacteraceae bacterium | reverse complement strand
GACCCGCTGGAGCTGGACCGCTTTACCGAACTGCAGCAGCTCAGCCGCTCGCTGATGGAAATCGCCGACGACCTGAGCAACATCGGCAATACCCTCGGCGAGCATGCCCGCGACATCACTACGCTGCTCGATCAGCAGGCCAAGGTCAACAAGGAAATCCAGCAGGGCCTGATGCGTACCGGCATGGTGCGTTTTGGCAGCATCATTCCGCGTCTGCGCCGGGTGGTGCGCCAGTCGGCCCAGGAGCTGGGCAAGCGCGCCGAGTTGCTGGTCGGAGGCGAGGAGGCCGAGGTCGACCGTACCGTGCTGGAAAACATGCTGGCGCCGCTGGAGCACATGCTGCGCAACTCGCTGGCGCACGGTATCGAAACCCCGGAACAGCGTCGCGCCGCCGGCAAGTCCGACATTGGCACCATCAGCCTGAGCCTGCGCCGGGAAGGCGCCGAACTGGTGCTGGAACTGGGCGATGATGGCGGTGGCCTGCATCTCGATGCCATTCGCCGCAAGGGCGAGGAGAAGGGCCTGATCGAACCCGGGCAGGTGATCAGTCAGGATGAGCTGATTGCTCTGCTGCTGCGCCCCGGTTTTTCCACCGCCACCACGGTGACGCAGATCTCCGGGCGTGGCGTCGGCATGGACGTGGTCAATGCCGCGATTCGCGCCATGCGCGGCGCGCTCCTGATCCAGACCGAATCCGGCCAGGGCACCCGCTTCGTCATCCGCCTGCCGTTCTCGCTGTCGGTCACCCAGGCGCTGCTGGTCAAGGCCGGCGAATCCATCTTCGCCATCCCGCTGCTGAGCATCGAACTGGTCACCCGCCTGCGCGAGGAGCATTTCAAGGCCTATCTGGCCGGCGAGCAGATCCAGCACACCCACAACGACCGCCGCTATCCGGTGCATAACCTGGGCATCCTGATTGGCAGCGAGCACATTGTGCCCTTCGAGGAAGTGGGTGACCGGCGCCCGCCGACCCTGCTGTTCCGCAGCGCCGAGGCCAGCGCCGCCCTGCAGGTTGAACAGGTGCTCGGCAATCAGGAAATCATCGTCAAGCCGGTCGGGCCGCAGTTCAACGGCGTGCCCGGCATCTCTGGCGCTACCGTGCTCGGCGATGGCCGAGTGGTGGTGGTGCTGGAACTGGCGGCCCTGGTGCGTAACATCGGCTCGCAGTTGCAAAAGCAGGCTGAGAGCCGCGCCCTGCGCGTGGCGCGCCAGGAATCGCGCCCGGAGAAGCTCACCGTCATGGTCATCGACGACTCGATCACCATGCGCAAGGTGACCGCCCGCATCCTCGAACGGCACAATATCGAGGTGGTCACCGCCAAGGACGGTATGGACGCGGTGGCGCTGCTGCAGAATCAGGTGCCGGATCTGGCGATTCTCGACATCGAGATGCCGCGCATGGATGGTTTCGAAGTGATCGCCCATGTGCGCAACCAGCCCCTGCTGCAGCATCTACCGATTATCATGGTGACCTCGCGCGGTGGCGAGAAGCACCGCGAGCGCGCGATACGCCTCGGGGTCAACGATTACCTGACCAAGCCTTACCAGGAAGAGCAGCTGATGCAATCGATCCGCAAGATTCTCGGCGAGCGTGCCCTGGAGCTGATCACCTGACGCGCGCCAAGCGCCCTTGTCCATGGATACCGTTATGGAACCGTCAATTCTGCGTTGCCTGCTGATTGCGGTGCAGGGTGGCCAGCTGGTGCTGCCCAGCAGTCTGGTTGTTGAGGTGCTGCCCTTTGCCACGCCGCTGCGCATTGAGTCCGCGCCGCACTGGGTGGTGGGCGCCATGCTCTGGCATAACCTGACCACACCGCTGATCAGCCTGGGGCGGCTGATCTTCCGGGTCGCGCCCGAGTCCGACCTGAACTCGCGGATCATCATCGTCAATACCCTGGGTACCGACTCCAAACTGCCCCATTTTGGCATTCTCGGCACCTCGGCACCGCGCCCGTTCAACCTGCAGCGCCACGAGATCACCCTGGATCCGGAGGTGCCCGAGGCTGAGCAGCGGCGTCCGGGCATCCTGAGCTGGGCCCGCTACCACGAGCAGTCACTGATCATTCCCGATCTGGAAGCTATCGAAGGGGTGCTGCAACCCCTGGTTCGCCGGGCCTGAGCGATGCGCATGCGTGACCTGGCGCGCCCATGCGGCTGAGCAGGATCAAGCTGTCGGGCTTCAAGTCCTTTGTTGATCCTGCGGTGCTGCAGTTGCCCGGCAATCTGGTCGGCATCGTCGGTCCCAATGGCTGCGGCAAGTCCAATGTCATCGACGCCGTGCGCTGGGTGATGGGTGAAAGTTCGGCGCGCAGCCTGCGCGGCGAGACCATGACCGACGTGATCTTCAACGGTGCGGCCAGCCGCAAGCCGGTCGGTCAGGCCTCCATCGAGCTGGTGTTTGATAACAGCCAGGGCCGGCTCGGTGGACCCTGGGCGAGCTATGCCGAGATTGCCGTGCGCCGTCTGGTTGGCCGCGATGGCCAGTCCAGCTATTTTCTCAACGGCAGCCGCTGCCGGCGCCGCGATATTGCCGACCTGTTCCTCGGCACCGGTCTGGGTCCGCGCAGCTATGCCATCATCGAGCAGGGCATGATCTCGCGGGTGATCGAGGCGCGACCGGAAGACCTGCGCCTGTTCCTGGAGGAAGCCGCCGGCATTTCCAGGTACAAGGATCGGCGCCGCGAAACCGAAACCCGCATTCGCCATACCCGCGACAATCTGGAACGGCTCAATGACGTGCGCGAAGAACTGGGCCGGCAGTTGCAGCACCTGCAGCGCCAGGCCCGCGCCGCTGAACAATACCGCAATTACCGTGCTGAGGAACGCCGGCTGCGTGCCGAACTGCTGGCTCTGCGCTGGCGGACCCTGCGGGTGGATCTGGACGCCCAGATCCGGCAGTTGCGCGAGCAGGAAACCGCCCTGGAAGCCTGGATAACCGCGCAGCGCCATCTGGATACGCGGCTGGAAGCGGAGCGGCTGGCGCGTACCGCTGCCAGTGATGCCTGTGGCGACGCGCAGGCGCGCTGCTATCAGGCCGGTGCCGAAATCAGCCGTCTGGAACAGTATCTGAGCCACCAGCGCGAGCTGCGCCGCCGCCATGCCGATGATGCCCGCCAGACCGCTGCTGAGCTGGCCCGGATCGAGGTGCAGCGCGAACAGGATCTGGCGCAGCGTGAGCAGTTGCGCGCCGAACTGGCTGCTGCCGGTCCTGAGCAGGTGCGGGTGCAGGCTGCCGAGGTCGAGGCCGCTGCTGCGCTGGCCACCGCTGAGGTGCTGCTGCGCGAGGACCAGGCGGCCTGGGAGGATTGCGGGCGCCGCTGCAGTGATGCTCAGCGTCAGGCTGAGGTGGAGCGTACCCGCATCGAGCATCTGGAGCGGCAGTTGCTGCAGGGCGCGCGGCGCCGCGAGCGCCTGGAACTGGAGCAGGCGCAGCTGGCGCAGGGCGATGAGGAACTGGAGCTGGAGGAGCGGCGCGAGGCCGAAGAACAGGCGGCGATCGTGCTCGCCGATCATCAGGCGCGGTTGCTGGAGGTGGAAAGCGAACTGGCCGCGACCCGTGCCGCGCAGCAGCAGGGTGCCGCTGCCCTGCAGGAATTGCGCACGCGTGTGCAGACCGGCCGCGGACGTCTGGAGGCGTTGCGTACCCTGCAGGAAGCCGCGCTGGGACGGCAAGCTGATGTGGCTGGCGCGTGGCTGCGTACCCAGGGCCTGGACGCCGCGCCGCGTCTGGCAGAACACCTGACGGTGGAGCCGGGCTGGGAGCGGGCGGTGGAAGCGGCCCTGTCCGGTTGGCTGGATGCGGTGTGTGTGCCGGAGCTGAAGGGGCCGGCTGGCGCCATCGCCGAGCTGCACGCGGGCCGGCTGGGCCTGTTCGCGCCGCCGGAATCGACTGCTGCATCCACGGAGGATGGCACTCTCGCTGAGCGGGTCACGGCACCGTGGTCGCTGGCGTCACTGCTGGCGGGCATCGATACCGCAGCGACGCTGGAAGAGGCACTGGCGCGGCGTGCAAGCCTGGCTGCGGGTGAGCGACTGGTCACTCCGGAAGGCGTGCTGTGCACCCGTGACGCTGTGCGGCTGGTGCGCGATACCGAATCCGGAGTGCTGGCGCGGGAGCGGGAAATTCACGAGCGCGAAGCGGCGCTGGCGGTGGACGAGGTCGCGCTGGCGCGGCAGGGTGTGGAGATGGAGGCGCTGAGCGCGCAGCTGCACAGCCTGGAGCAGGCGCGCCGCGAGGCGCAGCAGCAGGTGAATCAGGGGCATCGCGATCATGCCCAGGCGCAGGGTCTCTTGCAGGCGGCGCAGTCCCGCGCCGAAACCGCCTGCACGCGCCGCGCCGCGCTGGCCGAGGAGTGCGCCGAACTCGATGAGCAGAACGCGAGCGATCAGGAGCAGTTGCAGCAGGTGCGGCTGCGTCTGGAAGAGGTGTTGCTGGAGCTGGAGAGTGGCCGCAACGAACAGGTGGCCCTGGGCAGCGCCCGCGAGCAGCGTCAGCAGCAGTTGCGCCAGTGCCGGGCCGTGGCCGACACCGCCCGGCAGGCGGTAGCGCGTGGTCAGGCGGCGCTGGAGGCGCTGCGCCTGCAATGGACGGCGACCGATGCGGCGCTGGAACGGCTGGACGCGCAGCAGCGCCAGTTGCGCGAGCGGCAGCAGCGGCTGGACACCGAGCCGGGCACGGTGAGCGATGACATCCTGGTCAATGCCGAGGCTGATCTGGGCGAATGGCTGGAAACGCGCCTCGCCGCCGAGCGCGCTTTGCAGGAAGCCCGCCAGGATCTGGCCAGCCGCGATGCCAGTCTGCAGGCGCTGGAGCAGGAACGCAGCCGCAGCGAGCGCGAGATCGACGCGCAGCGCCAGCGGATCGAAGCGCAGCGGCTGGCGCTGGGCGAGGCCCGGGTACGCGAGCAGCATCTGTGTGAGCAGTTGCAGGCCCTGGATACCACGCCCGAGGCGCTGGTGCCGACGCTGCCAGCCGTGGCGGAGGAGGGCACCTGGCTGGTGCGCCTGGAGCAACTGGAGCGGCGCATTCAGCGGCTCGGACCGATCAACCTGGCCGCTATCGAGGAATTCGCCCAGTTGTCGGAGCGCAAGCAGTATCTCGATGCCCAGGATGCCGATCTGCTGGAAGCGCTGGCCACTCTGGAGAATGCGATGCGCAAGATGGATCGTGAGACCCGCGCCCGCTTTCGCGAAACCTTTGAGCAGGTCAATGCTGGCCTGCAGGAACTGTTTCCACGACTCTTCGGCGGCGGTCAGGCGCATCTGGAGCTGACCCAGGAGGATATGCTGGAGGCCGGGGTCACGATCATGGCCAAGCCGCCCGGCAAGCGTATCGGCTCGATCACCCTGCTGTCGGGTGGCGAGAAGGCGCTGACTGCAGTGGCTCTGGTATTCGCGATTTTTCAGCTCAATCCGGCGCCGTTTTGCCTGCTCGACGAGGTGGATGCACCGCTGGATGAGGCCAATGTCGGCCGTTTTGGCGCGC
The DNA here is from genome assembly GCA_003989075.1 of Candidatus Competibacteraceae bacterium. Lineage (GTDB taxonomy): Bacteria > Pseudomonadota > Gammaproteobacteria > Competibacterales > Competibacteraceae > RXIX01. The sequence continues at coordinate 63,392 of RXIX01000004.1, read as the reverse complement.
TGGTACGCGATATGTCGACGCGGGTGCAGTTCATCTTCATCACCCACAACAAGGCAACCATGGAAATCGCCCAGCACCTGATTGGCGTGACCATGCAGGAACCGGGTGTGTCCCGGCTGGTGGCAGTCGATGTCGACGCGGCGGCGCAACTGGCCGGCGTGGGCTGAATATCAGCCGTGCTACCTTTGTGAAAACCCCGGACTTTTAGTATATAACGTCATTAATAACCAAACCCCCGCCACTGCCGAGCAGTCGGCTGGGGTTTGCCATTCTCGGTGTTTATTGCGGTGAAATCTGATTGCGACAGACGCAATCCGGGGCTTGTGATTCATGGAACTGGATAAAACACAATTGCAGTGGCTGGTGGCTGGTGTAGGGGCCGTCATCGTCGTTCTGATTTATCTCTGGGGTATCCGCGCGCGCTTGAAGGATGAGCTTCGTCAGCGCCGGCGGCAGCCTTCGCTCGGCAATGAGCCGGTGTTTGGCGAAGATCCCGACGGTGCGCCGGAGGCGGAGAAGGTGCACAATTTCGGCCATCTGGGTCGGATCACGCCGGATCATCATCTGGCCGACAAGGTGCTGGTGGACGTGGAAATTCACCCGATCGAGCGCGGCAGTGCCGACCCGGACGCGGAAGTGCTGAACGCTTCGTCGGTTGAAGTGACGCCGGTCGCTGATCCGCCGCTGACAGTGCCCGCGGCGCCTGAAACGGCTGCGCCGGCTACACCGGTCAAACCGGCCATGCCAGACACGCTCAGGATGACCGTGGCCTTGACCGTGGTGGCGCCACCGGGCCAGTTGTTTACCGGCATGCGCATCCAGACGGTTGCTGCCGCTGCCCACCTGCGCCTGGATGCGGCCAGTGGTCTGTTCGAACGCCGCACGGATGAGGGCGCAGCCGGGCGCGATCTGGTGTTTGCCATGGCACATCTGCGCAAACCCGGTGCCTTCGATGTGGATACGCTGAGCCAGCTGCGCACGCCGGGTCTGCTGCTGTTCATGAATCTGCCCGGGCCGCTGGAGGATATGCAGGCCCTGGATCTGATGGTGCTGGCGGCAGATCAACTGGCGCGCGAACTGGGCGGCTCGATCTGCGATGAACGCCGCAGCCGCATGACTAATCAGGCGCTGCTGCAGTTGCGCAGCAAGGTCGCTGACCTGAGCCAGCGGCGTCAGGCGCAGTCCTGCTGAGGATGACCGGGGTATGGTGGTGTCCAGTGCGGTGCAGGATCGGGCAAGCTGCTTGCGTGAGCAGCTCAACACCCACAGTTACCACTACTATGTCCTGGATGCGCCGACCATTCCCGATGCCGAATATGACCGGCTGTTTCGGGAACTGCAGGCGCTGGAGGCCGCGCATCCCGAACTGCTGACGGCGGATTCGCCGACGCAGCGGGTTGGCGGCCGGCCACTGGATGGCTTCATGCCGGTGCGTCATCGTGCACCGATGCTGTCGATCCATACCGAGACCGATACCCGTCCGCAGGGGGCGCAATCTTTTGATATCCAGGTGCGTCGTGATCTGGGCCTGGATGCGGATGCACCAGCGGTCGAGTACCTCTGCGAGCTGAAGTTCGACGGTCTGGCTATTAACCTGCGCTATGAGCATGGCCTGCTGGTGCAGGCGGCGACGCGCGGCGATGGCGAGACCGGTGAGGATGTCACCCAAAATATCCGTACCATCCATGCTGTGCCCTTGCGCCTGCGCGGTCCGGCGCCTGCCGTGCTGGAGGTGCGCGGCGAAGCCTATATGAGCCGTCCGGATTTCGAGCGCTACAACGCCCGTCAACGCGCCGCTGGTCTGCCGACCCTGGTCAATCCACGCAACGGTGCCGCCGGCAGCATTCGTCAGTTGGATCCAAAACTGGCGGCACAGCGGCCGCTGTCCTTTTTTGCCTACGGTCTGGGTGAGGTGCAGGGTTGGGAGCTGCCAGCGACGCATGCGGCGCTGCTCGATGCCCTGGCGGCGCTGGGCCTGCCGGTATGCGAGCAGCGCGCGGTGGCGCGTGGCGCCGGGGATCTGATTGCCTTCTATGAGCGGATTGCCGGACAGCGTGACGCGCTGCCTTTTGATATCGATGGTGTGGTGTACAAGGTCAATGCGCTGGATGCGCAGCGGCAACTGGGTTTTCGCACGCGCGAACCGCGCTGGGCGGTGGCGCACAAATTCCCGGCCCAGGAAGAATTGACCCGGGTCGAGGCGATTGAAGTCCAGGTGGGCCGCACCGGTGCGATCACTCCGGTCGCGCGCCTGCGGCCTGTGTTTGTCGGTGGGGTCACGGTGACCAATGCTACCTTGCATAACGCCGATGAAGTGGCGCGCAAGGATGTGCGGGTGGGCGATACGGTGATCGTGCGCCGCGCCGGTGACGTGATTCCCGAAGTGGTGGGCGTGGTGCTGGAGCAGCGCCCGGCTGAATCCCGGCCGTTCGTGATGCCGGAGTGCTGCCCGGTATGCGGTTCGCACATTACCCGTCCTGAGGGTGAGGCGGTGGCGCGTTGCATCGGCGGATTGTATTGCCGCGCCCAGCGCAGGGAGGCGCTGCGCCATTTTGCTTCGCGCCGGGCGCTGGATATCGAGGGGCTGGGCGAGCGCCTGGTGGAACAATTGGTCGAGCGCGACTGGGTCCGCAGCCCTGCTGATCTGTTCACACTTGATGTTGCCCGGTTGGCGGCGCTGGAGCGGATGGGTGTCAAGTCGGCGGAAAATCTGGTCGCGGCGCTGGCGCGTGCCAGGCAGACGACCCTGGCGCGCTTCCTGTACGCATTGGGGATTCGCGAGGTCGGTGAAGCGACAGCGCTGGCTCTGGCGACGCACTTTGGCACACTGGATGCCCTGCTGGCAGCGGATGATGAGCGCCTGCGTCAGGTACCGGATGTCGGGCCGGTGGTGGCAGCGGCGCTGCGGGCCTTTTTCCAGGAGCCGCATAACCAGGATGTCATTGCTCGTCTGCGCGCTGCAGGTGTGCACTGGCCGGAAACAGTGCCGGTAGCGGTGCCGGCAAATACGCAAACCCTGGCCGGTAAAACCGTTGTCCTCACCGGCACCCTGGAACTGCTCAGCCGCGATGCAGCCACCGAGCAGTTGCGCGCACGCGGCGCCCGGGTCAGCGGCAGCGTGTCGAAGAAGACCGATTATGTGGTCGCGGGCCGCGATGCCGGATCCAAGCTGGACAAGGCGCGGCAACTGGGCGTGACGGTGCTGGATGAGGCGGGCTTGCAGGTGCTGCTGGGCGACGGCTAGCAGCAGACCGGGGAGCAGCCCGGTGGACGGCTCCCCATGGTCAGACGCTTACTTCTTCTCGTCCTTGGCGGCATCGGCAGCCGGCACGGCGGCGCTGACCTGAATCTCGGTCACCTCGATCTTGGCGCCGGACTTCAGCTTCTCCAGATAATCGTTGACCATCTTGCTCTGCAGCATCTGCGCGATCTGCGGCTTGAGCTCATCCATCGACGGCGGCGTAGCGTCGCGCACATCTTCCAGCAGAATCACATGCCAGCCGAACGGGGTTTGTACTGGCTCGCTGATCTGGCCCTTGTCCAGCTTGGCTACTGCCTGCGCGAACGGCGGCACCATCATGCCCGGCGTGAACCAGCCCAGATCGCCGCCATTGGCCGCGGAACTGTCGCTGGACTTGGTCTTGGCCAGTTCGGCGAACTTGCTGGCATCCTTCTTCAGTTCGGCGACGATCTCCTTGGCCTTATCCTCGGAATCGACCAGGATGTGTGCGGCCTTGTATTCCTTGCTCTTCATCGCCGCAACGGCATTATCGTATTCCTTCTTGATGGCCTCTTCGCTGGGTGCGCTCTCGCTCAGCATGCGCCGAATCACGGTGCTGGCCAGCAGGCTGCGCTGAATCATTTCAAACTGCTGTTTGACCTGCGGGTCATCGGCCAGTTTCTGCTTGTTGGCTTCCTGCACCAGCAGTTCTTCCAGCACCAGTTGCTGGACCAGCGCGTTGCTGGACTCGGGCGAGTCGATCTTGGCCTTGCCGCGCAACTGCTGGGCGTACAGCTCAAATGCAGTCTTGCTGATCGGCTTGCCATTCACTACCGCGACCGGATCGGGAATGGTGAAGCTGGGCGTGGCGGCAGCGGGCGCGGCAGCGGCAGCTTCGGGCTTCTTATCATCGGCAGCCAGCGCCACGCCAGACAGCAACAGCGCCGAAGACAGCGCCAGCAGGGGGAGAGTCAGTTTGCTTGGTTTTTTCATGCGCGTTTCCAGAAGTCTAGTTTGCAGAGTGGACAGGTCAGGTTTCATCCGGGGCATTGGCCTTGATACTCAAGGCGTGAATATCCCGGTGCATCAGATCGGCCAGCGCCGCATTGACGAGGCGATGGCGCTGAAGAAGAGTTTTGCCGGTAAAGGCAGCGGCGATAATGCGCACGGTGAAATGGCCACCGTCGCGGGCACCCGCATGGCCGGCGTGCGCGGCGCTGTCATCGCGAATCTCCAGCAGCTCTGGACTCAGTGCGGTGCGCAGGCGTTGCTCGATCAGGGCGACCCGGGCACTGCTCATGCGGGCAGAACCTGCCGAAAGGGATAGATCTCAACCGCTGCGTAAACACCGGCGGCCACATAGGGATCGGCATCAGCCCAGGCGCGGGCTTCGTCGAGCGACGCGAATTCAGCCACCACCAGACTGCCCTGGAATCCGGCGGGGCCAGGATCGGGACTGTCGATGGCTGGCAGCGGTCCAGCCAGCACCAGCCGCCCCTGATTGAGCAGCACATGCAGGCGCTCCAGGTGGGCGGGCCGTACCGACAGGCGTCGGTCCAGGCTGTTGGGTGTATCGCGACCGAGAATGGCATAGAGCATAGCTCAAAGCTCCTTCGAGGAGGTGTCGTCAGGCTTGATATGGCGGCTCATGTAGGCAGCCTGCGCCAGTACGAACAGCAGGGTCAGACCGAGCATGCCAAACAGCTTGAAGTTGACCCAGGTGTTTTCATCGAACGTGAAAGCGACGTAGAGATTGGCGGCACCCATGGCGAGGAAGAAAATTGCCCAGGCAAGTGTCAGCTTGACCCAGACCGGCAGCGGAAGTTCCAGTTGTTCACCCAGCATCCGTGCCAGCAGCGGTTTTTGGCCAATGAACAGGCTGCCGATGAAGGCGATGGCAAACAGCCAGTTGACTACCGTTGGTTTCCACTTGACGAACACCGGGTCATGCAGCAGCAGCGTAGCCCCGCCCAGCACCAGCACCAGTCCGGCGGTGAACAGCGGCAGTTTCTCGACCCGGCGCTGGCGCAGCCAGACCCAGCCGACCTGGGCGAGAGTGACGACGATCAGCACCCCAGTGGCCACATAGATATCAGCCAGCTTGTAGGCGACGAAGAACAGGGCGATGGGCAGGAAGTCGAACAGCAGTTTCATGCGGGTTGCGGATTTTCGTTGCGGGCCAGGAGCGGGATCGGGCAAAAGAAAAGCGGCCGCGGGCGGTCGCTCTCTTGACCGGCGGGTGACGTGCTGGCACCTTGCCCGATCGATGTGAACCTCTGTGATTTCAAGGAATATAAGGCCATGAGCCGCGTTTTACAAATTCATCCCGCCAATCCGCAGCCGCGCCTGATCAGCCAGGCGGTGGCGCGGCTGCGTGCCGGTGATGTCATTATTTATCCTACCGATTCCAGCTACGCACTCGGTTGCCGGCTCGGCGACAAGGCAGCAGCCGAGCGCATCCGCGCCATTCGCCAGACCGACCGTCACCACAATTTCACCCTGGTGTGCCGCGATCTGTCGGAGATCGCCACCTACGCCAAGGTGGACAACCAGCGTTATCGGCTGCTTAAGGCCGCCACACCGGGGCCGTTCACCTTTCTGCTGCAGGCGACCCATGAGGTGCCGCGGCGTCTGCAGCACCCGCGCCGCAAGACCATCGGCCTGCGCATTCCCGATAACGCCATCGTGCGCGCGCTGCTGGCGGAACTGGGCGAGCCGATCATGAGCTGCACCCTGCTGCTGCCCGGCGACGAGTGGCCGCTGTCCGATCCTGAGGAGATCGAGGATCGCCTGACGCACGCGGTGGATCTGATCGTCGATGGCGGTCCCGGTCAGCACGAGCCGACCACCGTGCTCGATTTGACGGAGGACGCGCCGCAACTGGTCCGCCAGGGCCTCGGTGACGCCAGCCCGTTTCTCTGAACCGTCCGGTGCACGCTCAATGGCCACCGCCCCGCACGGTGAATGGCGGCTTGGCCCACCAGATCAGGCCAATCAGGCTGAGCATCAGCATGCCGCTGATACACATCACCGCGTCGGTGGACAGTAGATAGGCCTGCGTGGTCAGGGTGCGATCGAGTTGCGCCAGGGCCTGCGTGTCACCTAGGCCAATGGTGTGCAACTGATCCAGATAGTGCGTGGCCAGCGGGTTGTAGGCGGTGACCTGCTCGGCCAGCCGGGCGTGGTGTTCGATACCCTTGTGATCCCACAGTGAAGTCATGATCGCCGTGCCGAAACTGGAGCCGAGGTTGCGCATGAAGTTCTGCAGCCCGGTGGCAGCGGCGAGCTGGCCCGGCGCCAGCCCGGAGAGATTGATCGTTACCAGCGGCAGGAAAAAACAGCTGATGCCTACGCCCATGAACAGCCGGCTGAGCGCCAGCGTCCAGTAATCGACATCCGGCGTGAAGCGCGCGCTCCAGAATGCCACCAGCGCAAACACGGTAAAGCCAAAGGTAGCCACGGCGCGGGCATCGAGGCGATGAATGTTGGCGCCGATGATCGGTCCGAGCAGCAGCGCCAGCACGCCGCCAAAGGCCACCACCTTGCCCGCCCACAGTGGCGTGTAGCCCTGATAGCTTTGCAGCCACAGCGGCAGCACCACCACGGTGCCGAAGAAGGCGATCGAGCCGATCATCAGGCAGGTCACGCCTATCGCGAAGTTGCGCCGCCCGAACAGGCGTAGATCGACCACTGGATGATCGTCGGTCAATTCCCAGGCGGTGAAGAAGGCCAGCGCCACCACTGAAACTGCAGCCAGGCCAATGATCAGCGGCGAGCCGAACCAGTCCAGTTCATTCCCCTTGTCGAGCAGAATCTGCAGCGCGCCGATACCGATCACCAGCAGGCCAAGACCGACATAATCCACCGGCAGCCGCCGGCGCGGCGTTTCCCGATCGGCAAACAGCCAGCTCACCAGGCCGGCAACGATCAGGCCGATCGGCAGGTTGATCAGGAAAATCCAGTGCCAGGACAGGTTCTCGGTCAGCCAGCCGCCCGACAGGGGGCCGATGATCGGGCCGAGAATCGTGGTCATCGACCACAGCCCCAGCGCCAGGCCGCGCCGCTGTGGCGGATAGACGCTGGTCAGCAGGGTCTGCGACAGCGGAATCATTGAGGCGCCAACCACGCCCTGCATCACCCGCGCCGTGAGCAGTACGGGAAAGCTCGGTGCCAGCCCGCACAGCAGTGAGGCCAGGGTAAACAGCAGGGTGGCGTTGACGAACAGGCGCACCGCGCCAAAGCGCAGCGCCAGCCAGCCGGTCAGCGGCAGCAGGATCGCCTCGGCCACCGCGTAGGAGGTGATCACCCAGGTACCCTGGGTAAAGCTCACCCCCAGATCGCCGGCGATGCTTGGCACCGAAACGTTGGCGATGGTCAGATCAAGGATGTTCATGAACGCGCCCAGGCCAAGGGCAAAGGTCGCCAGCGCCAACTGGCCGCCGCGCATCGCTGCCGGCAGGGCGCGTTCCGTGGCGTTAATGTTCACGATTTGCCGCCGCCGCGCCGGTTGGCCTCGATGATGCGGGCGATGCGTGCCTCGGCGGCTTGCGCCTGCGCCGCGAACACCGGTGTGCTGTAGCGCGCCTCATGATTCGGTTCGCGGGCGAGCACGTCGCCATCCCGCTGATGGGTGTCCACAGTGGCGCGCATCGACAGGCCGATCCGCAGCGGGTGTTCGGCTACCGTCACCGGGTCGAGGGTGATGCGCACCGGCACCCGCTGCACAATCTTGATCCAGTTACCGGTGGCGTTCTGTGGCGGCAGCAGGGCAAAGGTTCCGCCGGTGCCCGCAGCCAGACCGGCGATCCGCCCGCTGTAGTGCACGTCGCTGCCATAAAGATCGGCGCGCAGCGTGACCGGCTGCCCGATGCGCACGTTTTCCAGTTCGCTTTCCTTGAAATTGGCATCCACCCACAGATCACCGAGCGGGATCACCGCCATCAGGGCCGTGCCAGGCGCGACTTGTGCACCGATCTGGACGCTGCGCTTGGCTACATAGCCACGCAGCGGAGCGACGATGGTGGTGCGGGCGATATTCAGAAAGGCTTCCTTGACCCTGGCCGCGGCGGCCGCGACCCGGGGATGGGTTTCGACCGAGGTGTTATCGATCAGGACTTCGGCGCCGCTACGCTGTTCGCGGGCGGCGCGCACTGCGGCCTGGGCCTGTTCAACCGCTGCCTGAGCGGCATCGCGCGCGGCGCTGGCGCTATCGAGCGCGGTGCGCGCGGTCTGCAGGGTTTCGCTGGAAATGAATTTCTTCTGGAACAGCATCTCGCGCCGCTGGTATTCGTCACGGGCCTGACGGGCGGCGGTCTCGGCGCGCTCGGCTTCGAAGCGGATACGATCAAGATCGGCGCTGCGCTGGGCGATCTGGGCGCGTGATTGATTGTCATTGGCGTACAGGCCGCGCACCGCGCGCACTGCGTCGGCCAGATTGGCTTCCGCCAGTTGCAATTGCACCTGAGCGTCGGCGTCGTCAAGCTGTACCAGCGGCTGGCCCTGTTCAACCAGATCAGTGTCATCGGCCAGCACGCGGACCACGGTGCCGGCGATCTGCGGTGTGATCTGAACCACATTGCCGCCGACATAGGCATTGTCGGTGGTGACCTGCCAGCGTCCGTAGTAAAACCAGTAATAGCCGCCGCCGCTGGCGAGCAGGGTGAACAGGGTGGCCAGGATGAGCAGCGCGCGGCGACGCCTGCCGTTTGGAGTCGCGGGAACAGTGTCCTGCGGTTGTGCGCTCATCGCTGCGGATCTCCGCTCGTCGGACGCTGCTCCAGATGCGCCAGCCAGCGGCGCAGCAGGGTTTCGAGCTGGGCGGTTTCATCGGCTGAAAAGGCAGCCAGCGCCGCTGTGTATGCGGTCCAGGTCAGCGGTAACAGCTGTTCGATGCGGGCCACGCCCTGTGCCGTCAAGCGCAGCACCACACGCCGCCGATCGCTGCTGTCGCTGGCCCGTTCGATCAGGCCCGCCGCGACCAGATCATCAGCAACGCGGGTCATGTGGGTGCGTGATTGCACCACGGCTGCGCTGACCTCCGAAGGTGTGATGGTCCGGTCCGGCATGCTGTAAATCATTATCAGTACCGCCCAGGCTGAGGTGGATAAATCATGTGCAGCGAAGAAACCATCGAGCTGCTCATGCAGCGCCCGGAACACATGATGGGCCAGCCGCATCAGCACCACCGCCTGCTGGGGCATATCCGGATGCCGCGCCCGCACCGTGTCGATGCAGCGCTCGTAATGCGCGAAAGTCAGGGTCATGGGAAGGAATCCGCCTAAATAATAACTTTGGTTATTATAACATGGGAAAAGTTCACGCGCGGGCGATAGCATAAATTCACCGCGTGCGTTCTGGTCCATGCCGCGATGGCCTGCGTATAATCGCGCCATGCAAGCACTCAATACGATTCAACTTCTCGTGGTTCTGGCGCCGCCGCTGCTGTTGGCGATTACCCTGCATGAAGTCGCGCACGGCTGGGCGGCGCTGCGTTGTGGCGATACGACCGCCAAGGCTCAGGGCCGGCTCAGTCTCAATCCACTGCGCCATGTCGACCCGATCGGCACGGTGCTGGTGCCGGCGGTAATGGCGATACTCGGCGGCTTCATCTTCGGCTGGGCCAAGCCGGTGCCGGTCAACTACCATCGCCTGCGCCAGCCCAAGCGCGACATGGCGCTGGTGGCGCTGGCCGGGCCGGTATCCAACCTGTTGATGGCGCTGGGCTGGGCGGGGGTGGCCGTGCTCGGCCATGGTTTGCAGATGCTGCCCTGGCTGGGCGAGCCGCTGTTGTTGATGGGCGTGTCCGGGGTGAGCGTTAACGTCATGCTCGGTGTGCTCAATCTAGTGCCGATTCCGCCGCTGGACGGTTCGCGGGTGCTGGCCGGCCTGTTGCCGGATCGCGCCGGTCAGGTCATGGCCCAGATCGAGCCCTATGGGCTGATCATTCTGGTGCTGCTGCTGGCCAGTGGCTGGCTGAACCTGATGCCGATCGTCAACAGCATTCGCCACCTGATTCTGAATCTGTTCTTCTGACCCTCTTCTGCTTTTCTTCCGAGCCAGGCGTTGTCATCCATGGAAATTACCCTCACCGGCATCACCACCACCGGCACGCCGCATCTGGGCAACTATGTCGGCGCAATCCTGCCCGCGATTGAAGCCAGCCGCCGTCATGACGTGCAATCGTTCTACTTCCTGGCGGATTACCACGCCCTGATCAAATGCCAGGATCCGGCGCAGGTGCACCGCTCCCGGCTGGAAGTGGCCGCGACCTGGCTGGCGCTGGGCCTGGATATCGACAACGTCATCTTCTACGCCCAGAGCGACATTCCGGAAATTCTGGAGCTGACCTGGATCATCACCTGCGTCACCGCCAAGGGCCTGATGAACCGAGCCCATGCCTACAAGGCGGCCGTGGCCGAGAACCTGGCCGATCCTGATGGTGACCCCGACAAGGGCGTGACCATGGGCCTGTTCAGTTACCCGATCCTGATGGCGGCCGATATCCTGATGTTCAAGGCGCGCAAGATTCCGGTGGGCCGCGATCAGATTCAACATCTGGAAATGGCCCGCGACATCGCCGCCCGCTTCAACCATCTTTATGGCGAGCATTTCGTGCTGCCGGAAGCGGTGGTGGATGAAAAGACCGCCGTGCTGGTCGGGCTGGATGGGCGCAAGATGAGCAAGAGTTACGGCAATACCATTCCGCTGTTCGAGCCGGAAAAGAGCCTGCGCAAGCTGATCATGCGCATTAAGACCAACTCGCTGCCGCCGGAAGCGCCCAAGGATCCTGAGACCTGTACCCTGTTTCAGATTTATCAGGCCTTTGCCCGCGCCGAGGAAACTGCGGCGATTCGCGCCCGCTATGCGCAGGGTATCGGCTGGGGCGAGATGAAGCAGATTTTGTTCGAGCATCTGAACTCGCGCCTGAGTGAACCGCGCCAGCGTTATCACGAGTTGTTGCAGACCCCCGATCACATCGAGCGGATTCTCAAGCAGGGCGCGCAACGGGCGCGGGAGCATAGCGCGCCGTTCCTGGCCGAATTGCGCCGCGCGGTGGGCATCCGGCCGTTGGGTTGATGGACGAGGCTGCCGGGGCGCTGCTGCAGGCGCGGGTGGGTGGCGAACCGTTCACCCGCCTGCCGCCCGATCTATATATCCCGCCGGATGCGCTTGAAGTCTTTCTGGAGACCTTCGAGGGGCCGCTGGACCTGCTGCTGTATCTGATCCGCCGCCAGAACATCAGTATTCTCGACATCCCCATGGCCGCGATTACCCGGCAATACATGGACTACCTGGCGCTGATGCAGGAATTGCGGCTGGAACTGGCCGCTGACTATCTGGTGATGGCGGCCTGGCTGGCGGAAATCAAGTCGCGCCTGCTGCTGCCGCGTCCGGCGCTTGCCGAAACCGTCGAGGATGATCCGCGTGCCGAACTGGTGCGTCGTCTGCAGGAATACGAGCGTTTCCAGCAGGCCGCCCAGGCCCTGGATGCCCTGCCACGGCTGGAACGCGATCTGCACAGCGCCAGCGCTGCACCGCCACCTCTGCCGGCGCTGCGCACGCCGCCGCCGGTCAGTCTGACCGAGCTACTCGGTGCCCTGCATGAGGTGCTGGTCCGCGCCGAACTGTATGGCCGCCATCAGGTGCAGCGTGAGCCGCTTTCGGTGCGCGAGCGCATGATTCAACTGCTGGAGCGTCTGGATGCCCGCCAGTTTACCGCCTTTACCACCCTGTTTCGCGTCGAGGAAGGGCGGCGGGGCGTAGTAGTCACCTTTCTGGCCGTGCTGGAACTGCTGCGCGAGGCGCTGCTGGAACTGGTACAGGTCGAGCCTTTCGCGCCGATTCATGTGCGGCGGCGGGCCTGAATGACCATGCCTGCGCTCAAGGCCATTCTCGAAGCGCTGCTGCTGGCGGCGGGCGAACCGCTCAGCGTGGAGCGCCTGCTGGACGCATTTCCAGACGCCGGGCGACCGACCCGCGAAGAGCTGCGCGTGGCCCTGGCCGAGCTGGCCGCCGGCTGCGCCGGGCGTGGTGTGGAACTGGTCGAAGTGGCCAGCGGCTTTCGTCTGCAGGTGCCGGCGGTATTCGCGCCCTGGGTAGCGCGGCTGGCGCAGGAGCGCGCTACCAGCTACTCGCGCGCCCTGCTGGAAACTCTGGCGCTGATCGCTTACCGTCAACCGATTACCCGCGGCGAAATCGAGGAAGTGCGTGGGGTCAGTCTCAGCGGCAGTATCATGAAAACCCTGCAGGAACGCGGCTGGATCAAGGTAATCGGCCATCGCGAAGTACCCGGCCGGCCGGCGCTATACGCGACCACCCGCGTGTTCCTGGATTACTTCAACCTCAAGAGTCTGGGCGATCTGCCGCCGCTGGCAGCGTTGCGTGACCTGGATGCGGTCAGTGCTGCTCTGGAACGCCGCGCCGCGTCGAGCCCGGACTCTTCACCGCCCATGGATGTCTCTGATGGCTGAACGCTTGCAAAAATTCCTGGCCGGTGCCGGCATCGGTTCCCGGCGCCAGATCGAGGCGTGGATTCGCCAGGGGCGCATCACTGTCGATGGCGTCATTGCTCAGCTCGGTGTCCAGGTCACGGGCACCGAGCGCATCCAGCTCGATGGCCGGCCAGTGCTGGTGCGGGCGCTGCGGCCGCGCCGGCGCGTGCTGGCTTATTACAAGCCGGTTGGCGAGGTGGCCACCCGCCGCGATCCCGAGGGTCGACCGACGGTGTTTGAGCGGTTGCCGGCTTTGCATGGCGGGCGCTGGGTAGCGGTCGGTCGCCTGGATCTGAATACCCAGGGCCTGCTGCTGCTGACCAATGATGGCGAACTGGCCAACCGCCTGATGCACCCCTCGGCACAGGTCGAGCGTGAATATGCGGTGCGTGTGCTCGGCGAGGTGAGCCGGGAGACGCTGCGCACCCTGCAGGAGGGCGTGCAGCTCGACGACGGGCTGGCGCGCTTCGACGAAATTCGCGATATCGGCGGTGAGGGCGCCAATCACTGGTATCACGTCGTGCTGCGCGAGGGACGCAATCGCGAAGTGCGGCGGTTGTGGGAATCGCAGGGTTTGACGGTAAGCCGGCTGACCCGGGTACGCTATGGCACGGTGATGCTGCGCCGCGGCCTGCATCCAGGGCAGTGGGATGAGCTGGAGGATGAGCAGATCGCGGCACTGCTGGAGGCTATCGGCTGGCGTGCCGCTCCCGCACCGGCAGAGCCTGCACCTGCGCAATCGCGTTCGGGTGCGCGTTCCAATGCGCGTTCTGGTGCGTCACGCGAGGAGCGGGCACCGCGCCCGGCGCGCCCAGTTCGGGAATCAGCAGTGGAAACAAGGGAAACAAGCCCTGCACCCCGAGCCCATCCGCGCCCGGTACGCCCGGAGGGGCCGGGGCAGCAGCAGGCGACTGCGCCGCGCCGCGCCCATGCCGGTCCGGCTGCGCGCCCGGCCGCGCCGCAGGAGACCCGCTCTGCACCGCGCTCACGCCCGGCACCGGCAGCGCATCAACAGCGTACTGCTGCCGCGCCGCCCGCGCGCCGGGATGCCGATCCCTGGAAGGGCGCGCGTCCTGCGTCCGGCAGATCCGCGTCTGGAAAATCCGCCGCGCCGACGCGCCCGCTCAAGCCTGGGCGCGCAGGACCTGGCCGGTAACGCCGCGACTGTCCGGGCCGAGCAGATACAGATACGCAGGCAGGATCGCATCCGGCGTTGGCCATTCCGCCGGATCGCGGCCTGGATAGACTTTCAGCGTCATCCCGGTGCGGACCCGGCCTGGATCAAGGCTGTTGACGCGGATAGGGGTGTTGGCTTCCAGTTCGCTGGCCAGCAGCTTCATCAGCGTCTCGCTGCCGCCCTTGGACACCGCGTAGGCACCCCAATAGGCCTGGCCACTTTCGCTGACCTGATCGGCGGTGAACACCACCGAAGCATCGGCGGAGCGGTGCAGTAGCCCCAGCAGGGCATGGGTGAGCATGAACGGGGCGTTAAGGTTGACCTGCAGGATCCGGTACCAAAGCTCAATGTCGTAATTGGCAATCGGCGTCAGGCCTTCAAGCAGCGCCGCGTTGTGCAGCAGCCCGTCGAGGCGGCCAAATTCGCTGTCCAGCACCTGCGCCAGATCCAGGTAATCCTTGGGAATGGCGCCTTCCAGATTCATCGGATAGATCGCCGGTTTCGGACCGCCGGCCTTCTCGATGTCGTCATAGACCTGCTCCAGCTTGCGGATGGTGCGTCCGAGCAGGATCAATGTTGCACCATGGGCGGCCAGGCAGCGCGCGGCAGCGCGGCCCAGGCCATCCCCGGCTCCGGTGACCAGGATCACCCGATCTTTCAAGAGGTCAGCGGCAGGCTGGTAGTCCTTCATGGCGGCGTGTATCCAGCGTTATGTTGTTGTGTGGCAACCGCTCCCGTGGGAGTCGGTATCTGGCCGGCTAGTCTACTATGCGGTCGCCATCTGTCGGTAGCGGCGCTGTTCACGCCGCCGCAGGCGCCAGCTCAGCCAGAGCTTGCGCAGCGGGGGCAACTGGGTGCGCTGTTCCAGCAGGCGGTAGCCATCAGCGACGATTTCCGCCAGCAGCGTCTGCACCAGTTCCAGGCGGATTAGCAGGCTGCACTGGGCGTGGCGGTCGCACTCGGGCAGCAGCTCCAGCGCCCGGCGCTGATAATCGGCGAGGCGCTCGGCCTGAAAGGCGAACAGTTGCCGCACCCGATCAGTAGTCTGTGCCGCCAGCAGATCACCAGGATCGACGCCAAAGCGGCGCATTTCATCCTCGGGGATGTAGAAGCGGCCATGCTGGGCGTGATGGCGGATATCGTGGAAACGTTCGAACAGCAGCAGCAGGGCACCGGCCTCGTGGGCAAAGCGCGGCGTGGCGCGGCGGTCGGCATAGCCGAGCACTTCGCTGGCCAGCAGCGTGGGTATGCTGCCGTGGCGGTGCATGTACAGGGTCAGCTCGGTAAAGCTTGGGTAGGCGTCGTAATCCAGATCCATGGCGACGCCGTCGAGGATTTCGCGGAAATACTCCTCGGGCAGGTTGTAGCTGCTCAGGTGCGGTTGCAGGGCGCGGCTGACCGGGTGTTGCGGATGGCCGCTGAACAGCCGTTCCAGTTCAGTGCGCCACCAGTCGAGCTTGGCCTGGGCGACGCCGGGGTCGCGGCAGTCCTGGGTGATGTGGGTTGCTTCCAGGTAAAAGGCCTGCAGGGCGTTCAGGGCACGGCGCTGGGGCTGCGCCAAGCCAAGCAGGCTGTAATGAAAATCCGAGCCGGGCCGGTCGGCCAGGTTCTGGCAGTAGTGATCGGGGACTGTGTCGGGATTCATGCCGGGGCATCTCCGGTGGCGCCAACCCTGTGGCGGACCGTTGCGAAATGGGATGAGGTGGGCGAATGGCGGATCGCGCGCCGCGGACCGCTATTATCACCCGTTGTCGCCGGGCCTGTCGCCCGGCATGCTGGGTGGGCGTGGCTATTCGTGGTTCTGGATATCACGCAGCAGGCGCTGTTCGCCACTGCGCAATTGACCGGCGTGGATGGTGGAAAGTGGGGCATCCTCGGCACTGAGCGCCTTGGCTGAGACGCCTGCGGGCGGACGGGTGCCGTAATGGACATGGCCCTCGGCATCGGTCCAGGTGTAGATCTGCTCGGTGGGGCGCACGCTGACGGTGCCGCTGTTGAGCGGTACGGTCGTAGCCGGCTGATTGGCAGGTGGCCGGTTGCTGTAGTGCACGCGGCCGCCGGCATCGGTCCAGGTATACACCGCGTCCTCGGCGTGAGCGATCGTGGCGGCCAGCAGCAGGCCGGGCAACAGCCAGGGCCAGTGTCGCCGCGTGCGCGGGTGGGGCAGGGAGAAGGATGGCAGCATGGATGCGCTCCGGTACGTCGAGTGCTCAGGCGCACAGGGTTTCAGCAGTAGCGAACGGCGTGCTCGCTGTTGCGCGGGGGCGTTGATAAACACTATAGCCGGTTGTCGCGGCGGGCTGGTGCGGAGTTGGTGATGGACCCTGGCCACCGGCGATGCTGCAGAAACGCATGGCCAGCAGGCCTTGCATGGTGACTGGGCATGGATCTGACGCCTTGGGAATCCGGGCAATTTTCAAGAGGACATCGTGCGCATGACTGATCTGGCTGAATCCCTGCGTATTCAACGCATTTCCGGCAGTGCCATCCAGGCCTGGTTGCCGGTGCTGGCGCAATTGCGTATTCGCGTATTCCGTGAATTTCCCTATCTCTATGACGGCAGCGTTGCTTACGAGGAAAAATACCTGCACAGCTACGTCGCGGTGCCGGACAGTGTCATGGTGCTGGCTCAGGATGGTGAGCGGGTGGTGGGCGCGGCGAGCGGATTGCCGCTGGTCGCGGAAACGCCGAATGTGATCGCGCCGTTTCTCCAGCATGGCTACGATCCACGCCGCATCTTCTACTATGGTGAATCGGTGCTGCTGCCCGAGTACCGGGGGCGTGGCCTCGGCCACCGCTTTTTGGCGGAACGCGAGGCGCATGCACGCGCGCTGGGTGGTTTCGAGATGGTCTGTTTCTGCGCGGTGGTGCGACCGATCGAGCATCCGCGCCGCCCGGCGGATTACCGGCCACTGGATATGCTGTGGAACCGGCATGGGTTCGTCCGGCATCCCGAACTGCACACGATCTTTTCCTGGCAGGATCTGGATGAAGCAACAGAATCGCCCAAGCCGATGGTGTTCTGGCTGAAGCGGCTGGATTGAGCGCACGCCTCTCTCCCACAGGCGGGAGAGAGGGCGTGATCAGGGTCTCAGACCGTGGTCACTGACGGCAGACCGGACAGGGCCATGGCCAGTTCCGCCTCGTCATAATCCTGATCGGTGAGCTTGCCGGCGAAGTAGTCCATGTAGGCCTGCATATCGAAATGGCCGTGGCCGCAGAGGTTGAACAGGATCGCCCGGCTCACCCCTTCCTCCTTGCAGCGCAGCGCCTCGTCGATCGCGCCCTTGACTGCGTGATTGGCTTCCGGCGCCGGCAGGATGCCTTCGGCACGGGCAAAGGTCACACCGGCTTCGAAGCAGCCGGTCTGGTGATAGGCGCGTGCTTCGATCAGGCCCAGTTCCTTGACGTGACTGACCAGCGGCGCCATGCCGTGATAGCGCAGGCCGCCGGCATGGAAACCGGGCGGGGTGAAGGTCGAGCCGAGCGTGTGCATCTTGGTCAGCGGCGTCAAGTGCGCGGTGTCGCCGAAGTCATAGGCATAAGGGCCACGGGTCAGGGTCGGGCAGGCCGCCGGCTCGATCGCCACGATGCGCACTGCGCGTCCGCCACGCAACTGCGCGCCGATGAACGGGAAGGCGATACCGGCAAAATTGGAGCCGCCACCGGTGCAACCGACCACGATATCGGGATAATCATCGGCCATCTCCAGTTGCGCGATCGCTTCCAGGCCGACCACGGTCTGGTGCAGCAGCACATGGTTGAGCACCGAACCGAGCGCGTACTTGGTGTCATCGCGCTGGGCGGCCACTTCCACTGCCTCGGAAATGGCAATGCCCAGGCTGCCCGGGTGATCGGGCCGTTGCGCCAGGATCGCCCGGCCAGCGGCGGTTTCCATGGAAGGTGAAGCGACACAGCGGGCGCCGTAGGTTTCCATCAGCGCGCGCCGATAGGGCTTCTGGCCGTAGGACACCCGCACCATGAACACCTGCACGTCAATGCCAAACAGCGCCCCGGCAAAGGCCAGTGAGGAGCCCCATTGTCCGGCGCCGGTCTCGGTGGCGATGCGCTTGATGCCGGCTTCCCTGTTATAGAAGGCCTGCGGGACGGCGGTGTTGGGTTTGTGGCTGCCCGCCGGGCTGACGCCCTCGTACTTGTAGTAGATGCGCGCCGGAGTGCCGAGCGCTTTTTCCAGGCGGCGGGCCCGATACAGCGGGCTGGGTCGCCATTGCCGGTAGATATCGCGCACCGGCTTGGGAATTTCGATCTCGCGCGCGGTGGCCATTTCCTGCTCGATCAGCGAGCGCGGGAACAGCGGCGCCAGGTCATCAGGACCGACAGGCTGGTGGGTAGCAGGATGCAGGACGAGTGGCGGCGGCGCGGGCAGGTCGGCGACCAGGTTGTACCAGGACTTCGGCATCCGGCTCTCGTCGAGCAGGTATTTGACAGTTTCGCTCATGGTGGTCTTGTCCAGAAAGCAAAAGGCCCGCCGTGGGACCGGCGGGCCGGATCAGTTCAGCGCGGCGATCAAGCGCCGCTTATTCTAACCGAGTTTGCTAGCCAAGATTGACCCCATAATCGCGGGCTACGGCGCCGAGACCCCCGGCATAACCCTGACCGATGGCCTTGAACTTCCATTCCTCGTTATGCCGGTACAACTCGCCGAAGATCATCGCGGTTTCGGTCGAGGCATCTTCGGAGAGATCATAACGGGCGATTTCCTGCTCGCCATCGACATTCAGGGCGCGGATATAGGCATTGCCGACCTGGCCGAAATTCTGCCGGCGCGCTTCGGCATCGTGGATCGTGACCACGAAGGCGACCTTGGCGGCGCTAGGGGGCATCTGCCCGAGTTCGATTTCGAGGGCTTCGTCATCGCCCTCGCCCTCGCCGGTACGGTTATCGCCTTTGTGAACCACGGCGCCGGAGGGATCCTGCGTATTGTTGTAGAACACGAAATGCTGATCGCTGAGCACCTTGCCGGCGCTGTCCAGCACGAAGGCCGAGGCGTCCAGGTCAAAGGCGCTGCCATCGGTCTTGCGCAGATCCCAGCCCAGACCAAAGCGCACTTTTTTCAGGCCGGGCGCCTGCTTGCTCAGCGAAACGTTCTGACCTTTCTGCAGAGAAACAGCCATGGTTGACTCCTTACACGGGGTTCGACGGGGGATTCAGGTTCAGATATTGATGCCGTATTGACGGCACATCGCCGCCAGGCCGCCTGCATAGCCCTGACCAACCGCGCTGAATTTCCAATCACTGCCATGGCGATAGAGTTCGCCAAAGATCATCGCGGTTTCGGTCGAGGCGTCCTCGGCCAGATCGTAGCGGGCGACCTCGGTGTTGGTCTCGGCATTGACCAGACGGATATAGGCATTGCCAACCTGGCCGAAGTTCTGTCGGCGGGCATCAGCTTCGTGAATGGTCACGGTGAAGGCGATTTTCTGCACCTCGGCCGGCACGCGCGATAAATCCACCATCAGCGCTTCGTCGTCGCCTTCGCCGGCGCCGGTGCGGTTATCGCCGGTATGCTGCACCGAGCCACAGCTCGACTTGAGCTGGTTATAGAAAATAAAGTCGGCTTCCGAACGCACCTTGCCATCGATGCCGAGCAGGAACGCCGAGGCGTCCAGGTCGAAATCGGCGCCATCGGTGGCGCGGGCATCCCAGCCCAGACCGACCAGTACCTTTTTCAGGTGAGGTGCTTCCTTGCTGAGCGACAGGCGCTCGCCTTTGTTGAGGGAAATGGCCATCGGGATCATCCTTCCTAAATCGACAACACGCTGAAGGGCGAAGGGGCGGGCGGCTTGGGAAGGGTTCCTGGCCGCCCGCATGATTGGATGCGATTAATCCGCTTTCTTTACCGGGGCTTCGCGTTCTGTCTCTTCCTCCGGAGCGCCGGGGAATAGCAGCGAGGCAATCACGCCCACCGCCAGGGTGCCGAGAATGATCATCAGACTGAGGTTGGCGGAAATTTCCCAACCCGGCCAATGGAAGATGTGGTTGGAGGCCTGCAGTGCCAGCTTGAAGGCAATGAAGAACAGCAGCGCGGCTACGGCCTTGTCCAGGTGCACCAGATACTGCTGTGCCGCCGCCAGCACGAAATACAGCGAACGCAGGCCGAGAATGGCGAAGATCACCGCCGAATAAACCAGCAGCGGCTCGCGGGTCACCGCGATCACCGCCGGCACCGAGTCAAAGGCGAAAATAATGTCGGAGACTTCGATGCACACCAGGCACAGCAGCATCGGCGTGGCGTAGACCGCTGCCTCGCGGGCAACCGAGATGCTGGAATCCTGCTGCACCATGGTTTGCACATGGCCATGGCTGACCAGAAACTGCCCGCCGTGCAGGCGCGGAAAGATCGGTACCAGCTTCTGGGTCACCCGTACCGACCAGTGATCGGAGTAATCGGCGATCTCGTCGTTCTCGCCGACGCCGCTGAGCATCTTCCAGCCGGTCCAGGCCACGATGGCGGCGAACACGAATTCAATCCAGGTGCTCAGGCCAAACAGGCTGGTGCCAAAAGCGATGAACAGCATGCGGAAGATCACCGCGCCGAGGATGCCGAAATACAGTACCCGATGCTGTAGCGCGCCCTTGATGCCAAAGGAGGCAAAGATGGCGACGAATACCATCAGGTTATCCACCGACAGCGACTTTTCCAGGATATAGCCGGCCAGGAACAGATCGGCGAATTCCGGGCTGTGGTGGATTTTCAGGTAGAAATAGAAACCAATCGCCAGGCAGATCCAGAACAGTGACCAGGCCACGGCATTGGGGATGCTGATGTCTTCGCTGTCCTTATGCAGACGCAGGTCGAGCCAGACCGAGAAGGCTACCACCGCCACGAAAATGGCGATGGTTTCCAGTGGAAAACCGAGATGTTGTTCCATGATGTCCCGGCTGCTCAGGTCAGATCAAAGTCTTGGGGGTTCAGGCCCAGTTCGGTGCAGATCTTGCGCACGATCGCCTTTTCGTTATCGTCGAAATTGCCATCGGCGGCGCCGATCGCGCAGCACACCCGCACCATCAGCCGTGCTTCATCGGACTTGTCCTTGACCTTGGCAACCGCCTGCAGGGCGTTGGCCTGACCGATCTGGACATCGGAATCAAACTGCTTGGCGTACTTGTCGAAGATGGCAATGACGTCCTCGGTGCTGTACACCGAAAGAATCGGGTTAGTGCGCAGGAAACCGATCATCTTCTGCTTTTCCTCGTCGCGGGCCACGCCATCGGCATAGGCGACCAGGACGCAGCCGGCCACGACCGCTTCCAGGAAGCTTTTGTTGCGAATCTTGGAAACTTCGCCCTGCAGGGTCGTGGAGACTTCATTGAAGCGCTGCTTGAGCCATTCGAGAGCCATGTGTCTTCTCCTTCGTTGATTGATGTAGGGGTGAAGCGTGGAGTTGCCTAACCCTTGGAGCCGGCGACCCAGCGCAGGCCGAAGCCATAGGCTTGATCGAGGACGCGGTGATCGGCGAAATATTCAACCAGCTTTGTGACCCTGATGTTGCCGCTCTGGTTCTCCAGCATGGCCAGCGCGCACATACGCTGGTCATTGCGATGGCTGTCCAGGCGGATTTCCAGGGTCGGCTGATGGGGCGTGCGCAGGGTGACCACGGCATCGGTTTCCGCCCAGTTGGGCGCGCCCTGATAGATCAGAGCAAAGACCACGATCCGGTCGATGTGCGCCCATTCGCGGCCGTTGATGCGCAGGAATTCGCCCTCGGCGCTGGCGCCGCTGCGGTCATCGCCCATTAATTGGATATAGGGCGGCTGTTGCAGGCTGCCGAAGCTGTCGCCGAGCGCCTGCACGGCACCGGCGCGGCCATCGCGCAGCTTGAACAGGCAACCGAGATCAAGATCCACTCTGCCGCTGCCGGTCAGCCGGCCGAAGAAGCCGCCGCTTTTGGCGCTGCCCTGGTTCCAGTTCAGATTGATGACCAGTTCATCGAAGCCGGCGCCTTTCTTCTCCAGCGAAATGCTGCTGCCCTTTTTTTCCAGGGTGATTTTTTCCAGGCGCAGCGGCTTGGCTGATGGCGCGGCGCTGGGCGGCGCTGCTGGTGGTGCAGCTGGCGCAGCGACATCCGGATCATCCGCGACCTCAACGCCGTATTGCCGGGCCAGCGGTGCCAGTCCGCCGACGAAACCCTGGCCGACGGCACGGAATTTCCATTCACCGTTGCGCAGATACAGTTCGCCAATGATCAGCGCGGTTTCCGCCATCATGCGCGTCGCCAGCGGAAACGCCGCCAGCACAGCCTGAGTCTGCGCGTCGCGGATCTCGGTGCGTACCTGCGTCAGTTGTCCAAACGACTGGCCGCGGCGCTGGCCCTGATCGATGGTCAGGGCGATCACGATGTGTTCAATGCCAGCGGGCAGGGCGGCAAAAGTGATGGTGAAGCTGCGCCCATCCCCGGCCCGCTGGATACCGCCGCCGGGCAGTGTTGGCTGATTGTAGAAGATGAAATCGGCATCACCACGCACCTTGCCCGAGGCTGCCAGGGCAAAGGCATTGGCATCCAGGGTCAGCGCCGTAGTGGCCGGTTCCCAGGCCAGCGCGACGGTGATGGCGGCCGGTGCCGGGCTGTGCCTGGAAATGGAGATGTTCTGACCCGCTTGTAGATCCATGACCAAAAGCCTGCGTCGCTTACAGGTAGGGGCGCAGCGCGGGCAACAGGTCGTGGAAGGTGCGTCCCTCGGCATGCTCGCCGATGGCCTGCATCTTCCACTCGCTGTTATGGCGATACAGCTTGGCCATGATCAGGCCGGTATGCTGGCCGCCTTCCAGGGACAGATCGAAGCGGGCGATCTCGCTGCCATTGGCCGCATCCACCAGGCGGCAGAAGGCATTGGGAATACCGGCGAAGCTCTCGCCGCTGAAGCTGTTGACCGTGAACAGCAGCACCTGCACGGTCGGCGGAATCCGATCCAGTTCGATGGCGATGCGCTCGTTATCAGCACCGGCTTCGCCCCCGCCCGAGCGGTCATCGCCGCTGTGCTGGATGGAGCCGCATTGGCTGCGCAGTTGTCGAAACCAGACGGTATCCGTGAGCTGGCCATTGCCGTCGAACAGCAGGCAGGAGGCATCCAGGTCAACCGCTTCCTGGCGCGTACCGCTGCCAAAGCCGAGGAAACCGCGGCTCTGCACCTGCTTCATGCCCCAACCGAGGCCCATGACGACCCGATTCAGACGCCGGCCGGCTTCCTTGTCCAAGCTGATACGTTGTCCCTTCTGGAGATTGATGGCCATGCGGAAATCCTCTGCAATGAGTGGTGGTGTCTTATGGTGTACACGCGCGTCCGCTTTGGATACGGTGCGGGCACGACCGGGTAGTCGCGACGGCTGCGCTGCTTATCATTAGAATTGAGACTGTTTACAGAAATTCAAGATGTCCCGGCGCGACTTGGGGGAAAGCGGTATGCGCAAGATGGTGTGGTGGGCAATGCTGTTGGCGGGCGTGGTACAGGCTGCACCGCCCGCCGAGAACGGCAGTGGTGTGAAAAAATGGCAGGATGACAAGGGCATCTGGCATTACGGTGACTTTCGCCCCGTTGCCCCCAATGCCTCCACGAACAGCGCCGCCGAGGCTTATCAGCGCGGTGATTATGCCCGGGCCTTCGAGGACTACATGGTCTGGGCCAAGCAGGGCGATCCCGGTGCGCAGACCATGATCGGCCTGATGTATCTGCGTGGTCAGGGGGTGACGCAAAGCCAGCGCAACGCCCTGGAGTGGTTGCGCCGGGCTGCCTCCCAGGGCAATGGCGATGCCCAGTTTCATCTCGGCATGATCTATGCCGCCGATCCGGGCGCGGCACCCAGCGAACGCGAGGCACTGTTCTGGCTGCGACTGTCCGCCGAGCGGGGCAATCCCGAAGCCCAGTATACACTCGGCGGCAAATATGCCAGCGGTCAGGGCATGGCGCAGGATGATCGGGAGGCCGCTAACTGGTATCAGCGTGCCGCGCAGCAAAATCATCCTGGCGCTCAGTTTGAACTGGGCAACTTTTACGCCAGCGGTCGCGGCGTATCACGCAACGACAAAGTCGCGGTGGAGTGGTACGAACGATCGGCGCGCCAGGGCCTGGCCGCTGCCCAGTTCGGCTTGGGCGCGATGTATGCCGCTGGGCGCGGGGTCACAGCCAGTGATGCCGAAGCAGTGCGCTGGTATCGCCAGGCCGCCGAGCAGGGACATGCCGAGGCGCAGTACAATCTGGCGCTGCGCGCTCTGCTCGGACGCGGCTTGGCAGCCAATCCGGCTGAGGCGTTCCGCTGGTTTCGCCAGTCGGCCGGGCAGGGTGTGGCCCTGGCGCAGTTCAACCTCGGGCGGCTGTATGCCGAGGGGCAGGGCACTGCCCGCAATGACAGTGAGGCGGTGCGCTGGTATCGACAGGCTGCCGAAACCGGGCTGGCGCTGGCGCAGTATGCCCTTGGGCGCATGTATGCGGAGGGGCGTGGCGGTCTGCCGCGCGATGAGCGCGAAGCGCTGCAATGGTACCGGCGCGCCGCTGAACAGGAACTGGCAGTGGCGCAACTGGAACTGGCCAATGGCTATCTGAGCGGGCGCGGCGTGGTGCTTGATCCGGTGCGCGGCATGCAGCTCCTTAATCAGGCGGCGACTGGCGGCAATCCGCAGGCGCAGATGCAGCTGGCCGAGCGCTATTTCAGCGGCGAGGGTGTCGCGCGCAATCCGCAGGCCGGGCTGGAATGGCTGCGCAAGGCCGCCGAGCAGGATGATGTCGGCGCGCAGTACCGGCTGGGGCTGGTCTACGACCGGGGTGCGCTCGGCGCGCGGGACAGCGCCCAGGCGGTGAACTGGTATCGCAAGGCTGCCGAGCACGGTCACGCCGCCAGCCAGACGCGCCTGGGCGCGCTGTACATGGCGGGTGATGGCACGGCGCGCGATGAACGCGCGGCGTTTGGCTGGTTTGAAAAGGCCGCCGCCCAGGGCGATGCCGAGGCCGAGTTCAGTCTGGGCGTACTGTACGCGACCGGGCGCGGCGTGGCGCGCGATGACGCCCAGGCGGTGAACTGGTATCGCAAGGCTGCCGAGCACGGTCTGGCTGGCGCGCAGCTCAATCTGGGCGTGATGTACGCCGATGGGCGCGGCCGGCTGGCGCGCGATGATGCCCAGGCGGTGAACTGGTATCGCAAGGCTGCCGGCCAGGGTCTGGCACTGGCCGAGGTGCTGCTCGGGGTGGCGTATGCGAGTGGGCGCGGTGTGGCCCGTGATGATCGCGAAGCCTTCCGCTGGTTTGAGAAGGCTGCCGAGAGCGGCCTGCCGCTGGCGCAGTACGGACTGGGCCTGTTCTACAGCAGCGGGCGCGGGGTCGCAGGCAACTGGGTCAAGGCTTATATGTGGCTGGATCTGGCGGTTACCAGCGGTTATGTGGATGCAGCGCAGCCGCTCGATTACGCCGCCAGTCGCCTGAGTCAGGCTGAGATGGAACAGGCGCGACAACTGGGGCGTGCCTGGCGGGCAGCCCATCCGGCAGCATCGGGTGCGGGGCGCTAGGTGGCGCTGCTGGTCCACCCCTGTGGTTCAGACCAGGGTGAAGAGAAACGCGCACAGGAAACCGGCAATGGTCGCCAGTCCAACCGCCGGACCCCCGTCAACATAGGCCTCCGGCATCATCACCGAGGCCACCATGGCCAGGATGCCGCCGCCGGCAATGGCGCTGACCAGGGTCAGCAGCATGGGCGAAGCATCAACCAGAAACAGGTTGCCCAGCGCCGCCGCCAGCGCACCCGCGATCACCAGCAGGCCCCAGAGGGTGGCAATGCGCCGCGTGCTGAAACCGGCCCGCTTCATCCCGGCGGCGCTCGCGATCGCCTCGGGCAGATTGGACAGAAACACCGCCACCAGGAAGGTAAAGCGGAACTGTGCCAGCGATTCGAAGGTCGAGCCGATCACCACGGATTCGGGAATGCCGTCCAGCATCGCGCCAAGAAACAGGGCCAGCGGCGCGCCCGCCGAGGCCTGCCGGGTCATCAGCGCGGTTTCCTCGGCATGGCTCAGACGCTGCAGATTGGCCAGGGCGATCTGCTGCCAGCTTTCGGCATCGGGTGCATCGTGGCGGCGGACGACGTTCTGCAGGATGCGCTGCGAATTGAGCGTTTCGACCGCCTGGCGCAGGCGCGGCGAGCAGTCCAGCAGTTCCACGAACGGCTCGCGGGCGATTTTCAGCAGCACGCTGTCGCACAGCGCCACCACGGTTGCGGTGCGCGGCGCACCGGTCAGCAGGGCGATCTCGCCGAATGATTGCCCCGTGCCAAGCTGGGCCAGTTCGCTGGCGTCGGGCGTGGCCTCGGGTGCGTCCAGCACGCGCACTGCGCCCTCGTCGATCAGATAGAGCGCATCACCGGCCTCGCCCTGCCGGAAGATCACCGTGCCCGCACTGACCCGCAGCGGCTCGACGCAGAGCAGCACGCCTTCCATCTCCTCGGGTGGCAGGGCGCGCAGCAATTCAACCCGCGCCAGCTGCGCCAGCCGTTCGGCGGATTGCGCATGCTTCTGGCGCTGCAGATACAGCCGGGCCAGCGCCGGGTGGCGCAGGGCAGCGCCATAATGCTCCAGATGGCGGTCGCCAAGTGAATACAGCACCCCGCCCACGGTAAAGCCGAACGCCACCCACAGCCAGCTACTCAGGCCACTCAGACCGGCCTCATGCAGCAGCCGCTGCGCGCTTTCAAAGGCCAGTTCCATCGCCAGGGCCTGGATGAGCGCCCCGGTGCCAAAAGCCATGATAATCGCGGTGCTGCGCGGCGCCGGCGTGCGCAACAGACCAATGGCCGCGCCGGCCAGCAGCGACAGCATGGCCAGCACCGCCAGCAGGATAGCGCCGAAAACACGGGTCGGGTCGAAGCTCATGGCATGCAGTGTCAGAAGTTGCAGGCGCGGCGCCGAGGGTTAAGGTATGTACGGATCATCCATTTCCATTCTAGAACAGGCGCGAGCAGGTCAATGGCCGCGCCGGTGAATGCCATGACGGAACCTTTTGATGCGCAGCGCTTCCTCAGGACGCTTACCACCCTGCCCGGCGTATACCGGATGCTTGATGCGCAGGGCACGGTGCTGTACGTCGGCAAGGCGCGCAATCTGCGCCAGCGGGTCGCCAGCTATTTCCGCGAGCACCATGCCTCAGCGCGGACCCGCAGTCTGGTGGCCCGGATTCACGCTATCGAAATCACCGTGACCCATACCGAGGCCGAGGCGCTGATTCTGGAAAGCACGCTGATCAAGCGCCTGCAGCCACGCTATAACGTGCTGTTGCGCGACGATAAGGGCTATCCGTATATCCATGTTGCCGCGGGCGACTTTCCGCGCCTGGAACTGCATCGTGGCGCGCGGCGAGCGCCGGGGCGTTACTTTGGCCCCTATCCGCACGCCAGCGCGGTTCGCGATACGCTGAATCTGCTGCAGAAGCTGTTCCGGCTGCGTTCCTGTGAGGATGCCTTCTTCCGGGGTCGCAGCCGGCCCTGTCTGCAGTACCAGATCCAGCGCTGTACCGCGCCCTGCGTCGGCTATGTCGATCGCGCCGCCTACCAGCGCCAGCTTGACGATGCCGAGCGCTTTCTGGAGGGACGCAGCGCTCAGATCATCGATGACCTGGTGCAGCGTATGGAGCAGGCGGCGACGGCGCTGCGCTTCGAAGAGGCGGCCCAATGTCGTGACCGCATCGCCGAACTGCGTCAGGTGCAGGAGCGTCAGCATGTGGAAGGCGTCAGCGGCGATCTTGATGTAGTCGCCTGCGTGCTGCGGGCCGGGGTAGCCTGCGTACAGGTGTTCATGTTCCGCGAAGGCCGCCTGCTGGGCAACAAGGCCTTTTTTCCGCGCCTGCCCGCAGAGGAAGAGGATGATGACGTCGGAGCGAAAACGGTTCTGGCAGCGTTCCTGGCCCAGCATTATCTCGACCGGGCGGTGCCGGCTGAACTGCTGGTAACACCCGAACCTGCCGATCTGGCGCTGTTGGCCGAGGCGTTTCAGGCCCGGCTGGGGCGGCGTGTGGTGCTCAGTGGACGGGTGCGCGGCGAGCGCGCGCGCTGGCTGGAGATGGCGCAGCGTAATGCCGAGCATGCACTGGAAGCCCGCCTATCCAGTCAGGCCGGCATGCGCCAGCGTCTGATTGCTCTGGCCGGGGTGCTCGGTCTGGCTGCAGCGCCGGCGCGTCTGGAATGCTTCGATATCAGCCATCTGGGTGGCGAGGCTACGATAGCCTCCTGCGTGGTGTTTGGTACGGAAGGCGCGTTGAAAGCCGCTTATCGGCGCTATGCGATTATGGGCATTACGCCCGGTGATGATTACGCCGCTCTGCATCAGGCATTGGAGCGGCGCTATGCGCGCCTGGGCGAAGAGGGCATGGTGATGCCCGATGTCGTGCTGATCGACGGTGGCCGCGGACAGTTGGCGCAGGCGCGTGCAGTTCTGGATGCGCGCGGCGTTACCGGCGTGACCCTGCTCGGTGTTGCCAAGGGTCCAGAGCGCAAACCGGGGCTGGAGACACTTTACTTGTCCGGTCAGGACCATCCACTTATACTGCCTGCCAGTTCGGCCGCCTTGCACCTGATCCAGCAGATTCGCGATGAAGCGCACCGCTTTGCGATCACCGGCCACCGTCAGCGGCGCATGGTCAGCCGCAAGACCTCGGCGCTCGAAAACATTCCCGGTATTGGTCCCAAGCGTCGCCAGGCGCTGCTCAGGCAGTTTGGCGGGCTTAAGCAGCTCTCGCGGGCGGGCGTCGATGATCTGGCCCGGATAGAGGGGATCAGTGCTGAACTGGCGCAGCGCATTTATGATGCCTTCCATGGCGATGGTTGATCGTGTTCAGATCATGCAACTGAATCTACCCACCTGGCTGACCCTGTTGCGGATCGCGCTGATCCCGGTATTTGTGGGTGTTTTCTTCATGCCCTTTCGCGGTGCCAATCTGCTGTGCAGCGCCCTGTTTGGTCTGGCGGCGCTGACCGACTGGCTGGACGGTTATCTGGCGCGGCGTCTTGGCCAGACCTCGGCCTTTGGCGCCTTTCTCGATCCGGTCGCCGACAAGCTGATGGTGGCGGCGGCGCTGGTGCTGCTGGTGCAGGCGATTCACACGCCGCTGATGGCGGTGGCAGCAACCATCATTGTTGGCCGGGAAATCGCCATTTCAGCCTTGCGTGAGTGGATGGCGCAGGTGGGCAGTCATAGCCGGGTCGCAGTGTCGAAAATCGGCAAGCTTAAGACTACGGTGCAAATGGTCGCCGTGCTGTTGCTGCTGTATCGGGAGCCGCTGTTCGGGTTTCCGACCCTGGAAGTGGGTCTGGCCTTGATGCTGGCGGCGGCGGCGCTGACGCTGTGGTCAATGCTGCACTATCTGGCGGCGGCATGGCCGGTGCTCCGGGACGGCTGATAAAAAAATTGGCGACCATGCTTGACAGCATGGCTTTTGCCGCTAGAATAGCAGGTCTTCGCAGCGGGAATAGCTCAGTTGGTAGAGCACAACCTTGCCAAGGTTGGGGTCGCGAGTTCGAGTCTCGTTTCCCGCTCCAAGAATTATCGAGCCTCGAAGTTCTTCGGGGCTTTTTTATGTCTCCGGTGCCTGCCGGGACATCTGCGGGTTTTGGCTAGGTGGCAGAGTGGTCATGCAGCGGCCTGCAAAGCCGTGGACGCCGGTTCGATTCCGACCCTAGCCTCCAAATATCATCCCTTCGCTGGTGTGGTGGAATGGTATACACACAGGACTTAAAATCCTGCGGCCTCGCGGCCTTGTGGGTTCGAGTCCCACCACCAGCACCATTTGCCTGACACCGGCCTGTTGTGTCGACCTCTCTCCGTTCCGGATTACCGGAGATTTCGTCCGTGGTCACCGGGATTGGTTCTCTGTCCGCTTGGTGCCACACATTGGTGTTGGAAATCAACGAAAGCCGGCGAATGGCTCCCCTCACTGTCGCGCTCGACCCCCCGATTCGTCTGTCCCTGAAAGGCGCGCCGCGGGCGATGGATGATGTTAGCGCTGGCTATGCCAATCCAGGGCGGATCAAGCGCGCCCTTTGGCGAGTGCAAAATTGATCATGCCTGCGTGCAGGGCAAGCGTGCCGGTTTGGAATCGCGGCCTGGAACACCCGCTGACGCGCTGCGGAAGTCTGCTATCATCCAATGCCCGCGCCCGCCACGCTCAGTCGAGCGCGATGCGCGGCGCTTCGTGATTGCGGCGGAACAGCGTGGCGATATGACCGATGCGCTGGATCTGCGCCGCCGAGGTCGCTGCGCAGATCTCCAGGATCATGCCGTCACGTGCTGCGCGATCCTCGGCATTAACGCGGATCTTGATCAGTTCGTGGTGGTCGAGGGCGATCTCGATTTCCTGCATGACCGCATCGGTTAGGCCATTGTCGCCGATGATGACGACCGGTTTGCGAGGGTGGGCGAGAGCTTTGAGCTGGCGCTTCTGTGGATTTGTAAGGCTGAACATGAAGAGGGACCGGACATGGCAAAAGATTCGGGCAGTGTAACCGCTGGCAAAGGCCTGACGGTAGCCCCGAGCCCCTTGAACGAGGTCAAGCTTGATCTAGGGATCATTTTGGCAGTCGGTGTCCTGCTGTTGCTGGTGCAGGGCCGGGTGGTGAACAGCCTGTTCCTGCAACTGCTGCTGCTGGTCAGCTATGGCCTGCTGGGCATGGGCTGGATTCTGATCCGGGTGCGCCAGGTGCTGGCCCGCTTCGAACGCGAGCAGTGCGATCGGCATGGCGCGTAGCAAGAGTAGCAACCGCTGGCTGCGCGAGCATTTCAGCGACGAATACGTTAAGCGCGCCCAGCAGGAAGGCTATCGCTCACGCGCGGTCTACAAGCTGCTGGAGATTCATGAAAAGGATCGCCTGCTGCGTCCGGGCATGGCGGTGGTCGATCTGGGCGCGGCGCCGGGTGGCTGGTCGCAACTGGCGGCACAGGTGCTCGGCCCACAGGGCGCCGTTATTGCCCTGGACATCCTGCCGATGGACGCGCTGCCCGGCGTGACCGTCATCGAAGGCGATTTTCGCGAGGCTGCAGTGCTGGAACAGCTGCTGGCAACGCTCGATGGGCGGCCGGTGGATCTGGTGATGTCGGACATGGCGCCCAACACCAGCGGCATCAAGGCCGTGGATCAGCCGCACAGCATGTACCTGGCGGAACTGGCGCTGGATATGGCCCGGCGCACGCTACGTCCCGGCGGCGATTTCCTGGCCAAGGTGTTTCAGGGCGAAGGTTTTGATCTTTTCCTGCGCGAACTGCGTGCCGCGTTTGGTACGGTAGCGCCACGCAAGCCGCGCGCCTCACGGGCACGCAGCGCCGAGCAGTACCTGCTGGCCAGGAACTATCGGGGCTAAGCCGGTCTAAAAAAACACTATTTTGCAGCTGAATTCTCTACGCCCGGCAAGGGCTGGCCGGTTTCCCACCTGGCTCCCATTACAGATTGGTTGAGGTGCGCACCTTGAACGATATGGTCAAGAATATTCTCCTGTGGGTGGTCATCGCAGTCGTGCTGATGTCCGTGTTTAACAGCTTCGGGCCGAAGGTTGCGCCTTCCGCGCAGATGTCCTACTCACAGTTTCTGCAGGAAGCGAAACAGGGGCGGATCGCCCAGGTGACCATTGATGGCCGCGCCATCCAGGGCCGCACCGGCAGCGGTGAACGCTTCACCACCTACAGCCCTGAGACCGACAACAGTGCCATGATTGGTGAACTGCTCAATCACGGCGTCGACATCGAAGGCCAGCCGCCGGAGAAGCAGGGTCTGCTGATGCAGATTTTCATTAGCTGGTTCCCGATGCTGCTGCTGATTGGCATCTGGGTCTTCTTCCTGCGGCAGATGCAGGGTGGCGGTGCCGGCCGCGGGGCAATGTCGTTTGGCAAGTCGCGAGCGCGGATGATGAGCGAGGACCAGATCAAGGTCACCTTCGCCGATGTAGCCGGTGTTGACGAGGCCAAGTCGGAAGTGGCCGAGCTGGTTGAATTCCTGCGCGATCCTGGCAAGTTTCAGAAGCTCGGCGGCAAGATTCCACGCGGCGTGCTGATGGTCGGTTCGCCCGGCACCGGCAAGACCCTGCTGGCCAAGGCCATCGCCGGCGAGGCCAAGGTGCCATTCTTCTCGATTTCCGGTTCCGACTTTGTGGAGATGTTTGTCGGCGTGGGCGCCTCGCGGGTGCGCGACATGTTCGAGCAGGCCAAGAAGCACGCGCCCTGCATCATCTTCATCGATGAAATCGACGCCGTCGGCCGCCATCGCGGCGCCGGTCTGGGCGGTGGTCATGATGAACGCGAGCAGACCCTGAACCAGCTGCTGGTGGAAATGGACGGCTTCGAGGGCAACGAGGGCATCATCGTCATTGCCGCTACCAACCGGCCCGACGTGCTCGATCCGGCGCTGCTGCGGCCCGGCCGTTTCGACCGGCAGGTCGTGGTGCCGCTGCCCGACGTGCGTGGCCGTGAGCAGATTCTCAAGGTGCACATGCGCAAGGTACCGCTGTCCGGTAACGTCAAGCCGGCGCTGATTGCCCGGGGCACCCCAGGCTTCTCCGGTGCCGATCTGGCCAATCTGGTCAACGAGGCCGCCCTGTTCGCCGCTCGCTCCAACAAGCGTGACGTGGACATGGACGATTTCGAAAAGGCCAAGGACAAGATCATGATGGGCGCCGAACGTAAGTCGATGGTGATGAGTGAGGATGAGAAAAAGCTCACCGCCTATCATGAAGCCGGTCATGCCATTGTCGGTCGCCTGGTGCCGGCGCATGACCCGGTGTACAAGGTCAGTATCATCCCGCGCGGCCGGGCGCTGGGCGTGACCATGTTCCTGCCTGAGGGTGACCGCTACAGCTACAGCAAGCAGCGCCTGGAAAGCCAGATTTCCAGCCTGTTTGGCGGTCGCATTGCCGAGGCGATCGTATTCGGGCCGGACTTCGTCACCACAGGTGCGCAGAATGACATCGAGCGCGCGACCGATATCGCCCGCAACATGGTCACCAAATGGGGTCTGTCCGAGCGACTCGGTCCGCTGACCTACAGCGAGGATGATGGCGAGGTGTTCCTGGGCCGCAGTGTGACCCGGCACAAGAACGTGTCCGACGAGACCGCACATGTGATCGATGAGGAAATCCGCTCGACCATCGACCGCAACTACCAGCGCGCCGAGCGTCTGCTGCGCGAGAATTTCGACAAGCTGCACGCCATGGCCGAAGCGCTGATCAAGTACGAAACCATTGATGCCGAGCAGATTGATGACATCATGGGTGGCCGGCCGCCGCGCGAACCGGTCGACAACAGTGCCGATCAGGCACCACCCTCGGCAGGGACGCCGGTTGATTTGAATAAGGATGATGAGCGCGCCAAGGGCTCAATCGGTGATCCAGCCCAGCAGCATTAAGGCGCGCGCTGCCAGGCGCGGCAGAGCCTGAACCCGACCCCTCTTGCCGGTATGGAAGAGGGGTCTTGCATTTTGACGGGGGAGTGCGGTGATGGAATGGGATTGCGCGGGCAAGGTGCTGGATTTACGCCAGCCGGTGGTCATGGGCGTGCTGAACGTGACGCCGGATTCCTTTTCCGATGGCGGGCATTACACGCAACTGGATGACGCGCTGCGACGGGCCGAAGCGATGGTCGCGGAAGGGGCAGCGATCATCGATGTTGGTGGTGAATCCACCCGGCCGGGCGCGCCGCTGGTCCCGGTCGCTGAGGAACTGGCGCGGGTGCTGCCGGTGATCGAGCGGCTGGCGCGGGTGCTGCCGGTACCGATTTCGGTGGATACCAGCAAGCCCGAGGTGATGCGCGCCGCAGCCAGTGCCGGTGCTGGCTTGATCAACGATGTGTGGGCCCTGCGCCAGCCCGGCGCGCTCGCGGCAGCGGCAGCTACCGGCCTGCCGGTATGCCTGATGCACATGCAGGGTGAGCCAGTTACTATGCAGCAGGAGCCCGTTTATGGCGATGTGGTGGCCGAGGTGCATGCCTTCCTGGCCGAGCGGGTGCGCGTCTGCGGGGATGCCGGCATTTCGCCTGCGCGTATTCTGGTTGATCCCGGTTTTGGCTTTGGCAAGACCCTGCAGCACAATCTGGCGTTGCTGCGTTGTGTGGAGCGCTTCACGGATCTGGCCGCGGGCGTGCTGGTCGGTTTGTCGCGCAAGAGCATGTTTGGCGCGCTGCTGGATGTGCCCCTGACCGGGCGCTTGCCGGGCAGTCTGGCGGGCGCGGTGCTGGCTGCCTGGCAGGGGGCCAGTATCGTGCGCGCCCATGATGTACGCGAAACCGTACAGGCATTGCGGGTCTGCGCGGCGGTGCGCGCTGCCGTCTGACAGCGCCGGTACGCCAGCGATTCGCGACCGGCCAGACCGGTCGCTATAATGCGCCAAGGCACGATGAGGATCAGGCGATGGGCAAGCGCTATTTTGGTACGGACGGCATTCGCGGCCGGGTAGGTGAACATCCGATTACCGCAGAATTTGTTCTTAAGCTGGGTTGGGCGGTGGGCCGGGCCTTGCAGACCCGTGGCTTCAACAAGGTAGTGATCGGCAAGGACACGCGCATTTCCGGCTACATGTTCGAATCGGCGCTGGAAGCGGGTCTGTCGGCTGCCGGCGTCAATGTCGCCCTGCTCGGTCCGATGCCAACGCCCGGCATTGCCTACCTGACCCGCACCCTGCATGCCTGCGCCGGCATCGTGGTCAGCGCCTCGCACAATCCCTACTACGATAATGGCATCAAGTTCTTCTCCCGTGATGGCCAGAAGCTGCCCGATGCCGTCGAAACCCGCATCGAAGACCTGATCGAGCAGCCGCTGACCACCGTGGAACCGGATGCCCTGGGCAAGGCCGAGCGCATTGTCGATGCCGCTGGCCGCTATATCGAATTCTGCAAGAGCACGGTACCGGCCTACACCAGTCTGGCCGGGATGAAGATCGTGGTCGACTGCGCCAACGGCGCGACCTATCACATTGCCCCGGACGTGTTTGACGAACTGGGCGCGACGGTGATTCCGCTCAGCGCTACCCCGAATGGTCTCAATATCAACCTGGATTGCGGCTCGACCCGCCCGGCGAATCTGCGCGCGGCGGTGCTGGAGCAGAATGCGGATCTGGGCATCGCCTTCGATGGCGACGGTGACCGTGTGATCATGGTCGATCAGCGCGGCGAGGTGCTCGACGGCGATGAACTGCTGTTCATCATCACCCGCGACCGTCTGCGCAGTGGTAGCCGGTTTGGCGCAGTGGTCGGCACCCTGATGAGCAATCTGGGGCTCGAACTGGCTCTGCGCGCGCTGGGTCTGGATCTGCTGCGCGCCAAGGTGGGTGATCGCTATGTGATGGAGCGCCTGCTGGCCGAGAATCTGATCCTGGGCGGTGAAAATTCCGGGCATATCATCTGCCTGGATCGCACCACAACTGGCGATGGCATTGTGTCCGCATTGCAGGTGCTGGCGGCGATGCTGCACACCGGTCGCAGCCTGCATGAACTCAAGGCTGGCATGAGCAAGTATCCGCAGATCATGATCAACGTGTCGGTTACTGGTGAGGTGGATCTGCACCGGCCACCGATTGTCGAAGCGATCCGCGCCATCGAGGCACAGCTCGGCGATACCGGTCGGGTGCTGCTGCGGCCATCCGGTACCGAACCGGTTGTGCGGGTGATGGTGGAGGGCGCTGATACCAGCACGGTGGAACGTCACGCCCGCGAACTGGCCGGCATAGTGCGCGATACCTTGTCAGCGTGATTGATTTTCAGGGGTGAAATCCGTAAGCTTGCCCGGTTTTTACAGGAGGAGAGAACAGCATGCGCCGTAAACTCGTGGCCGGAAACTGGAAAATGAATGGTTCCGCGGGCAGTATCCGTGAACTGCTGCAAGGCATTCTTGCGGGTGCCTCTGAAGTTTCGGCTGTCGAGCTGGCGGTATTTCCGCCGTTCGTCTACCTGGATCGCGTCGCCCAGCAGCTGGAAGGTTCCAGTATTGTCTGGGGCGCGCAGAATCTTTCCGAGCACGCATCCGGCGCCTATACCGGCGAAGTAGCCGGCCCGATGCTGAATGACTTTGGCTGTGCCTACGTGCTGGTCGGCCACTCCGAGCGGCGCACGCTCTATGGCGAGAGCGATCAGATCGTGGCCCGCAAGTTTGCCGCCGCGCGCAAGGTCGGGCTCAAGCCGGTGCTCTGTGTCGGTGAAACGCTTGAGGAGCGTGAGCAGGGCATCACCGAGGCGGTAGTTGGTCGCCAGCTCCAGGCTGTGCTTGATCTGGAAGGCATCAGCAGTTTCGCCGATGCCGTGATTGCCTACGAGCCGGTCTGGGCGATCGGTACCGGGCGGACTGCGACCTCGGCCCAGGCGCAGGAAGTCCATGCCTTCATTCGCGCCCAGCTGGCTGCGCAGGACCCGGTTCTGGCCAGTCAGGTGCGCATCCTGTACGGCGGCAGCGTCAAGGGTTCGAATGCTGGCGAACTGCTGGCCATGGCGGATATTGATGGCGGTCTGGTCGGTGGCGCCTCGCTTGATGCCAAAGAGTTTCTGGCGATTGCCAAGGCGGGCTGTTAAACTTTACACCATGATTCACACCCTCATTCTCGTTGTACACGTTGTCGTCGCGATTGGCCTGATTGCCCTGGTGCTGTTGCAGCAGGGCAAGGGTGCTGACGCCGGTGCGGCTTTTGGCAGTGGTTCCTCGGCGACGATGTTTGGGTCGCGCGGTGCCGCATCCTTTCTAAGCCGCACGACCGCGATCCTGGCGACTGCGTTCTTCTTGACGAGCCTGACCCTGGCTTACATGGCGACGCAAAGCACCGCACCGCGCAGTGTTGTCGAGCGGCTGCAGCCGGCTGAAACGGTGAGCGAGCAGCCGCGTGCTAATGGCGGTCCTGCGGATGTACCGCAACTGCCGCAGAAGCAATAGGGTTCGTCTCGTGGGTTTTTACATGCCGATGTGGTGGAACTGGTAGACACGCTAGCTTGAGGGGTTAGTGGCGCAAGCCGTGCCGGTTCGAGTCCGGCCATCGGTACCAGACTAGAAGCACACATAGAAGCATCTCCGGCGCAGCCGCGAGACGCCATTCATCGCCTAGGGCAATCTGCGGCCGCGTGCCGGATTGGTCCAGGCAATGAGCCGCAGCCACCAGAATGACGCGAGGTTCCAAGCCCATGCGGCTTATGAATGATAAGAACTCAAGTGCCTCAGCGGCTGTATCCAGCATCATCCTGAAAAATTCCGGTCCTGGGTGGCAACAAACCGGAGTACTCCGGTCCTTGTCCAAAACCCGGCCATCGTAGCGCGTTCTCCCGGCTCCCCATGTCGAAGGTGCGACTCTGATGTTGTCCAATTACCTTCCTGTTCTGATCTTCGTGATCATCGCTATCGTGATGGCTGGTGTCGTAATTGGCATTGGCTTTCTGCTCGGCCCCCGCCGCCCTGACAGCGAAAAACTGTCACCCTATGAGTGCGGTTTCGAAGCGTTCGAAGATTCACGCATGAAATTCGATGTCCGCTACTATCTGGTGGCCATCCTTTTCATTATCTTCGACCTGGAAATCGCCTTTCTGTTTCCCTGGGCAATCGTGCTCGACAAAATCGGCATGTTCGGTTTTGTCTCGATGGCGATCTTTCTCGGCATCCTGGTGATCGGGTTCATCTATGAGTGGAAGAAAGGAGCCTTGGAATGGGAATAGAAGGCATTCTTGAAAAGGGCGTCGTGACAACGACTGCCGACAAGCTGATCAACTGGGCGCGTACCGGTTCGATGTGGCCGATGACCTTCGGTCTGGCCTGCTGTGCCGTGGAAATGATGCACGCTGGCGCGTCCCGCTACGATCTGGACCGCTTTGGCGTAGTGTTCCGGCCCAGTCCGCGGCAATCCGACGTGATGATCGTCGCTGGCACCCTCACCAACAAGATGGGCGCTGCGCTGCGCAAGGTCTACGACCAGATGGCCGAGCCGCGCTGGGTTATCTCGATGGGGTCCTGCGCCAACGGTGGTGGCTACTATCACTATTCCTATGCGGTGGTGCGAGGCTGTGACCGGATCGTACCCGTGGATATCTATGTGCCGGGCTGTCCACCGACCGCCGAGGCGCTGATTTACGGGATCATCCAGTTGCAAAACAAGATCTGGCGCACCAACACCATAGCCCGTTGAGAGAATGTTCCATGGCCGACACGCTCCAATCTCTCGTGGAAAAACTCCAGGCCCGGTTCGGCGACGTGCTGCAGGAATGCCGGCTGGATCGCGCGGAGATCACCATTGAAATTCCTCCGGCCAAGGCCATTGAGGTGTTCACCGCCCTGCGCGACGAGCCATCGTTCGCGTTTGAATTGGCGATGGATATCTGCGGGGTCGATTACTCGACCTATGGCGAGGCGGAGTGGGCGACCAGCGAATCCAGCAGTAAGGGATTCAGTCGCGGCGTCGTCGAACGGGCGCCCGGCCGTTCCACGGCGGCTGTCCAATACGCCGCCGAGCGGACTGTGGCCGGCAAGGGCCGCTTCGCTGCCGTTTATCACCTGCTGTCGGTGACGAATAATCAGCGTCTGCGCGTCCGGGTATTTGCCCCTGATGATGAACTGCCGGTGGTGCCCTCAGTGCTCGATATCTGGTCATCGGCGAGCTGGTTCGAGCGTGAAGCGTTCGATCTCTACGGCATCATCTTTGAGGGCCATCCCGATCTGCGCCGCCTCCTGACCGACTATGGCTTTATCGGCCACCCGTTCCGCAAGGATTTCCCGCTGATCGGTCATGTCGAGATGCGCTACGACCCCGAGCGCGGCCGGGTAGTGTACGAACCGGTGAGCATCGAGCCGCGTGTGTTGGTGCCTCGCGTCATCCGCAAGGACAATCGCTACCTGTCCGGGTCTCACTGAAGGAAAGTCGCCGATGCCTGAGATTCGCAATTACACCCTGAACTTCGGGCCGCAGCATCCCGCCGCCCATGGCGTGCTGCGCATGGTGCTGGAACTGGATGGCGAAGTCGTGCAGCGCGCCGATCCGCACATTGGTCTGCTGCATCGCGGGACCGAGAAACTGGCCGAGAGCAAGCCGTTTAACCAGAGTATCGGTTACATGGACCGCCTCGACTATGTCTCGATGATGTGTAACGAGCATGCCTATGTTCTGGCTATCGAGAAACTGCTCGGCATCAAGCCGCCGCTGCGTGCCCAGTATATTCGTGTCCTGTTCGCCGAAATCACCCGTATCCTCAACCACCTGCTGTGGATTGGCGCGCATGGCCTCGATATTGGCGCCATGACCATCTTCCTCTACGCCTTTCGTGAGCGTGAGGATCTGATGGATTGCTACGAGGCAGTGTCCGGGGCGCGTCTGCACGCGACCTATTACCGTCCGGGTGGCGTATACCGTGATCTGCCCGGCACGATGCCCCAGTACGAGATCTCGAAGTATCACAGCAAGAAGGATGTCGATGAGCTGAACATCACCCGCCAGGGTTCGATGCTCGACTTTCTTGAGGCCTTCGCCGATCGCTTCCCACAGCGGGTTGATGAATACGAAACCCTGTTGACCGAGAATCGCATCTGGAAACAGCGCACGGTCAATATCGGCGTGGTGACGCCCGAGCGCGCCATGCAGCTGGGCTTCTCCGGGCCGATGCTGCGCGGTTCCGGGATTGCCTGGGATCTGCGCAAGAAACAGCCGTACGAAGTATATGACCAGCTGGATTTTGATATTCCGGTAGGCGTGAACGGCGACTGCTATGACCGCTACCTGGTGCGTGTTGAAGAGATGCGCCAGTCCAATCGCATCATCAAGCAGTGCGTCAAGTGGCTCAAGGCCAATCCCGGCCTGGTGATGATTGACGACCGCAAGGTTGGGCCGCCGCCGCGGGCCACCATGAAAGAGGATATGGAGGCCCTCATTCACCATTTCAAGCTGTTCACGGAAGGCTATTGTGTGCCTGAGGGTGAAGTCTACGCCGCCGTCGAACATCCAAAGGGCGAGTTTGGCATTTACCTGGTCTCCGATGGTGCTAACAAACCCTATCGGGTCAAGATCCGGGCGCCCGGTTTTGCGCATCTGTCCGCCATGGACGAGATGGCGCGCGGCCATATGCTGGCTGACGTGGTCGCCATCATCGGCACGCAGGATATCGTTTTCGGGGAGATTGACCGCTAATGAGTGCACGCAAGAGCGATCTGCTATCCAGCCACGCCCGTGCGGAAATCGATCACTGGGTTGCCCGCTATCCCGTTGAGCAGAAGCAGTCCGCCGTGCTGGCCGCCCTGCGCGAGGTCCAGCATGAAAACGGTGGCTATCTGACGACTGAATTGATGGATGCGGTGGCCGATTATCTCGACATGCCGCCGATTGCCGTCTACGAAGTGGCAAGCTTTTACTCGATGTACGAGCTCAAGCCGGTTGGCCGGCACAGCGTTTCGGTTTGCACCAACATTTCCTGCATGCTGCGCGGCGGCGATGCGGTTCTGGCGCACATCGAGAGGAAACTTGGCATCAAGCTCGGTGAAAGCACGCCAGATGGCAAGTTCTACCTGAAGAGGGAAGAAGAATGCCTGGCCGCCTGCTGCGGCGCGCCGATGATGCAGGTGGATCACGTCTACTACGAGCACCTGACCCCGGAAAAGGTCGATCAGGTGCTCGATAGCCTGGAGTAAGCGCGATGGCCAACGAAGTGTGCTACCGGACGCTCGGCCTGAATCGGCCATGGTCCATCGAAACCTATATAAGTGTGGGCGGCTACGAGGCCTGGAAGAGAATCCTGGCCGGTGAGCTGACTGCGGAGCAGGTGATTGACGAGGTCAAGAAGGCCGGCCTGCGCGGTCGTGGCGGCGCCGGGTTTCCAACGGGCCTGAAGTGGACCTTCATGCCGCGCAACACGTCGATGCAGAAGTATATGGTCTGCAACTCCGACGAGTCCGAGCCTGGCACCTGCAAGGACCGCGACATCCTGCGCTTTAATCCGCATGCCCTGGTCGAAGGCATGGCTATCGCCGGTTTCGCCACCGGATCGACGGTCGGCTACAACTACATGCGCGGTGAATTCCTCGACGAGCCCTACCAGCGCTTTGAAAACGCGGTCAAGGAAGCGTATGCCGCTGGCCTGCTCGGCAGGAATATCCAGGGTTCGGGGATCGACTTTGATCTATATCCGACGCT
Organism: Candidatus Competibacteraceae bacterium; assembly: GCA_003989075.1. GTDB lineage: Bacteria > Pseudomonadota > Gammaproteobacteria > Competibacterales > Competibacteraceae > RXIX01. The sequence continues at coordinate 22,398 of RXIX01000004.1, read as the reverse complement.
GGGTGCCGGCGCCTACATCTGCGGTGAGGAAACCGCACTGCTGGAATCGCTGGAAGGCAAGAAGGGCCAGCCGCGCTTCAAGCCGCCATTCCCGGCCAATTACGGTCTGTACGGCAAGCCGACCACGATCAATAACACCGAATCCTTCTCCTCGGTGCCCTCGATCATTCGCAATGGCGGGGAGTGGTTCGCTAATCTGGGCACGGCCAATGCCGGCGGCACCAAGATCTTTTCGGTGTCCGGGCATGTCGAGAAACCGGGCAACTTTGAGGTTTCGCTGGGCATTCCCTTTGCCGAACTGCTGGCGCTGGCCGGCGGCATCTGGAAGGGGCGCAAGCTCAAGGCGGTGATCCCAGGCGGTTCCTCGGTGCCAGTAGTGCCGGGCGAGATCATGCTGAAGGCCAACATGGACTATGACTCCGTGTCCAAGGTTGCCGGTTCCATGCTGGGTTCCGGTGCGGTCATCGTCATGGATGAAACCACCGATATGGTGCGGGTCCTGCAGCGCCTTTCCCGCTTCTACTACTCCGAATCCTGTGGACAGTGCACGCCCTGCCGCGAAGGCACCGGCTGGCTATACCGCATGGTGACGCGCATCGTCGAAGGCAAGGGCCGGCCTGAGGATCTTGATCTGCTCGACAGTGTCGCCAGCCGCATCGAGGGCCGCACAATCTGCGCGCTCGGCGATGCTGCGGCGATGCCGGTGCGCAGCTTCGTCAAGCATTACCGCCACGAGTTCGCCTATTACATCGAACACAAGCGCAGCCTGGTCGCCGGCGCGACGGCGCAAGCCGCGTAAAGCCGCGAAACCACTAACACGGTCGCAGTGGGAAAAAGATGAGCGAGGAACAGGTCAACATCGAAGTCAATGGCATCCCGCTAAAGGCGCGCAAGGGCGCGATGCTCATCGAGGTCACCGATGCAGCGGGTATTCCCATCCCCCGTTTCTGCTATCACAAGAAACTCTCCATTGCCGCCAACTGCCGGATGTGTCTGGTGGAGGTCGAGCGCGCGCCCAAGCCGCTGCCGGCCTGCGCAACCCCGGTGATGGAGGGCATGAAGGTCTACACCGAGTCGCCCAAGGCCATCGCGGCGCAGAAGGGTACCATGGAGTTCCTGCTGATCAACCACCCGCTGGATTGCCCGATCTGCGATCAGGGCGGCGAGTGCGAACTGCAGGACGTGGCACTCGGCTATGGTGGTGATGTATCGCGCTTCGCTGAGCGCAAGCGGGTGGTCAAGGACAAGGATATCGGACCGCTGGTCGCGACCGATATGACCCGCTGTATCCACTGCACCCGCTGCGTGCGCTTTGGTGAGGAAATCGCGGGGCTGCGCGAGATGGGCGCGACCGGTCGCGGCGAAAATGTGGAAATTGGCACCTATGTGTCCAAGGCGGTCGCCTCGGAGCTGTCGGGTAATATCATCGATCTGTGTCCGGTCGGCGCGCTGACCGCCAAGCCGTCCCGCTACAAGGGACGCTCCTGGGAATATGTGCAGCATGCCGGCATCGCGCCGCATGATTCGGTGGGCTCCAACATCTTCATCCACACCCTGCGCGGTCAGGTGATGCGGGTGGTGCCACGCGAAAATGAGCAGGTTAACGAAACCTGGCTCTCGGATCGCGACCGCTTCAGCTACGAAGGCATCTACAGCGACGATCGGCTGAGCAAGCCCCTGCTCGGCGGCGTCGAGAGTGAGTGGGAAAATGCCCTCGAAGCCGCAGCCTCCGGCCTGAAGGCGGTGATTGCCCGCCACGGCGCCGATGCGGTGGGTTTCCTGGTGTCGCCGACCGCAACCGTGGAAGAGCTGTATCTGGCGCAGAAGCTGGCGCGCGGCTTGGGCGTGAATAACATCGATCACCGCCTGCGCCAGGCCGATTTCAGCGATCAGGATACGGCACCGGCATTCCCGTGGCTGGGCCAGTCGCTGGATGCGCTGGAGCGGATGGGCGCGGCGCTGCTGATCGGCAGCAATGTGCGCATGGAGCAGCCGCTGGTCGGGCATCGCCTGCGCAAGGCGGCACTGGCCGGTGGCCAGATCATGTTCATCAATCCGCGCGATTTTGACTTCCGCTTCCCGGTGGCGGCCAAGGTCATTGCTGATCCGGTGGGCATGGTGACGGCACTGGCGGGTGTGGCGCAGGCCGTGGCCGAACTGAAGGGCGAGATACTGCCGGCTGCGCTGGCGCCGCTGGCGCTCTTCGCGCCCAGCGACTCTGCGCGTACCATGGCGGCCCATCTGGTCAACAACGCTGCAGCGGCGGTCCTGCTCGGCAATCTGGCGGTAGCACACCCGGCCTATGCGCAGTTGCGCGCCTTGGCAGTCTTTATCGCCCGTTGCAGCGGTGCCACTTTGGGCTATCTGCCGGAAGCGGCCAATTCGGCTGGCGGCTGGCTGGCTGGTGCGCTGCCGCACCGCCTGCCCGGTGCCAAGCCGGCGCCCCGCGCGGGTCTGGATGCGCAGGCGATGCTGGCCGATCCGCGTAAGGCCTATGTGCTGGTTGGTATCGAGCCGGAACTGGATTGCTGGGATGGTGCAGCAGCTCTAAACGCCCTGCAGGGTGCCGAGCTGGTGGTAGCACTCAGTCCCTATGCCAGTGCGGTGACCAAGCGCTATGCCCGCGTCATTCTACCGGTGGCCACCTTCGCCGAAACATCCGGCACCTACGTCAACGCCGAGGGTAGCTGGCAAAGCTTCACCGGGGCCAGTCGCCCGTTTGGTGAAGCACGCCCGGCCTGGAAGGTGCTGCGGGTGCTGGGCAATCTCTGTGGCCTACAGAGTTTCGAGTACCTGGGCTCGGAAGACGTGCTGGCCGAGGCGCGCAGCGCGTGCGCACAGGTCAAGCCGGACAACATGACGGCGACTCTCGACAAGCCGCTGGCGCCATTGCAGACCATGGGCCTGCAGCGGGTCGCCGATGTGCCGATCTACGCAGTCGATGCGCTGGTGCGCCGCGCCCGCGCGCTGCAGTCCAGTCCGCTGGCCCAGCCCGCTGAGGTGCGTCTGCATCCGGATGTCGCCGCGGAACTGGGTGTGGTGGGACGCGAGCAGGTGCAGGTATCCCGCAACGGCGTAGCGGTGGATCTGCCGCTGGTGCTGGATGAGAGCCTGCCCAAGGGCTGCGCCTGGATTCCGGCCGGCTTGAACGCCAGCGTGGCGCTGGGTCCCTCGGTGGGTCCGGTGGTCATCCAATAACAACCAGGATCGCGGATCATGGAAACGCTGCTGACGGTCATTCTCATCCTGTTAAAAATCGTCGTCCTCCTGGTTCCCTTGCTGGTGGGGGTGGCTTACCTGACCTTTGCCGAGCGCAAGATCATCGGTTACATGCAGGTTCGGCTTGGTCCGAACCGGGTCGGCCCAAAGGGCTGGCTGCAGCCGATCGCTGATGCGGTCAAGCTGATGTTCAAGGAAATCATCATCCCCAGCCGGGCCAACCGCTTCCTGTTCGTGCTGGCGCCGATGCTGTCCTTTGGACCGGCGATCGCTGCCTGGGCCGTGATCCCGTTTGGCGACGGCATGATGATCTCCCATCTGGATGCCGGTCTGCTGTATCTGCTGGCGCTGACCTCGCTGGGCGTCTATGGCGTGATCATCGCCGGCTGGGCATCCAACTCGAAGTACGCCTTTCTCGGTGCCATGCGCTCGGCGGCGCAAATCGTCGCCTACGAAATCGCCATGGGCTTTGCGCTGGTTGGCGTGCTGATGGCTGCCGGCAGCCTCAATCTGAACCAGATCGTGCAGGCGCAGCAGGGCAGCCTGCTGCATTGGTTCTGGCTGCCGCTGCTGCCGCTGTTTGTGGTGTATTTCATCTCCGGGGTTGCCGAAACCAACCGCGCGCCATTTGACGTCGCCGAGGGTGAGTCGGAAATCGTCGCCGGCTTCCACGTCGAGTACTCGGGCATGGCCTTCGCGGTGTTCTTCCTTGCCGAGTATGCCAACATGATCCTGGTGGCGGCCCTGGCTGCGACGCTGTTCCTGGGCGGCTGGCTGTCGCCATTCGAAGGCATTCCCGTGCTGGGCGAGTTGTTCGCCTGGGTGCCGGGCGCGCTCTGGCTGGTCCTGAAGATCGCGTTCATGCTGCTGTTCTTCCTGTGGTTCCGGGCGACCTTTCCGCGCTATCGCTACGACCAGATCATGCGGCTGGGCTGGAAAGTCTTCATTCCGGTGACGCTGGTCTGGTTGCTGGTAGTCGGGCTGGGTGTTCTGGCGCACGTGGGTCCGTGGTTCGATTGAAGTGGAGAGAGCGATGAATACCCTGAACGCCCTGCGGTACTACTTCAAAAGCTTCATGCTGTGGGAGCTGTTGCTCGGCATGCGGCTGACCGGTCGCTACCTGTTCTCCAAAAAGATCACGGTGCAGTTTCCCGAAGAACGGACGCCCCAGTCGCCGCGCTTCCGTGGCCTGCATGCCCTGCGTCGCTATCCCAATGGCGAGGAGCGCTGTATCGCCTGCAAGCTGTGCGAGGCCGTTTGCCCGGCGCTGGCGATCACCATCGAATCCGAGCCGCGCGCTGATGGCACCCGTCGCACAACCCGCTACGATATCGATCTGTTCAAATGTATCTTCTGCGGGTTTTGCGAGGAGGCCTGTCCGGTGGATTCCATCGTCGAAACCCGGGTCTTCGATTATCATTTCGAGAAACGCGGTGAGCAGATCATGACCAAGGAGAAACTGCTTGCTCATGGGGATCGCTGCGAAGCGCAGATCGCCGCCGACCGTGCCGCTGACGCGGCCTACCGCTAGCCGGCTTCCGTTGCCAAAAAAAGCAAACAGGTCCGCTCATGGGATTTGAAAAGTTTCTGTTCTACGTCTTCTCGCTCATCCTGGTGCTGGCATCGGTGGGCGTGATCACGGTCCGCAATCCGGTACGCGCCGCGCTGTTTCTGGTTCTGGCGTTCTTCACCAGCGCCGCGCTCTGGCTGCTCATCGAAGCTGAGTTCCTCGCCATCACCCTGGTGCTGGTTTACGTCGGCGCGGTGATGGTGCTATTCCTGTTCGTGATCATGATGCTCGACATCAATGTCGCACCGGTGCAGGAAGGTTTTACCAAGTATCTGCCATTTGGTGTGGCGGTTGCGCTGATCATCGTGGTTGAGATGGGGCTGATGGTGAGCTCCAGCTACTTCGGTGGCGACCGCTACAGCCTGGTGTCGCATGCTGCCGATTACAGTAACACCAAGGAACTGGGCAGCGTTCTCTACACCTTCTATGTCTATCCGTTCGAGATCGCCTCGGTGATCCTGCTGGTCGCGATCATTGCCGCCATCTCGCTGACCATGCGGCGCCGCGAGGGCACCAAGTCCCAGAATCCGTCCCGACAGGTGCGGGTTTCGCGCGATGACCGTTTGCGGATCGTGCGCATGGCGGCGGAAAAGAACAAGTAGCCTGGCATCTAGGGGGGAGGCGCACCCGCTCGCGGGTGTGCTCCGCCCGCTGCCCAACCCGATTTTCCACATTCCAAAAAGCTAAAGGCGGGGGATAGATGATCGCGCTTACTGATTATCTCGTGCTCGGAGCGATCCTCTTTTGTCTCAGCGTGGCCGGTATCTTTCTGAACCGGAAGAACGTCATCATCCTGCTGATGTCGATCGAGCTCATGCTGCTGGCGGTGAATTTCAACTTCATTGCGTTTTCACGGTTCCTCGACGACACCATCGGGCAGGTCTTCGTCTTTTTCATCCTGACCGTGGCGGCGGCCGAGTCGGCTATCGGCCTGGCCATCCTGGTGGTGCTGTTCCGTAACCGTCGCACCATCAATGTCGCCGACCTCGATACGTTGAAGGGCTAGCCGCATGCAAAACGTCTACCTCGGAATTGTGCTCGCGCCCCTGATCGGCGCGATCATCGCCGGTCTGTTCGGTCGCAAGATCGGCCGTGCCGGCGCGCACTGGGTCACTATCATCGGCGTGGCAATCGCATTCCTGCTATCGCTGGTGGTGCTCCGGCATCACGTTTTCGACGGCGCTGCGCCGTATAACGAGACCGTCTACACCTGGATGGTGGTTGAAGGTATTCGCCTGGAAGTCGGCTTCCTGGTTGATAGCCTGACTGCGGTGATGATCACCACCGTCACCTTCGTGTCCCTGATGGTGCACATCTACACCATCGGCTACATGCACGACGACGACGGCTACCAGCGCTTCTTCAGCTACATCGCGCTGTTCACCTTCGCCATGCTGATGCTGGTCATGGCCAACAACTTCCTGCAGCTGTTCTTCGGCTGGGAAGGTGTGGGCCTGGTGTCCTACCTGCTGATCGGCTTCTGGTACAAGCGTCCGAGCGCTACCTTCGCCAGCCTCAAGGCCTTCCTGGTCAACCGGGTTGGTGACTTCGGCTTCCTGCTGGGTATCGCCGCCGTCCTGATGGCCTTCAACAGCATCGACTACGCTGATGTATTCGCGGCGGCGCCGCTGATGGCCAAGGCGACCGTGCAGATCATTCCGGGTGTCGACTGGTCGCTGATGACGGTGACCTGCATCCTGTTGTTCATCGGCGCCATGGGCAAGTCCGCCCAGGTACCGCTGCATGTCTGGCTGCCCGATTCGATGGAAGGCCCCACTCCGATCTCGGCGCTGATCCACGCCGCGACCATGGTCACTGCCGGTATCTTCATGGTGGCGCGCATGTCGCCGCTGTTCGAACTGTCGCCGACCGCATTGAGCTTCGTGCTGGTGATCGGTTCGATTACCGCGCTGTTCATGGGCTTCCTGGGCATCATCCAGAACGATATCAAGCGCGTGGTGGCCTACTCGACGCTTTCGCAGCTTGGCTACATGACCGTGGCGCTGGGTGTGTCGGCCTATTCGGCGGCTATTTTCCACCTGATGACCCATGCCTTCTTCAAGGCGCTGCTATTCCTCGGTGCCGGCTCGGTGATCATCGCTATGCATCATGAGCAGGATATCCGCAAGATGGGTGGACTGTGGAAGTATATGCCGATTACCTGGGCGACCTTCCTGATTGGCACCTTGGCCCTGATTGGCACGCCGGGCTTTGCCGGTTTCTACTCCAAGGACAGCATCCTGGAAGCGGTGCATTATTCGCATATTCCGGGTGCTGGCTTTGCCTACTTCGCGGTTATGCTGGGCGTGTTCGTGACCTCGTTCTACTCATTCCGCCTGTATTTCCTGGTCTTCCATGGCAAGGAGCGGATGGACCATCACACCCAGGAACATCTGCACGAGACGCCGGCGGTAGTGACGGTGCCGCTGATCCTGCTGGCTATTCCGTCGGTGGTGATTGGCGCCCTGACCATCGGGCCGATGCTGTTTGGCGACGTGTTCAAGGGCGTGATCTTCGTGTTGCCCGAGCACAATGTGCTGGAACACCTGGCCGAGCACTTCCATGGCGCGCTGGGCTTTGCCCTGCATGGCCTGACCGGTCTGCCCTTTATCCTGGTGCTGGCGGGTTTCGGCTCAGCCTGGTACCTGTACATGATGCGGCCGGACTTGCCGGACTTGGTCCAGCAGCGTTTTGCCAAGCTGTACGATGTCATGGATCGCAAGTATCTGTTCGACGAGATCTACCAGTCGGTCTTCATGCGTGGCAGCCAGAACCTGGGCACGGTGCTGTGGAAATATGCGGATGCGGGCCTGATTGATGGCCTGATGGTGAACGGTACGGCGCGCCTGGTTGGCTGGTTCGCGGCCGTGACCCGGCACCTGCAGTCGGGTTACCTGTATCACTATGCCTTCGCGATGATCATCGGCCTGCTGGTCCTGCTGACCTGGTTCGTCCGCTAACCTGGAAGAAGAAAAACCATGCTGTCGGAACTGCCTCTGCTGAGTCTTGCCATCTGGTTCCCGATTCTCGGCGGCGCCGCGGTCCTGTTCGTGGGCGATGAAAACCCCGGACGCGCCAAGGCGCTGGCCCTGACCGTGGCCATCCTGAGTTTCCTGATTACTCTCCCGCTGTATTCATCCTTCGATGCTGCGACGGCGGCGCTGCAGTTCCAGGAATTCATGCCCTGGATCCCGGCGTTTAACGTCAACTATCATCTGGGCGTCGATGGCTTCTCGATGCCGCTGATCCTGCTGACCGCATTTATGACGGTGCTGGTGGTGATCGCGGGCTGGGAAGTGGTGCAATACCGGGTCGCCCAGTACATGGCCGCCTTCCTGATCATGGAAGGGCTGATGATCGGGGTGTTCGCCGCGCTCGACGCGCTGCTGTTCTATGTGTTCTTCGAGGCGATGCTGATACCGATGTTCCTGATCATCGGTATCTGGGGTGGCCCACGGCGGGTCTACGCGACCCTGAAGTTCTTCCTGTATACCTTCCTCGGCTCGGTGTTCATGCTGATCGCCCTGATCTACATGTACAACCAGGCGGGCAGCTTCGAGATTCTCGATTTCCACAAGCTGCCGCTGGGTATGACTGAACAGGTACTGATTTTCTTCGCCTTCATGCTCGGCTTCGCGGTCAAGGTGCCGATGTGGCCGGTGCATACCTGGTTGCCGGATGCCCACGTTGAAGCGCCCACCGGCGGTTCGGTGATCCTGGCGGCCATTACCCTGAAGATCGGCGGCTATGGCTTCCTGCGCTTTGCCCTACCGATTACCCCGGATGCCGCCAGCATGCTCGACTGGCTGGTGATCACCATGTCCCTGGTAGCGGTGGTCTATATTGGTCTGGTAGCGCTGATCCAGCAGGACATGAAGAAGCTGATCGCCTACTCGTCGATTGCGCATATGGGCTTTGTCACGCTGGGCTTCTTCATCATCTTTGGCATCTATCGTCAAACCGGCGGCCTCGGCGGTGCGACCATGGCCATCGAAGGTGGCATGGTGCAGATGGTGTCGCACGGCTTTATTTCCGGCGCCATGTTCCTGTGCGTAGGCGTGCTGTATGACCGGGTGCATTCCCGTCAGATCAAGGACTACGGTGGCGTGGTCAACACCATGCCGATCTTCGCCGCCTTCATGGTGCTGTTTGGCATGGCCAACGCAGGCCTGCCTGGCACATCCGGGTTCATTGGCGAGTTCCTGGTGATTCTGAGCAGCTTCAAGGCTAGCTTCTGGATCGCTTTCCTGGCGGCCACCACCCTGATCCTCGGCGCGGCCTACACCCTGTGGCTGGTCAAGCGGGTCATCTTTGGCGATATCGGCAACAGCCATGTCGCCGAACTGGAGGACATCAACACCCGGGAGCTGATCATGCTCAGCCTGCTGGCGGCAGCGGTACTGCTGCTCGGTATCTGGCCGGATCCGCTGACCTCGGTGATGCATGCCTCGGTGGATAATCTGCTGCAGCACGTCATCGTGTCGAAGCTGTAGGCTCCTGTCGCAGAGAAGAATCGAGAATAGGGAAACCCCATGAACTTCGTCGCCCCTGATTTCATGCCGGTACTGCCGGAACTGTTCGTGCTGACCATGACCTGTCTGGTGCTGGTCGTCGACGTGTTCTTGGAGCAGCGGCAGCGGCATATCACCTACGGGTTGGCGCAGCTGACCCTGTTGGGTGCGGCCCTGCTGACACTGTTCACCTACGCCCACGCGCCGGTGACCACCATGTTTGGTCACTACGTCAAGGACGCGATGGGCGATCTGCTCAAGCTGTGTATCTACCTGGCTTCCGCCGCGGTGTTCCTCTACTCGCGCGACTACCTGCGCCGGCGCGACCTGTTCAAGGGCGAGTATTACGTGCTGGGGCTGTTTGGCGTGCTGGGCATGATGATCATGGTTTCGGCGCACAGCCTGCTCAGTGTGTATTTGGGTCTGGAAATGCTGTCGCTGTCGCTGTATGCCCTGGTGGCGATCGATCGTGACTCGCCGGTGGCCTCCGAGGCAGCGATGAAATACTTCGTGCTCGGTTCTCTGGCCTCGGGCATGCTGCTGTATGGCATCTCGATGGTGTATGGCGCCACCGGCAGCATCGATATCCAGCTGCTGGCCGATGCCGTCGCCAAGCAGGGTCTGGGTAATCCGGTGCTGGTGTTCGGACTGGTGTTCCTGGTGGTGGGCCTGTCCTTCAAGCTGGGCGCGGTGCCGTTCCACATGTGGGTACCGGATGTCTATCAGGGTGCGCCGACCTCGGTGACTTTGTACATCGGTTCGGCGCCGAAGCTGGCGGCCTTTGCCCTGGTGATGCGCATTCTGGTTGATGGCCTGGGTACCCTGCAGGCGGATTGGCAGCAGATGCTGATTATCCTGGCGATGCTGTCAATGATGCTCGGTAACCTGGTGGCCATCGCGCAGAGCAATATCAAGCGCATGCTGGCCTACTCGACCATTTCCCATGTCGGCTTCCTGCTGCTGGGCATTCTCGCCGGCACTCCCGAGGGCTATGCGGCGGCGATGTTCTACACCATCGTCTATGTGCTGATGGCGGTTGGCGCCTTCGGCGTGCTGCTGGTGCTGAGCCGGACCGGCTTTGAGGCGGAGAATATCGACGACTTCAAGGGACTCAATGACCGTAATCCCTGGCTGGCTTTCCTGATGATGGTGATCATGATGTCGATGGCTGGGGTGCCGTTCATGGTCGGTTTCTATGCCAAGTGGATGGTGCTGCAGTCGATCGTTGATATCGGCCTGGTCTGGCTGGCAATTCTCGGCGTGCTGTTCTCGGTGATCGGCGCCTTCTACTACCTGCGGGTGGTTAAGTGCCTGTACTTCGATAAGCCGGAGGACAATACGCCGATCGAAATGAGCCGTGATACCGAAGTGGTCATCAGTGCTAACGGCCTGCTGCTGGTGGTGCTGGGTCTGTACCCGACGGCGCTGATGAGCCTGTGCTCGACGGCGCTGCTGGGCTGATGCCGTAATCACGGGAATCGGGCGGCGATGCTGCAGGGATGGGTTGCAGGATTGTGGCTGGCGCTGGCCGCGCTGGCTGCGAACCTGCCCTGGCTGAGCGATCGCTGGCTGCTGGTGCTGGCGCGCGATCGGGTCAAGCCCGGCAGCTTGCGCCTGCTCGAATGGCTGCTGCTGTATGGGCTGATTCTGGGTATCGGATTTGGCTTTGAATACAAGGCCACAGGTGTCCTGAGTCGGCAGGCTTGGGAGTTTTATACCGTTACCGCCTGTCTGTTCGCGGTAGCAGCATTGCCAGGGTTCATTTACCGCTACCAGTTACGGCGGCTGCTGGGGCATGCGAGTCGCTAGGAGCGGATCAGTGAGCAGGAAAGAGCAGGGCGGCCGGGATCGGTTCCCGACCGCCCTTTTGGTTGTGTCATGCTGGCCCTGATCATTCTGCTGCCGGTGCTGGGCGCCGCGCTGCCGCTTTGGCTGCAGCGCCGGGGGCGCAATGCCTGTGCCTGGGGTACGGCGCTGGTCGTGACGCTGAGCATGATCCTGCTGCTTGGCCTGGCGCCTGCCGTGTTTGCTGGCCGGCTCGTGCAGTGGGGTTTGCCGTGGATTCCGGCGCTGGGTCTGAATGCGAGCCTGCGTCTCGATGGTCTGGGTCTACTGTTTGGCCTGCTGATCACCGGCATTGGTCTGCTGGTAGTGCTTTATGCCCGCTACTATCTGGCAGCGCACGATAATCTGGCCCGCCTTTATGCCCTGCTACTGTTGTTCATGGGCGCAATGCTCGGCATTATCCTGGCCGATAACGTGTTGCTTTTGCTGCTGTTCTGGGAACTGACCAGTCTGTGTTCCTTCCTGCTGGTTGGCTACTGGCACGAGCGTGGCGATGCCCGCCGGGGCGCGCGCCTGGCCCTGATCCTGACCGCGGGCGGTGGTCTGGCGCTGCTGGCGGGTCTGCTGTGGCTGGGGCAGGTGGCCGGCAGTTTCGAACTGTCAACGGTGTTGCTGCGTGGCGATGTGGTGCGCAGCGATCCGGCCTACCTGGGTATTCTGCTGCTGATCCTGCTCGGTGTCTGCACCAAATCGGCACAGTTTCCATTCCATTTCTGGCTGCCGCAGGCCATGGCGGCGCCAACCCCGGTGAGCGCCTATCTGCACTCGGCGACCATGGTCAAGGCGGGTGTGTTCCTGCTGGCGCGACTGTTCCCGGTGCTGGCCGGTACCGAAGCCTGGTTTTCTCTGGTCGGTGGCGTGGGCTTGTTCACCCTGCTGTTCGCTGCCTACATGGCCCTGTTCCAGCACGATCTCAAGGGTCTGTTGGCCTATTCGACCATCAGCCACCTTGGGCTGATTACCCTGCTGCTGGGGATCGGTACGCCGCTGGCTGCGGTTGCTGGCGTGTTCCACATCATCAACCACGCCACCTTCAAGGCCTCGCTGTTCATGGCGGCGGGGATCATCGAGCACGAGAGCGGCTGCCGCGACATGCGCCAGCTCAACGGCCTGTTCAAGTACATGCCGCAGACTGCGCTGCTGGCTATGGTGGCGGCGGCGGCGATGGCCGGTGTGCCGCTGCTGAATGGCTTTCTAAGCAAGGAAATGTTTTTTGCCGAGACAGTGCATTTGGCGCGCCTAGGCGAGATCAGTCTGCTGTTCCCGATGCTGGCGACGGTGGCCGGGGTGTTTTCGGTCGCCTATTCGGCGCGTTTCATCCACGATGTGTTTTTCAACGGTGAGCCGATCAACCTGCCGCGCCTACCGCATGAGCCGCCACGCTATCTGCGTGTGCCGGTGGAGATCCTGGTGGCGCTGTGTCTGCTGGTGGGCATGCTGCCCAGCTACACGGTTGGTCCGTTGCTGGCGGTAGCAGCGAGCAGTGTGGTGGGTACCGCGCTGCCGCCCTACAGTCTGGCGATCTGGCATGGATTCAATCTGCCGCTGTTGATGAGCACCCTGGCCCTGTTCGGCGGCGTGCTGGTCTACAGCCAGCGCGCGATCCTGTTCCGTCTGCATGAACGCTATCCGCCGCCGGTCGGGCAATTGCTGTTTGCGGCCGGTTTGAACCGCTTGCTGGATGGTGCGCGCTGGCTGACGGGGTGGCTGGAGAATGGTGCGCTGCAGCGCTATTTGGCGCTGCTGGTGCTGGCGGCGCTGCTGGCCGGCCTGGTTGGGCTGTGGCCGACGGGTTTGCCAGCGACCGTTCATCCGGGGCCGGCGCTCAACCTGCTGGACCTGGTGTTCGGGCTGCTGCTGGCTCTGATGGCGCTGCTGACGGTGCGCTGGCATGAGCGGCGCCTGCTGGCGCTGCTGGCAGCGGGCGGGGCCGGGCTGGTGGTGGTCCTGGCCTTCGTGCGCTTTTCTGCGCCGGACCTGGCGCTGACTCAATTGACCGTCGAAGTGGTTACCACCGTGCTACTGCTGCTGGCCTTGCGCTTCTTGCCGCTGGAGATGCGCCAGAATGCGCTGCACCGCCCGTGGCGCGATATGCTGCTGGCGCTGGCGGCTGGTCTGGGTGTGGCCGCTTTGGCCTGGGGTGTGCTGAATACCGCGCCGCAGCCGGCACTGGCTGATTATTTCCTGACCCATAGCTTGCCCGGGGGCGGCGGCACTAACGTAGTCAATGTCATCCTGGTTGATTTTCGTGGCTTTGATACCTTGGGCGAAACCACGGTGCTGGTGGTGGCGGCGCTGGGCATCGCAGCGCTGTTGGCCGGGGGCCTGCCACAGCCGGTGGCCCCGGCGGTCGTATCCCTGCCGCGCGCTCTGCTGCTGCAAATCGGCGTCCGGCCGCTGCTGGCGCTGACCCTATTGATGGCGGTCTATCTGTTCCTGCGCGGCCACAACCTGCCCGGAGGTGGTTTCGTTGCCGGACTGGTGGCGGCGTTGGCACTGGTGACCCAGTATTTGGCCGACGATTTTCGCGCGGTGACGGTGCGCTTGACGCTGCATTATCCACGCTACATGGCCGCCGGGCTGCTGCTGATTGCCATAACCGGCGCACTGAGCATGGTACTGGGTTATCCATTCCTGACTTCAACCTTTGTTCATGTGCAACTGCCGCTGCTCGGCGATTTCGAGCTGGCCAGTGCCATGGCCTTTGATCTGGGCGTATTTCTGGTGGTGATCGCGACGGTGCTGGCGATTCTGCTGGGCTTGGGCGATCCGGGGCGGGAGGCGGTATGAATCTGCTGCTGGCGGCGCTGATTGGCCTGTTGACCGCCTGCGGCGTATTCCTGCTGCTGCGGGCACGCACCTTCAGCGTGGCTCTGGGGCTGATGCTGCTGTCCTATGCGGTGAATCTGCTGCTGCTGGCTTCGGGACGCTTGGTCCTGCAACAGCCACCGGTGCTGGAAGCGGGCCGCGCGCACTTCGCCGACCCGATTCCGCAGGCTCTGGTGTTGACCGCGATTGTGATCGGCTTTGGCATGACCGCTTTCCTGATCGTGCTGGCCTTGCGCGCCCGCGCGGTGCTGGGCAGCGATCATGTTGATGGCGTTGAGCCGGGCCCATCCGGCAGCGCATCGCCCGGGGAAACGCCAGCGCGTGGCTGAGTGATGGCGCCCCGCGCGCGTATAATGGTCGCACCCTGAGTCTGGGTTTTCAGCGTGCGGAGTGGCCATGTCGAAACAGCATCCGATTATCGCGATCACCGGTTCATCCGGCGCCGGCACCTCGACGGTTCGGGTGGCTATGGAACACATTTTTCGGCGCGATGGCATCAATGCCGCCGTGATCGAAGGCGACAGTTTCCACCGCTATGATCGCGAGGAGATGCGCCGCCAGGTGGCGCAGGCGCTGCGCGAGGGGCGCAATCTCAGCCACTTTGGTCCCGAGGGCAACCTGTTTGACCGTCTCGAAGCACTGTTCATGGAATACAGCGAGCACGGCACCGGGCTGCGCCGCTATTACCTGCATGATGCCGAGGAAGCCCAGCCCTTCGAACAGCGCTCAGGCACCTTCACGCCATGGGCACAGTTGCCGGTTGGCACCGACCTGCTGTTCTACGAGGGTCTGCACGGTGGCGTAGTGACCGACAAAGTTAACGTCGCCCGCTATGTCGACTTGCTGATCGGCGTGGTGCCGATCGTCAATCTGGAATGGATTCAGAAGATCCACCGCGACACCGCCGAGCGCGGCTACAGCGCCGAGGCAGTGACCGATAACATCCTGCGGCGCATGCACGACTACACTCACTACATCGTGCCGCAGTTTTCGCGCACCGACATCAATTTCCAGCGCGTGCCGACGGTGGATACCTCCAATCCCTTTACTGCCCGCGACATTCCGACCCTTGATGAGAGTTTCGTAGTTATCCGCTTCCGCGACCCACGCAAGACCCGCCCGGATTTCGCCTATCTGCTGCACATGATCCACGATGCCTTCATGTCACGCCGCAACACCATCGTAGTGCCGGGTGGCAAGATGGGTTTCGCCATGGAAATCATTCTGCAACCGCTGATCGAGCAACTGGTGCGCCGCGATCATTAAGCGCGGGCCTGCCCGACCGGGCGCACCGTGATGACAGCGATACCAATCAGGGTCAGCAGACCGCCCAGCAGAAGCTTCCAGGTTGGCTGATCGCCCCAGAACAGCACTCCGAACAGCACCGCCAGCACCGGCGTCAGCAACATTAAAGGCGTGATCAGGCCCACCGGATAGCGGGTCAGCAGGTGGTAGACGATGCCATGCCCGACCAGCGAGGCGCCAATCGCTGAATAGGCCGGTGCGGCCAGATCCAGCCAGCCAGCACTGCGCAGCGCCGCCATCTGTCCCTGTTCCAGCAGCAGTGAGAGCAGAAGCAGGCTGGGTGTGGCCACTGCACCGATCCAGGCCTGCAGCGTCAGCACACCCACATTGCTCAAACGGCGCATCAGAATGGTTGCGACCGCCATCACCAGCGAGGCGCCGGTGATCCAGGCCAGCGCATCCAGATGGCGGAACACCAGTGGATCAAAACCGATCACCAGCACGCCCCCGAGCGCCGCAGCAATACCGGCTACCCGCTGGCGATCCAGCCGCTCGCCTAGCCATGGCACCGCCAGCAGCGCTGAAAACGGCACATAGAGCTGGGTCGCGATGGCCACCGAAGTGATATCACCGCTGGCGGCCAGACCGGTGAACACCATGCCAAAGTGCAGCACGCCGAGCAGGATGCTGATCACCAGCACCGGACGCATGCGGCCCGGTAGCCAGCGCAGCCAGGGTAGCAGCACCAGCAGCAGCACGCTAAAGCGCAGGGTGGTGAACAGCAGCGGCGGAAAGTGGCTGACGCCAATCTTGCCGGCCAGAAAATTCAGCGACCAGGCCAGATTCGCCAGCAGCGCCAGTATCAGATCACCGGGCGTCAGTCCACCACGCGCGGGGTCAGCAGTATTCAGGTGTTCTCCCGTTGCCACCAGGCCTGTGCGGCGCGCAGGAAGCGGCTATCCAACGCGGTAGCCTCGGCGGCGGGCAGGGCGCCGCAGCGGAACCACTGCTCCTGCAACTGGCGCGCGTCGTACAGCGCATCACCCTGCACGCGCGCCCCGGCCAGCGATGCCGACAGCCGCGCAACCTGATATTCCATGCGCAACGCCGCATATTCAGGGGGCGAGTCCACGCCGGCTACGATCTCCATACACACGCACCAGACGCGCTTGCGGGCCAGGTTGCCACTCAGGGTCCCATGCAGCGCGCACCCGATGTTGGGATCGCTGAGGGCCTGCTCGGCAGCGGTGAAGCGCTGCTGCAGCGGAGTGAGCAGTGCCGTCGACAGGGCCGGCAGTGCTGCCCATTCCTGCTGCAATTCCGCCAGCAGCGTGGCATCGACTGCTTCCGGCGCTTCCAGCAATGCCTCCATGCGGGCGCACAGCCGGGCGCGGTTTTGCAACTGCGTAAAGGTTTCCTGAGCATCACGCTGGCGCAGCGCATGCTCATGGCGGGAAAACTGCTGCAGGGCGTTCTCGAAGCGCTGGCCAAGGGCACGCTGTTCGGCCTTGGGCACCGGGCCGAGTGTGTCCCATTCTTCCTGGATGGCGCGCAGCCGGCTGCGCACCGCTGGCAGTTGGGCCGGATCGCTGCTGTTGAGGGCTTCCAGTTCCGCACATAGGGCTTCCTTGCGGACCAGATTGCCCTGGCGCTCGGCATCAGCGGCCTGCTGTTCGGCCTGGCGGCGGGCAAAGACCGCATCGCAGGCGGCGCGGAATGCTTTCCACAGCGCCTGTTCCTGCTTGGGGCTGGCCTGTACGCTTGGATGCCATTCCGCCTGGGCGCGCTTGGCAATATCGATGGCGGTGCGCAGATCGGGAGATTCGATCTGTGCCTCGACCTGTTCGATGAGCTGCTGGCGGCGCTGCAGCTCGCGGTTGCGCTCGGCGCCCAGATGGGTGTCGAGCGTCTTGAGCACCTGCTGGAAGCGGCGATCCAGGGGTTTGCGCTCGGCGCGGTTGACCGGTCCGAGTTTGTGCCAGTGTTCCTGAGCGCGGCGGCGCAGCCGGTCGGCTTCACGCCAGTCGGGCTGGCGCCAGTCGGTCGCGGCGACAAACTGTTCCAGTTGTTCACAGAGCGCGATTTTCTGGGCGAGGTGCTGCTGGCGCTCGCGGGCCTGGTTTTCAAAATAGGCCTGGCAGGGTGCGTAGGCACGTTCACAGGCGCCATTGAAGCGTTTCCACAGCGCTTTGGGCGCAGCGCCTTCCTGATGATCCAGGGCCTTCCAGGCTTCCCGCGCCTGCTGGATGCGCTGGGCGATATCGGCCGGATCGGCTTCCAGGCCGACCAGCTGTTCGGCAGTGGCGCAGAGCTGTTCCCGCGCCTGATGGGTGCCCCAGCGCCGCCAGTCACGCAGCTCGCCAAGGCGCATGGAGCAGGCCTGCAGGCGCTCCTCAATAGTGGCCATCTGTGCGCGGCTCAGGCCGATGTTGTGCTTGAGTCGTTGGCGGGCCTGTTCGTAAAGCGTGGTGGCCTGCTGCAACTCGCCTTCGCCGGCGATGAGTTCGAGCTGACTGGTCAGTTCCTGCAGCTCGTGCCATTCCTGATCGCGCTGCTGGACCTGGCGCTGCAGGCGCGCACGCAGCTTGTCGAGCAGGCCATCGAAACGGCTTTGCAGCTCGCTGATCAGCGTGGCGTTTTCCGGCCGCTCGAGGCCATCCCAGCGCTGCCGCAGGGTCTTGAGATCGGCCTCGCGCACTTCACTGGCCTGCTGCAGCAGATTGTCCGCCTGTTCCAGGACTGCGCGCAGGCGCCCGGCGCGGCTCTGGTTGCGCTGCAGGTGGCGTTCCTGTTCATGAATATCCTGCAGGCAGCTCTGAAAACGAGTCTCCAGGCGCCGGCCCTCACTATCCTGCGGCACGCCCAGTGCCTGCCAGGCCGCCGGAGCGGGATCGACATGGGCGCGGATAGTCGCATCCAGGGTCGCGTCGCTTTCGCGGGCTTGGCGCAACTGCTCCAGCAGCGCCTCCAGGGCTTCGATCAGATCCAGACGCTGGGCGCGGCGCCCGGCACTGGCCTGACGCTCGACCAGGAAGCGCTCACGGGCCTGGGCGTAGCGGTCGCGCAGCGCCTGTGGCGCACGGTCTTCCAGGGCCCGCCATTCCTGTTCCAGCTTGGGAAAGTGGCCGGCGTTATGGCCGCTTTCACCATCCCAGCGCAGTGCCTCCATGTCGGCGCACAGCCGCTCCAGATGGGCGGCGCGCGCCTGCTCGGCGACCAGGTTATCGAGACGTTCGCGGGCCTGACGATGCACACGCTTGTCGCGATTGCGGCTGTTGCGGGCCACCTGCTCCAGCAGTTCTGGATCCTGGACGCGCTCCAGGGCAGCCAGACGCACATCGGCGTGGGCGTTGTTCACCGCGATTTCGGCCAGCGCCGCTTCCGTGGTCACTATCTGCAGCGCTTCGGCGCGCAGTTCGGCCTCGGCGGCGTGCTGCAGCAGATAGGCCATCAAGGCGGTATCCGGTGCGCGGCGCAGGCGGTCCAGACGCGCGGCCAGCGCCGGGGCACCCGCAGCGGTGCCGGCCATCAGCGCGCGATAGCGGGTGGCAGCGGCCTCGCGCACTGCCGGATCGGTATCGGCCGCGGCGCTGTGCTGCAGCAGGTCAAGATCACCGATCCGCTCCAGAGCCGCCCGGCGCACCGCCGGATCGGTATCCTGCCGGGCCAGGTCGAGCAGCGTCGGATCGGCGCTATCCAAGCCCTGTACGGCCTGCTTGCGGGTTTCGGGGTCAGCGTGTTGCCACTTGGGCTTGAGGAAACGGCTCAGGATCATGGGGCGATCGGTATGCTGGGGAAGAGTGGGGAAAGCCCTGACGGCTGGGGTGAATCCGGCGGGGCTGATCGGCTGATCCATACTCTAGCATACCCCTGGCATACCGGGCTCGTGTGCGCCGGATTTACAGCGCTTGATCCGGGTTCGGTCGCGCTGGCTCTAGGGTGTTTGCACTAGTTCCGCTTGCTACAGTTAACCATAACTACCGGGATAAACTGCGGGAATCGGCCATCCGCCGAAGGAGCCACGACATGAGTGATGAAACCGAAAAAAGTCTGCCCGAGACCGTGAGCGAACAGGTACGGGCGGTGGTGAGCAAGGCGCAGGAGGAAACCGGCCGGCTGGTCGATTCCCTGGTCAAGGAAGGGGAAAAAATCCGTGATCAGACCCGCCGGATAGCCGAGGAAAAAGTCGGCGAAATGAAGGATCGGGTTGATGAGGTGCGTGGCATGGTCGAGGACGTGCGCAGCCGGGCCGGGGATACCCTGGATAATCTGGAACAGCTATTCGAGGAACGCGTTGCCCGTGCCCTCAAGCGGCTGGGCGTGCCTACCCGGGATGATGTGCAGGGGATCGCCCGGCGCCTGGAGGAAATCAACGAGCGTATCCGCCTGCTTGCGGAAGCCCGCGAAGCCGCCAGCATGGCGCTGGCTGTGGATGATCTGAAGCAGATCAATGGCATCGGCCCGGTACTGGAAGGCAAGTTGAAGGCTGCGGGCATTTGCAGCTATCAGCAGATTGCTGCTCTGAATCCGGCGGATATCGAGCGTCTGGAAACCGAAGTGATCCATTTCAGCGGCCGTATCAACCGCGATGACTGGATCGGTCAGGCCCGGACCTTGCACCTAAGCAAGTACGGAGTGGAACCGCGCTAGGCGGGAAAGGCGGGAAACAGGCAAAACCCACGTGGTGGTGGGAGTGGGGGCAGGGGCCGCCGCGGGCCGCAAGGCCGGGCGGCCCCGGTCTTTTGCAGCGGCTGGCTCAGGCGTTCAGATCAGGGATGAGCTTGCTTTCGAGGTGCGCAATCATGTCCTTGAGCATGAGTTTGCGCTTTTTCAGCCGTTTCAGTTCGAGTTCGTCAATCAGGGGGTCTTTGGATAAGCGGGCGATCACGTCATCCAGGTCGCGGTGCTCGATGCGCAGCTCGACGAGCCGGTGCTTGTAATGTTCGATGTTATTGATCTCCATGGCGGGGTCTCCGGAGGTCCTCAAGCAGATGGAAGCGGCTGTTCCTGTCCCGGCCGGCAGCGCGGATTCGGGCAGAATTCCCGACCGTGGCGCGGGCTACGGTCATCGGCCGGCAGTCTAGTCCGCTGGCGAACGGGCGGCAAGCGATGCCCCGCACCGCTGACCTTGGCGCAAGCAGGCTGATTTCGGTTAAAGTCGGCCCCTGCGCGAGCCGTTCCGGGAACCATGACTCATGACAGTAGCGATCAGGAAACAGCAATTCAACTTCAACAAGCTGCAAAAGCGCCTGCGGCGCCAGGTTGGGCGCGCCATCCAGGATTTTAATATGATCGAGGAGGGCGACCGGGTGATGGTCTGCCTGTCCGGTGGCAAGGATTCCTTTGCCATGCTCGATATCCTGCGCAAGCTGCAGGCGAGCGCGCCGGTGCGTTTCGAACTGGTCGCCGTCAACCTTGATCAGAAGCAGCCCGGTTTTCCAGAACAGGTTCTGCCTGATTATCTGCGTGACATTGGCATCCCCTTTCACATCATCGAGCAGGACACCTATAGCATCGTCAAGCGGGTGATTCCCGAGGGCAAGACCACCTGCGGGCTGTGCTCGCGCCTGCGGCGCGGCATTCTTTATACCTTCGCCGCCGCGCACGGTATGACCAAAATCGCCCTCGGCCATCACCGCGACGATATTGTCGAAACCCTGTTCCTGAACCTGTTTCACGGCGGCAAGCTCAAGGCCATGCCGCCGAAGCTGCTCAGCGATGATGGCCGCCATGTGGTGATCCGTCCGCTCGCCTATTGCCGCGAACGCGATCTGATCGCCTATGCCGATGCCCGGCAGTTTCCGATCATTCCCTGTAATCTATGCGGCTCGCAGGACAACCTGCAGCGACAGGCGATCAAGACCCTGCTGCGGCAGTGGGAGAAACAGGCACCCGGACGGGTGGAAACCATCTTCGCCGCCCTGCAGAACGTGGCGCCTTCGCATCTGGCCGATACGAATCTGTTTGATTTCGCCACTCTGGGCGCACGCAACGGTGGCCAAGCTGCTGACTGGCTGATGGGTGAGCGTGATAGCGACGAGGACGCTGCCGAGATCGGGGCGACCGCCGCGAGCGCGTCGCCCGTGGCATGGCCGACTGAGGTGCACGTGCCGGTGCCGCGGCTGCGTCCAGCCTGAGGGCCGATGCGCTATAGTTCGACAGGGCAAAAGAGCCGGCAGCCCCGGATCGGGCGCGGCGGGCGGTACCCACGGCAGAACATCAGGAATCCTGGGAGAACGAGCTGATGAAAAAACAGTTTTTAGCGATGGCGGTGGCAGCGGGTCTGGCGATGAGTGGCAGTGCGGCGTGGGCGGCGGAGACGATCAAGATCGGTCTGATGGCGCCGCTGACCGGCTCCTGGGCCAGCGAAGGCCAGGGTATGAAAAAGATCGTCGAACTGCTTGCCGAGCAGCAGAACGCCAAGGGCGGCGTACAGGGCAGGAAAATCACCGTGGTGAGCGAGGATGATGGTGGCGATCCACGCACGGCCTCGCTGGCCGCGCAACGCCTGACCACGCAGGGTGTCGCGGCGGTGATTGGCACTTACGGCTCGGCGGTGACCGAAGCCAGCCAGGCGATTTACGACGAGGCGGATATCCCACAGATTGCCAATGGCTCCACGGCGATTCGCCTCACGGAAAAGGGCTTCAAGAAATTCTTCCGCACCGCGCCGCGTGATGATGAACAAGGCCGGATGGCGGCGCAGACCATCGCCAAACTGGGCTTCAGGAAGGTCGCCATCCTGCATGACAGCACGTCCTACGCCAAGGGTCTGGCCGACGAAGCCAACGCGCTGCTGAAAAAGCAGCAGGGAACCGAGGTAGTGTTCTTCGATGCGCTCACCCCGGGCGAGCGCGATTACAACGCCATTCTGACCAAGCTCAAGGGCGCCAATCCCGAGGTGGTGCTGTTCACCGGCTATTACCCGGAAGCGGGCCTGCTGATGCGGCAGAAGAAGGCCATGGGCTGGATGGTGCCGTTCATCGGCGGCGATGCCACCAATAACGCCGATCTGGTCAAGATCGCCGGCAAGGAGGCTGCCGCTGGTTTCTATTTCCTCAGCCCGCCGCAGCCGCAGGATCTGGATACGCCGGAGGCCAAGGCCTTCCTGGCCGATTACCAGAAGAAGTACAACGAACTGCCGCCCTCGATCTGGGCGGTGCTGGCCGGTGATGGCTT
>RXIX01000003.1 GCA_003989075.1 Candidatus Competibacteraceae bacterium | reverse complement strand
GAAATGCCGCTGGGCCGCGATCCGCGGGCTTATCTGTGGGGCAATCCGGCCTTTGCCTGCGCCCGGCTGATCGCGACGGCATTCGTGGAACAGGGTGCAGATTTTTACCCCGGCGCCGTGCAGCAACTGGACGACCTGCCAGCGCACATCTATGAACAGGATGGTGAACGCCTGATGCAGCCGGCTACCGAAGTACTGCTGGGCGAACGGGCGGCGCTGGCGCTGCTCGATCAGGGTCTGATGCCGCTGCTGGGGTTCCGCCAGCACAATGCGCTGCGGCTGGCACGCGTCCAGTCGCTGGCCGAACCGGCGATGGCACTGGCAGGGCGCTGGTCTTTGCAGGACCATCGCTAGCCACGGTCCTCCTGCCCATCCTTCGTACCCTGGAACACCGACTCCATGCCACTGACCCCGCCTTTCCTCTCCCGCACCGGGCGCGCCATCGGCATTCTCCCGCCCCTGCTGGCGACAGCGCTGCTGATCCTGCTGGCCCTGCCGGTCAACGCCGCTCCGCCCTGTGGCGAACTGCGCGGCGGCTGGTACGGGCCGTACGACTACACGGACGCCGAGGACCGTAGCCACCTGCGTGTGGTGGAAATGTACCATTTCACCCCGCAGGTCGAGAGCCTGATCAGCGGCCGCTCCGGTTATCTCTGGCAGGATCTCGACTACACCCTGCGCGCCTTTCCCAACCACCATCGCGCCCTGTACGCCTTGATCCGCTACGAACTGCGCGAGCGGCAGAAAAGCCAGCAGGAAAAAAAACCCTACCTCCCCCCGACCAGCATCGGTGAATTTCCCGTCACCGCCGCCTGCTTTTTTGATCGCGCCATCCGCTGGCAACCCCGGGATGCCAACGTCTATATGCTCTATGGCCTGTACTTCCAGTTGAACGGCCTGCCGCTCAAGGCGCTGGAGCAGTACCGCATCTCGGAAAAGCTGCAGCCGAATTCGGCTGATCTGCACTACAATCTGGGCCTGCTGTACTTCGACGCCAAGGATTACCCCCAAGCCAAGGCCCATGCCAAACGCGCCTATCAGCTCGGCTATCCGCTGCCGGGCCTGCGCAAAAAGTTGGCCGGCGTCGGCCAGTGGCCCTAGCCGTCCTGCCCATGCCCGCCATGCCCGCCACTCTCCAGCGCTTGTGGACGCGCCTTCGGCAACTCTTCGCTGAACTCGGTTACTGGAACGGCCTGCTCTACCTGGCCGGTGAACTGCTGCGCCGGGGCAGCGGCGGCCGTATCCACCTGATCCGCTATGCGATCGTCGCCCAGCCCGTCCGTCCAGGCCGGCAGCCGGCAGCCGGCAGCGCCACGCTCATTCGCTGCGTATCTGCCGACGATCCGCTGGCAGCCGCGTTTCCACGCCCGCCCGCAGTGATCGCGCAGCGCTATCGCAGTGGCTCGATCTGTTTTGCCGCCCAGGTCAACCAGCGCTTTGCAGGTTTCCTGTGGCTGTCATTCGGCCAGCACGATGAGGATGAAGTGCGCTGCCGTTATGAACTGGTCGATGCAGCACGCTGCGCCTGGGATTTCGATGTCCACGTCGAGCCGGACTTTCGCATGGGTCGTACCTTCGCCCGCCTCTGGGATAGCGCCAATCAGCATCTGAATGAACGCGGCATCGCCTGGAGCCTGTCGCGAATCTCGACCTTCAATCCCGCCTCGCTGCGCGCCCACGCGCGCCTGGGCACGCTGCGCCTGGGCACGGCGACTTTTCTGCGCGTCGGACCGGGGCAACTGGCCCTCTTCGATACGCCACCATTCCTGCACCTGTCGCTGCACCAGGGCGCAATCCCACGCCTGCGACTCAGCCCACCGTAACCGATCGTTGCTTCGACTCCCTTCGGCTACGCTCAGGGCAAGTCGCTCAGCACAAGTCAACCGTCACCGGCGCCTTTCGACAGGCTCAGAACAGCGTGCCGCCTGCTCCAGCACCGCCAGGGTTTGCATCGCCGTTTCCCGCCAGGAAAACCGTCCCGCCCAGTCCCGCGCCCGCGCTGCTGCCTGCGACCGTCCAGCCGGATCCGCCAGCACGCCGCTCAGCGCCGCCGCCACTGCGTCCAGATCATCAGGATCCACGCTGATCCCGGCTGGGCCGATCACCTCGGGAATCGACGCTCGGTTGGATGCCACCACCGGCACGCCCTGCGCCATCGCCTCCAGCAGGGGCAGACCAAAGCCTTCATAAAGCGACAGGTAACACAGGGCGCTGGCGTGCTGATAGCAGGCCGTCAGCAGCGCTTCGGATACGAAACCCGGCAGAACCAGCCGCTCAGCGATGCCACAGTCCGCCGCCAGGGTTTCAATCGCCGCCCGGGCGCCAGGATGACCCAGACCGACGATGACCAGGTGCAGCCGGGGAAAGGCCGGCGCCAGCCGCGCGAAGGCCCGCACCACCGCCGGCGTATTCTTGCGCGGTGCAGCGCCGCCCAGCGCCAGCACATAGGGCACTGGAAAAGGTGGCGCGCTCGCTGCAGTGACTGGTGCCGGGTCACTGCCCCAGTGAATCACCGTGGTCTTGCCCACGCTGGCCGGAAACCGCGCTTCCAGATCACGGCGGGTGCTGGCCGATACGGCAATAATGTGGCGCGCACCCCGCACCCCGCACCCGAGACGACGCTGGAAACCCGCGCGCGCGGCCGCCGTCTGGCCATCATCAAACAGCAGCGGGATCAGATCATGCACCGTCATCACCACCGGGAGCGGCGACCAGAACGGCGCACCGCTGCTGGCGCAGTGCAGCACATCAAGGCCAGCCCGCCACGCCTGCCAGGGCAGACCCAGGTTCTCCCAACTGTTCCAGCGAAAACCCGGACAGTCGAAGGTCACGATCCGGCTGCCGGGCAGCGGCGGCGACTGGAACAGACCGGGCAGACCAAACAGCACGAAGGAACAGTCCGGCCGCAGCCGCGCGATTTCCTGATACAGCCGCAGCAGACTCTTGCCCTCGCCGCGGGGCTCGGCACACAGCAGGCTGCTGGCATCAATGCCGATCCGCATCGCCGCTACTCCCGCCCGGCCCGCGCCGCCTGTTCCAGGATGCGCGCAAAGGCTACCGCCTGCCGCGACCATGTGTACTGCTCAAGCACCGTATTGCGCGCCGCCACGCCGAGCGCCTGGCAGCGCTCCGGCGCGTCAAGCAACTCCAGCACCGCCTCGGCCAGCGCCGGCGCACCCTCGCGCAGCACGATGTTGTCACCCTCACGCGCCGCCAAGCCACCGACGCTCAGCGGCGTAGCCACCACCGCCTTGCCCATCGCCCAGGCCTGCAACAGCTTGTTCTTGATCCCGGCCCCGGAGCGCAGCGGACAGACGAACAGCGCCGCCTCGGCGACAAACGGCCGCACATCGGGCACCGCACCGGTCACCTGTATGCGCTCATTTTGCAATGCCCGCAGCGCCGGCGGCGGATCGCGCCCGACCAGGGTCAGGCAGACATCCGGCCGCAGCCGCCAGATCAAGGGCAAAATCTCGCCCGTCAGGAATTGCGCTGCATCCTGATTGGGTGGGAATGCCATGCTGCCCTCGAACACCAGCCGGTTTGGCTGCATCATTACCGGCAGCGGCGCGAAATAATCGACATCGACGCCATTGGCCACCACCACCACCGGCACCTGCGGCGATACCCGGCGGAACATGGCCGCATCTTCCTCCGACACCACAACGCACATCGCCGCGCGGCGCATGCAATAGCGCTCGAACCCCCAATGCAGAATCCGATACTTCCAGATCCGGGCACGCTGCAACCAGCTTTCGGCCAGCCGGACCTCGCGCCCAAAGGTCAGCACCATGTCATCGACCAGATCGGCCACCAGCGGTACCGAGCGCCAGCGCGGCGACAGATGCGGAAACAGGCTCGCGCCCGCATCCCAGATCACATCGTAATCAGCAGGCATCAACTCGTGTTCCAGCACATGCGCCAGGGCGCTGCTATGGGGATAAAGCTGACGCGGGTTCCAATCCAGCAGCGGCGCCAGCCAGCCCGCACCGGGCCGCACATCCGGTGGCGCCACAGTCCGCACGCGATTAAACAGGGCCACCGTTTCCCCCTCCGGAACGCCGGAATGGAAACAGAGCAGATCTATCGCATGCTGCGCGCGCAACTGCCGCACCAGGTGCAGCACCCGCAGCAGCAGGCCATCGCGGTAGGAATCAGGAAAACGGTCGCACAGCAACAGAATTCGCATACAGTTTCCAGACTTGCGTTGCTTTCAATCGATGAATAGCGAAAAACAAATCGCGCCGGCAGTTTTCAAGGTGTGCCTATAATGCCACCGTAGTATTAAAGGCCAAAGGTTAAAGCCAAAACAAACTCATCGCTGCACTCTTTAACCTTTAGCCTTTAACCTTTAGCCTTTAACCTCATTCGTCCGCTTTTCACCTGCCACCACCGCCATGCTCTGCGAAATCGACCTCGACCAACTCGATGCCACGGCCACCCCGACGCGCACTGTGACCGGCGACTGGAATGCACCCGGCCTGCGCCTGCAACCGGGTCATGCAACGGCCGATATCGCACTCGCTGACGGTACGCTGCTGATCCTGCGCGGACGCGCCCGCGACGGCGACACACCGCTCACGGCCGCGCAGCTCGCTGCCCGTCATGCCCGCGCCGGCGCGGCGTTTCTGGACTCATTGCGCGGCAGCTTTGCTCTGGCACTCATCGACTGCACCACCGCCAGGGTCCTGCTGGCCAATGACCGCATGGGTACGCATGGCTGGTGCTATCGCCTGGACGGCGCCCGCATCGCCTTCGCCACGCGCGCCGATGCCCTCGGCAACGCCGACCGGATTGATCCACAGGCACTGTTCACCTACCTGCTGTACTACATGATTCCGGCGCCGGCAACCGTGTTTCGCGATGTGCACCGCCTGCCACCGGCGCACTGTCTGCGTCTGGACCGCACCGGTGTCGAACTGCGCCCGTACTGGCAGCCGCTGTTTCAGGAACCGGCACACGCGGATTTCGCCGCGCTGCGTGATGAATTTCGCCAGCTGCTGGAACAGGCGGTGCAGCGCGAAGCCCAGACGGGCGGCCAGGTGGGCACCTTTCTCAGCGGCGGCACCGACAGTTCCACGGTCAGCGGCCTGCTGGCGCGGTCACGATCCGCACCGGTGCACGCCTATTCGATCGGTTTCGATGCCGACGGCTACGACGAAATGGCCTACGCACGCATCGCCGCCACCCATTTTGGCCTGGAACACCGCGCCTATTACCTGACCCCGGACGACGTGCGCGACAGCATGCCGCAGGTCGCCTGCCATTATGACCAACCCTTTGGCAATTCCTCGGCGGTACCGGCTTATCACTGTGCGCGCATTGCCCGCGCCGATGG
This sequence comes from Candidatus Competibacteraceae bacterium, assembly GCA_003989075.1. Taxonomy (GTDB): domain Bacteria; phylum Pseudomonadota; class Gammaproteobacteria; order Competibacterales; family Competibacteraceae; genus RXIX01. The sequence goes on along the minus strand of RXIX01000003.1, from coordinate 71,614 downwards.
CATCGACACCCTGCTCGCTGGCGATGGTGGCGACGAACTGTTCGCCGGCAATGCCCGCTACGCCCGACAGCGCATTCTGGGCGGGTACGAACAACTGCCCGCCGCACTGCGCCAGCATGTGCTTGAACCGCTCGCCGCCAGCCCGCGTGTCGCGCGCCTGCCGCTGATCGGCAAACTGGCCAGCTATGTCCAGCAAGCCCGGGTGCCGCTGCCCGAACGTCTGCACCGCTATAACCTGCTCATGCAGCTCGGCCCGGAACGGGTCCTCAGCGCAGCGTTCCGCCAGCGCATCGATCCTGCCCAGCCCGATCGCGATCAGCATGCCGCCTACTGGCAACTGCCCGAGGCCGCACCGCTCAATCGCCTGCTGGCTTATGAATGGAAGCACACCCTGGCCGATAACGACCTGCCCAAGGTCTGCGGTACCGCTGCGCTGGCCGGAATCACGGTCGCCTTCCCGCTGCTTGCCGACGAGCTGATCGATTTCTCGCTGCGCCTGCCCGTGGCCTATAAGCTCAAAGGCCTGCGACTGCGCTGGTTTTTCAAGGAGGCGCTGCGCGAGTTCCTGCCAGCGGCGATCATCACCAAAAAGAAACAGGGCTTTGGTCTGCCGTTTGGCGTCTGGACCCTGCGCCACGCCGCGCTGCGCCACCTGGCTTTTGATGCGCTCGACAGCTTCGCCGGACGCAACATCGTCGACGCACACTTTCTGGAGCAGTTGAAAACCGAATTGCTGGCTGCCCATCCCGGCTATTACGGCGAACTGGTGTGGATTCTGGCCATGCTGGAATTCTGGCTGCGCGACCACGCCCCCGACTATCAGCTAGCGCGCTAGGCCCGCCATGACACTGCCCATCAACCGTATCAGTGCCAATGCTTCGACTGCGCTCAGCACGAGAGCCGCTGTCTGGACCTGGGATCTGGTTTACCTGCCCTTGGGTTCAGCCGGCTTTGGCGGCGCGGAACGCTCGCTGCTTGATCTGGCCGGACGTATGGCTGCCCAAGGACAACGGGTACTGCTATTGGCCGAGCCAGCGCTGCGTCAGACCCCTTTTGCCGCCGAAGCCGCCGCGCGTAGCCTGAGCGTGCGCTGGGTGGATTGGGCTCCGGAACGCGCGTTGCTCAGCAAATTGCGTGTGGCCTGGCCGGTCCTGCGCACCCTGAATGCCCGGCTGCTGCACTTCAATATCTCCTGGCGGCGCGGCATGTGGCTGATTCCACTGCTGGCGCGGCTGGCCAGCCGTGCGCGTCTCATCGGCAGCATGCGGGCCATGCCCGACCCGGCTGAATTGATCCCGCGCCGCCAGTGGCTCGGCGGCCGGCTGCGCGCCCCGCAACTCTGGCGTCTGCCAGATCTGCTGGTTGGGCGTATCTGGGCGCGCTGCCTGCATCTGACCGTGTCGGTCAACCGGGACGATTACCCCCCGCGCCTGATCGCTGAATACGGTTTTTCCGCCACCCGACTGCGAGTGATTTACAACGGCATCAGCGTGCCCGAACAGTTGCCAACGCCAGCGGAACGGCAGTCAACCCGTGCCCACTTCGGTTTCAGCGACCGCCATTGCGTGGTGTGCTATTTCGGTCGCCTGTCCAGCGAAAAGGGCGTACAGCATCTGCTCGATGCGCTAGCCACCCTGCCTGGCGAAGTCGTCGCCGTGCTGATCGGCGATGGCCCCCAGCGCCCCGAACTGGAGGCGCAAGCCGCCCGGCTGGGCCTGGAGGCGCGCGTGCGCTTCGCTGGCTTCATCACCCATCCCGAACCGATCGTGGCCGCCTTTGATCTGGTGGCAGTGCCCTCGATCTGGTACGAGGCCTTCGGGCGCACGGTCGTGGAAGCGCTGGCCATGCAGGTACCGGTGGTCGCCTCGCGCATCGGCGGCATGGCCGAACTGTTCGAGGATGGCGTACATGGCCATTACGTGCCGGCGGGTGATCGCGATGCTCTGGCGGCAGCAATCGCCGCACTGGCTACCGATCCCGCCGTCCGTCAGGCCATGGGCAGAGCCGGCCGCGCCTGGGTACAGGAGCGTTACGCCATGGAACGGGTTGCCGCTGAATACGCGCGCCTGTACCGCGCGCTGCTTGACGAATCCGGCCCGGACAACAGCGCGTGAGCCCGGCTGCCGCTACTGTGGCCGTGGTGATTCCGGCCTGGAATGCCGGTCGCTGGATTGCTGCAACCCTGGACAGTGTTCTGGCACAGTCCTATCGCCCGCTGGATATCGTAGTCGTCGACGACGGCTCGACCGATGACACCGCTGCCGTGGTCGCCCGCTACGCGCCGACGGTACGTTATCTGCACCAGCGCAACCAGGGCCAGGCCGCCGCGCGCAATCACGGCGTATCCGCCAGCCGTGGCGAATTCATCGCCTTTCTCGACAGCGACGACCTGTGGCTGCCGGACAAGCTGGCTCATCAAGTCGCACTGCTGCATGCCTGTCCGGGTGCGCCGCTGGCCTTTTGCAATTATGTTGGCTTTGGCGAACTGGCCGGCCCCCCAGGCTTCAGCCGTGGCCCGGTACTGGCGCGCCTGGCCAGCCAGCCGGTTGATGCGAGGATAACGGCCCCTTCGACAGACTCCCTTCGACAGGCTCAGGGCGAACAGCAGTGTTTTCCGTTCGCCCTGAGCTGTGAGCTTATCGAACAGTCGAAGGGTCGAACGGCGGTAACGACGCGCCTGCTGATCGCCGAGGATCAGGTCACCCCCCTGCTCGATGATCTGTTCTGTCAGGTACCCAGTACCTGGCTGTTGCGACGGACGGCATTCGAGCAGGCCGGCGGCTTCGATCCCACGCTACGCCACGGCGGCGAGGACTGGCTGCTGGCAGCGCGACTGGCGCTACTCGGACCCTTCGCCTGCGATAGCCGCATCCTGGCGCAACGCCGTGAATTCCCCACCAGCCATTCCCGCAACACGGATGCCCTTGCCGGTCTGACTGATGCCCTGCAGCGCCTGCTAAGCGGTGCGGAATTGCCCGCCGCTATCCGGCAGCAGGTCGCCGACCGCCTTGCCGTGCAGGCGCTGAACCTGGGATTGGCGGCGCTGCGCACCCACGAGTGCACCAGGGCCCGCGACTGGCTGGCACTGGCCTGGCACCATGGCGCAGCCCGCCCGGCAGCACAGCGCTGGAAACACCGGCTGCGCTGTCTGATCGGCGGAGCGCTCAGCTACGGACCGGTGGCGCTGCGGCGACGGCTTCTTGGCACTTAGAGATCCATGAACAGCGCACGCCGCTCCATCCTTATCACCCTGCTGTCCTCGAACGCCACGGTCCTGATCCAGTTTGTGGCCTCTATCCTGATTGCCCGGGTGCTGGCCCCGGCGGAGATTGGCATTTATTCGATCGCGGCGGTACTGGTCGGCATGGCCCACCTGCTGCGTGATCTGGGTACCGGTAACTACCTGGTACGCGAGCCGGAACTCAGCGAGGAGAAACTTCGCGCGGTTCTTGGCCTGATGCTGGCGGTGTCCTGGCTGGTTGGCGCGCTGCTGGCGCTGCTCAGCATGCCCGCAGCACGCTTCTACCGCGAGCCCCAGGTCGCTACGGTACTGCAACTGCTGGCGTTCAACATGCTGTTGATTCCGTTCGGCTCGCTAAGCCTCAGTCTGCTGCGCCGCAATCTGGAAGCCGAAAAACAGGCCATCGCCGGCATTGGCTCAACCCTGGCGCACAGCGTCACCGCAATTACGCTGGCGATGCTCGGGATGGGCGCGCTCAGTCTAGCCTGGGCGAGCATTGCCGGCACGCTGGTCTCGATCCTGATCGCGACCTGGTTCCGACCTGCGGGTCTGCCCTGGTTGCCTAGCTGGCGCGGCTGGCGGGCGCCGCTCAACTTTGGTCTGCTGTCCACCGGCGGCGCAATGCTCGATGAATTGAATCGTGGCCTCTACGACCTGATGCTCGGACGACTGATCAATATGCGTGCTGTGGGCCTATTCAGCCGCGCCCAGGGCACGGTCAACCTGTTCTATGCCGTGGCTGGACCGGCGGCCTACTACACGGCCCTGCCGTTTTTCTCGCGCATACACCATCGCGGCACAGCGCTCGACGAGCCACTACTACACGCCGTACGCCTGCTGACCGGCGTGGCGCTGCCGTTCTTTGGCGTGCTGTCCGGGCTGGCGCCGCTGCTGATTCCCGTGCTGTATGGCCACAAATGGGACGAGAGCATTGCCCTGGTGGCGCCCCTGTGCCTGGCAGCAGCACTGAACGCACCCTTCGCCCTCAATGGCCAGGTGTATCTGGCGCTGGGTCATCCCAGACTGGTCATGCTCCTGGCCTTTGGCACCGTACTGATCCGCGCCACCGGTCTGTATCTGGTCGCGGGTCATGGCCTGGTCTGGGTTGCGTTCGTACCGGTTGCTGAACAACTGCTGCTGATCCCGGTGCATCTGCTGCTGATGCAGCGGGTGCTGGGAATCAGTGCACGGCAGGTGCCGGCTGCCGCGGGTCCAGGCCTGCTGCTTGGCCTGCTGCTGGCCGGCATTGCCTGGATCGGGACGACCCTGTTGCAGGGTCACCTGCCCGATTTGCTACTGCTGGCACTGCTCGGTGGCCTGCTCAGCGGCCTGTATCTGGCCGGGTTGCGCGCCATTGATCACCCCCTGTGGCCAGAAATCGTGCAACTGGGGCAGCGTTTAAAGGTTAAAGGTTAAAACAAACTCATCAACTCGGGGCTAGCCGTCCTTCAGAACTGCATCCGCGATCGCCTCCAGCCAGCCATGACCAAATTCCAAGTCCGGCTCGACGTAGTTGCCCTCGGCCCATTCGTTCCAGGATTTCAGGATGATCAGGCGCTGCCCGGGCGTGCGGTGCGCAACCTTGGCAATAGCGGCGCGCATCATCGCGCCAAACAGATCCGGATGCGCACCATGCAGCACTCGGCCTTTGCGCCCCGAACGCGGCGTGTTGTCCCAATTGGGGATGACGACCGGAAAAAAGTCGGCGTGCAACTGCGCGTCGAGCAGGCGCAAGCTCTCCTCGCGATAACGGTAGATGGTAGGGCGACGCAGCCAGTGCTGAACCTTAAAGCGCAGCTTGCGCACCGGTCGACTCCAGGGCACCCAGGGTCGCAAGCCCGGCAGGTTAGCAGAACAACCGGAATCAAAACCCTGCTCGGCGGGCCGCCAGTAACCCTGTGGGCCAAAACCGAGCAAGTGAATCTCACCAATACCCGCAGCCAGAGCCAGCCGCCGCCAGGTATCGGTCAGCGCCCGGCCATGCGGCAGTTCCTGTGGCGCGTGCACCGCGACCAGCGGCTTGCCATCGATTTTCAGATAACGGCGATCGCTCAGCGCTGGCAGCAGGACTTCGTGAAAATGCCGCTCGTCATCCTCGCGGCCCGGATAGGTCTGCTCCTGAAGAATGCGGTTGGCGGCGCCATGCCAGATTCCGGTCCAGGAACCGTTCGCCCAGCACAGGCAGAATGGAAAATCCGGGACTCCGGAACGGATCATGTCGTCGAGCGGCCGCTCCAGCAGGCGCTTGCCGTTGAACCAGTAGTAGTAATAACAAAACGCCTCGACACCATAGCACTGCGCCAGACGTGCCTGTTCCTCGCGGACATCGGGCACCCGCAGGTCATAAAAACCCAGGTCGGCGGGCAAATTCGGCTGCCGGTGGCCAAAAAACAGCGGCTTGGCCTTGGCGGTATTGGTCCACTCGGTAAACCCCTTGCCCCACCAGAGATCGTTTTCCGGAATGGGATGAAACTGCGGCAGATACAAGGCGATCACACGCGCGCGTCGTTCCAAGGTGCGGCCTCCTGAAGGCGAAAACTGACCACTATCCACTGACTCAAAGCAGCGCCCGCGCCACCCGCGCCGCATAGGCCACGATCGTGCTTATCTGCACCTTACCGCGCGCGCTATGGACATACTCAGCGATTAAAGCCTCCATACGCGCCCATGGACTTCATGTGCCCCCCCATTCTCATCCACTGCAGCCACAACGCCTTGATGCTGAGGTGCATAATCATCCCCGCAAATGATGCTAGCACCGACCGATTTTGCCCATGCAATATCGTCTGTAACCGCCTTATAAGAATGATCGGCATCGCAAAAAAATAGTGCTGGAGCCAGATCGCAATACTGCGAATAAAACATTTCTGCAGAACCCTCAAAAAGATGCACGTTTTGCGTCTCGATATACTCCTGAAGCCTCTTGCGGGTAGCCAACAGATGGGCTGTTCGAGAAATACCAAGTGAGTTCCAAGAAAAGTTATCGACCGAATAAAGTCGTTGCCTAGGGTGCTTCGCAAGGCATACGACCTGTGTTGAATAACCATAGAGGCATCCAATTTCTACGATGGGTCGCTGAGGATCACAGGAGCGGACAAGATCGGACAGGAATCGCGCCCCCTCGATTGACAACTGACCTTGCGCTGTCAGTGCTCTATAAATCTGGGCGTCTTTATAGTTAAGACGTACATTTTCGGGGAGAGTAGGACGCTCAAGTGGAGATAGCCGACAAAGCTCATACCCGAAAACGCTTAGAACTCTTGTAATTGCCTGTCGAATTAATATCATGATGCTCTTACTCTCATTTGGTTGAGGGGAACAATCAATTGCGGCAACACAGTGCTAAACCACATTCTGCGACCGTGCCGACATGAGGTCACTTACGACGCCAGGCGCAGTCCGACCCAGCACATCGAGCATTTCAATATCACTCTGCGCCAGCGTCTCGGGCGACAGGTGCGTAAAACCCTAGCGTTCTCCAAATGCCCCAGAATGCAAGGACTTTCATCCAACTCATCCTGCAATGGTAGTGCTATGGTCGTTGACTCAAAGCAGCGCCCGCGCCACTCGCGCCGCATAGGCCAGCGGCTGACGGTCCCAGGGCGTAAAGCGCGGCAGTTGCAGCACGTCGTCACCGCTGCGGGCTACCGCCAGGCGTGTCGAGACCGCCACGCTAAAACCCGCCTCGCGGACCATGGCCACATGTCGCGCGGCGTAATCCTGGCCAGGCCGTCCATTCGGGTAGGCAAAGCTGCGCACCGGCTGACCAAGCAACTGCTCCAGATACTGCTTGCTGTCGCGGATTTCCTGCCGGGCCTGTGCATCGGGCAGCACGTCGAGAATGGGATGCCGCACGGTGTGCGCACCGATCTCCCAATCCAGTCCAGCCATGCGGCGCAACTGCGCCGTGCTCAGCATCAGCGTTGGCCGTACTCCGCCGGAGGCGGCCAGCACCGCTTCGGCCAGTGCCGCGCGCTGCGCCAGCGGCTGGCGCTTGATCCGCTGCAACAGTTCAGCAGCAGCAGCGGCACGCCCTCCCGGTGCGTTCAGATGCAGCACGCCCAAACCCAGCGCCGTCAAATCCAATGCCGTACCGGGCGCCTGGCGCAATGCCTCGATGAGCAGGTCGTTCCACATCACCCCGCCATCCAGAAACCCGCTGGCCACGAACAAGGTAGCCGGCAAACCCAGCGCCTGCAGAACCGGCGTGGCCACGTCGAGATTATCCGCATAGCCATCGTCAAAGGTAATACAGGCCGCTGCGGCGGGCAGGCGTCCCTCGGCCAGCCGTTGCGCTGCCTCCAGCAGCGGCAACACCTGAAAATGGCGCGCCCAGAAGCGCATCTGTCGACTGAATTCCGCCAGATCGGGTTCACCCGGACGCAGCGCGTCGGGCTCGGGCAGCACCCGGTGAAAAATCAGCACTACCAGCTGACCACGGACACCGGCGGGTGCCAGCAGGCGATAAAGCAGACCCGTAGCACTCATCGCTGCGCTCCGTTGCCTTTGGATGAACCGGCCTTGCGCAGCCATCCTGCGCCCGGAACCAACCCATACGGCACCGCTGCTTGATCAAGCATCAGCTTATAGCGCACCACCACCATTGCCACCATCAGGTAATACGGCAGATCAAAGTAGGACAGGCTGAGAAAGGCTCCGCCGACCGCATAGCCAATCAGGCTGACTCGCACCATGCCGGACAGATCGGCCGCCCAGCGCCACTCCTCACCAACCGCGTTGCGCTGTACCCAGCGGGTCGTCCGCCAGACCGAGATCCAAAAGGCCAGATAGATCAACAGGCCAACAAAGCCATGCTCGCCAAGCACCTGGAAATAGATGCTGTGCGCGGCATGCACATCCTCGGGAGTCGGCGCGTACAAACGGAAGACGTAATCGTTGTAGATCTCGAAGCCACCGCCGAAGAAACGATCGCGCGCCAGGTTCCAGGCCATTTTCCAGGCATTGATCCGACCCAGCGCCGACTCATCCTCATGGTAGGTCTGAATGGTGGCCATCCGATCCCACCATTTGTCGGGCATGAACAGCAGCATCAGCGGCGACAGAAACACCAGCGCCACGCCCAGCGCCAGCTTGCGCGAACTGTTCCACCACAGCGCCAGCGCCATGGCCGAGACCGCCACCAAGGCACCGCGCGACTGGCTGCCCAGCACCGCCAGCCCGGTCAGCAGCATGGCCACGATCAGGCCCCGCCGCAGCCAGACCTGTTGCGCCTGCACCTGTGCCTGCAACTGCAACTGGCAATAGCGCATCAGTGGAATACTCATCACCAGCGCCAGCGCCAGTTCATTATTGGGACCGATGAAACTGCTATCGGGGCCCCGCACCTGATAATGGCCGCCATGCGCCAGAGTGAACAGGCCACCCTTGACGCCAAAAAAGCCCAGTGAAATGACCAGCATCCAGATCAGGGCATGCACATGCTGGCGGGTTTCCAGCACCGCCGTCGCCACCAGGGTCATGAACATGATTTTCATGACCTTGTCCCACATCGGGTAGACCTCGTCCGGGAACAGGGCAAACACCGAAGTCACGCTGACCCAGATCATGAACAGGATCAGCCAGCCAACCGGCGCGACCAGCGGCAGCGACTTGCGATCACGCGAGATGAACAGACCCACCAGTACGCAGCCACCGATCAGCGCCGCCACGGGGGCACTGCTCATGAAGCCCCAGGTCAGCCGGTGCGGATTCATCACGCTCACCCACACCCAGCCCAGAATGCCCTGCCAGGGATGCGCCAGGCCGACGGCAGCAGCAATCAGGACCAGGGGCAGCAGGATCAGGTCGCGCATGGTTCAGCCCGGAGCAACCTTGCTGACCACATAGCGGTACTTGCCCGAGGCCTCGGCAGCGATCACCGCGACCGCGCTTACCTCAACCCGCACCCCGGCACCCAAGCGGGCGCGGAATTCACGTTCGATACGTGCGGTCGCCGCAGCCAGATCCAGACCTTCCCCCGGCACCACCTGCACCCGCAGCCACTCGCGCGATTCCTGGATGATCTTGAAGGATTCGATGCCCGCGATGTCACGCAGGGTGTAAATCAGCGCCAGCCCGTGCAGCACCGTACCATCAGCGGCCACCACGAAATCTGTCGTGCGTCCCTGAATTTCGCGCAGCAGCGGCAAGCCACGCCCACAGGCACAGGGCTGGTCATCCAGCACCGCAATATCACCGGTCCGATAACGAATGAACGGAAAATCGCGAGTCGCCAAATGGGTCACCACAATTTCGCCGGCTACGCCGACCGGCACTCCCTGACCTTCGGCATCGACGATTTCGACAATCACATCCTCGGCGGTCAGGTGCATGCCGCCCTGCGGACACTGATGGGCGATAAACCCGGCATCGCGACCCCCATAGCCATTAGCTACTGGACAGGCAAACACACGCGTGATCGTAGCGCGCTGCTCGTCATACAGGCGTTCACTGGTGACGAAGGCCACCGCGATGCCCAGATCATCGAGACGCTGGCCGCGCTTCTCGGCATGGCGGGCGATGTGGCTCAGCGCACTCGGATAGCCAAACAGCATGCGCGGCCGCATGGCGCGGATTGCCTCCACGAAGCTATCCAGCCTGGCTTCGCTCATTTCAAAAGCCGGCAACAGGCGCGTCCGCAACAGGCGATCGCGCAGTGCCTTGATGCGATCCTGTCCACCCAGTTCGATGGGCGAACCCCAAACCACGATTTCCGGATCGCCAATATCCACGCCCCACCAGCGGGTTGCGCGCCACTTTGCCGCAACGTCATGGCTGACCCGCTCAGTGCCGATGAAGAAGATCAGGGGTTCGCCGGAACTGCCACCGGTGTTGAAGCGCGCCAGACCACGCGCCTGCTCGTGCTTGAGCGCCTCGGTGTTCGCGCGGATCACGGCCTTGGTCAGAAACGGCAGACGCGACAAATCCGCCAGACTGTGCACGGCGGCGGGATCAAAACCGCACTCGGCAAACAGCCGCTGGTAATAGGGCACATGGCGACCTGCCTCGGTCAGCATGGCTTGCAGCCGAGTCAGTTGCAAGTGGCGCAGACGCTCGACCGGCCACCATTGCGTCTCCTCCAGCTCGCGCCGCAGTCGTACTGAATCATGCCCCTTAAGGCGCTCGTGCAGCGGAAACAGCAGATTCGCTACGAACCGGGTATACCCGTCGGCCTGGATCAAGGCGCTATCCTCCAGTCCCCTCTGGATGACCGTCATTCCCGCGAAGGCGGGAATCCAGAAGGTGTCTTGACATTGAAACTTTCCCCCGCCCGCGTCATTCCCGCGAAGGCGGGAATCCAGAAACCGTCCAGTCAAATGCCGGACACAGTTCAGCATAAAGCGCCGCGCAGGCATCGGCCATACGGTCCACACCATAGCGCGCGATACAGGTTTCCCGCCCAGCCGCGCCAAGACGGCTGCGCAATACGGGATCGGCAGCCAGCCGTTCCATCGCCTGACGCAGCTCGACTACTGCGCCGGGCGCCACCAGCAGGCCATTGCGCATGGGCTCGATCACCGCCGGCACAGCGCCCACCGTGGTGGCAATCACCGGCAGCCCACTGGCCATGGCCTCCAGCAGACTGATCGGCAGGCCCTCGGCCAACGACGGCAGCACGAAGAAATCGGCCTCGCGCAGGAATGCTTCCTTGGCGGTGCCGCTCACTGCGCCAACAAATTCCAGACGCGTCGCGACCCCGTGCTGCTGCGCCAGCGCCTGCATGGCGGACCTGTCACCCGGATATTCCTCATCGCCCGCCAGGCGCAGACTGATGCCGTCAGCGGCCTGGACCAACGCCTCAATCAATTGCGGCACACCTTTGCGCCGGCCGATGGAGCCGAGAAAAATGCCCCGCACGGGACCGGATTCGTACTGACGCGACACCGGCAGCGGCACCGGCACGCCATTTTCGATGATGTCCAGCCGCGCACCGGGCAGACGCGTCTGCAGGCGTTGGCGCCATTCCTCGGACAACACCACCACCCGATCGGCGCGGCGCGCGATCTGCTGTGCCCAACGCCGGCGCAACGGATCCAGCGTGTCAAGAAAGGTATCGAAGCGGGCGCCATGCACATGCAGAATGACCCGGACACCACGCGCCCGCGCCAGCGTCGCCAGCAGGCCATCCAGAAAGAACGTTAAACCGCTGCAGGTATGGATATGGGCGATCGCCGCCGGCAGTTCACCGAGTTGGCGCCACCAGCGCCGCATCAGGCTTGCGCGCGCCACCCAGCCCTGCCAGGCCGACCGGCCTTCCGGGGTGCGCTTGGCGGTATCGAACAGCTCCAGCCGGACCCGCCTGGCCAGAGAGGATTCGGCCAGCATCGCCAGTACACTGGCCATGCCCCCAGGCGGTGGCGGCAACGGCCCGCTCATCAGGATGCCAGGCCATTCGGCTGGGTTCGCCGTCATCGCACCACCCGCAGCGTCGTGTACACATCCGCATAGCGCGCAACGCTATTGCGCCAGGTCCGCTCCTCCTCGACGAAGCGCCGGCCACGGGCCTTCAACGCCGGCCAGCGTTCGGGCTGGCTCAACAGGTCCAGTGCTTTCGCGGTCAGATCAGCGGCATCGCTAGCGCGGAACAGCACCCCGGTCTCGCCATCGCGGATCAATTCCCGGTGACCGCCGACGTCGGAGGCGATGAACAGCCGCCCCTGTGCCATCGCCTCCAGCGGCTTCAGCGGCGTGACCAGTTCGGTCAGGCGCATCGACAGGCGCGGATACACCAGCACATCGATCAGATCGTAGTAGCGATTGACCTCGGCATGCGGCACCCGGCCCGTAAACACCACCCGATCGGCCACGCCCAGCGCCCGCGCCTGCTCGCGCAGCGCCTGCTCCTGCGGTCCACCGCCCACCAGCAGCAGCCGCACCTCAGGCCGCTGTTTGAGCAAACCTGGCAGGCCCTCCAGCAGCAACGCCAGCCCTTCGTAGGCGTAAAAACTGCCGATGAAACCCAGCACCCGCGTCCCATCCAGACCGAGCTGCGCCCGCAACTCCGGATCAGGTGCACCGCCCAGGCTGAACTGTTCGACATCCACGGCATTGGCAATCACCGTGACCTTTCCGGCCGGGATGCCGCGCGCCACGATATCGTTGCGCAGACCCTCGCAAATGCAGGTCACCGCACTGGCCCGCTGCAGCACATGGGTTTCCAGCGCCCGGGTCAGGCGATAACGCAGACTGCCCTCACGCGTTGTGCCGTGATCCACCGCTGCGTCTTCCCAGAAGGCGCGTACTTCATACACCAGCGGCAGCTTGAAACGCCGGGCGATCCGCAGCGCCGCCAGACCATTCAGGGCCGGCGAATGAGCGTGCAGCAGATCGGGCCGCACCTGCTCGACCACGTCCGCCAACCGGCGCTCCAGACCGCTCACCACCGCCACCTGATTCAGCACCGGCCAGCGTGCCCAGATCGCCGTTTCCGGCGGCGTGCGCAAAAAATGCAGACCAGCGGCGCTTTCCTCCAGTGCTGCCACCGCACCCTGCTTGGCGCTGGTGATATGGAAGGTCTCCCAACCCAGCCGCCGCTGCTCGCGCAGAATGGCTGCGGTGCGGAAGGTATAGCCACTGTGCAGCGGCAGCGAATGATCAAGAATATGAAGAATGCGCATGGAATTCAGGGTTGGGATCGGTGAAGGTCAGGGTCGATTTTCATACCGTAGCGCCGGACGGCTTGCGCCCGGCCAGCCAGCAGCCCAACCAGGCCAGATCCTCGGCGGGCAGGGTGCGAAACGGTGCGGCCAGATGCGCGCGAATCGCTTCGACCCGCGCTGATTCCAGGCGATGCGTCGCCTCGACCTGGATGTCGACAAACCCGCTTTGCGCCACCAGTGCCCGGTAGCGGTCAACCCGCCAGCGATTCGGCGTACCCTTGTTGGAGAACATCAGGTTCCATAGCCACACGGGCCAGACCAGGAAATCCAGCGGGTGCTGGCGATGCAGGCCGTGGCTGCGCAAATCCACCTGATGCAGCATCCTCCCGCCCGGTCGCAACGCCCGGTACATGTCGGCGAAGGACGCCGGTAGATCATTGACATGCTCCAACACCGCCCGGGAGATGATCAGGTCCACCGCGTCGCTCAATTCCGACAGGCCGCTGGCCTGAACCTGATAGCGCAGCCGCTCCGGGCGAAACCCCTGCGCCGGATCGTCAGGATCGCGCAGGCAGGCGCGGACCCGCGCGCGCGCCGCATCATCCAGCCCGGCCAGCAGTTCCGCCAGCACGGCGGCATTGCGCGCCGACAGGTGCAGCATCGGAAAGCGGTCAACGCAAATCACCTGTGCGGCGCCATGCGCCAGCAGCAACAGCGCTACACCCGGCATATCGCCCGGACCGTATTCCAGCACGGTCTTGCCGGCCAGACAGGTGACGATATCGCCATCTGCCGCCAGGCGCGCCCGGTAATCGTCGAAGCAGGTGCGAAAATAGGCCGCAACCTGCGCGGGCGTCTCCGGTTCCGAACCACGTCCAGTCTGCCCGGTGATCCGCACATACCAGCCGGGAAACCAGCCTGCCACCTGATTGGTCGCGATGGCCCGCAGCACCCGGCCGATCCCGGCGAGAGTGAAATTCAATTTGAATGCTGCCGCATCCGTGGTCATGCGCGCTCCTCTTCAGGTCGCCTGTTGCCGCCGCAGGAAGGCCTCGAACATCAGCACGGTCCAGATCGGCGCACTGTAATCGCGCCGTCCGGATTCATGCGCGTCAACCAGATGGCGCAAATAGGCCGCATCGAACCAGCCGGTATCCGCCAGCCGCTCGCCGGTCAGCGCCTCGCGCACCCGTTGCCGTAATGGACCCCGGAACCAGCGCGCCAGCGGCACCGCAAAACCCATCTTCGGCCGGTACAGCACATCGTTGGGCAGGCTGGGCTCCATGGCCTTCTTGAAGATGAACTTGCCTTCCTGACCGCGCACCTTCATGTCCGACGGCAGCGTCGCCAGCCACTCGACCAGTTCGTGATCCATCAGCGGCTCGCGCACCTCCAGCGCATGGGCCATGCTCGCCCGATCCACCTTGGTGTTGATATCGCCGACCAGATAGGTTTTTAGATCGAGATACTGAATCAGCGCCAGCGGTTCATCACTGTCGACCCGGGCGGCGTGACGGCGAAACACCTCCAGGGCATCATAGCCACCCAGTTGCGCCCGGAAATCCGCCGAGAACAGCTGCTGGCGCATCGTATCGCGCAGGATCGACACGGAATGGAAATAGGCCTGCGTCGCATCCCGGGCCAGCGCCTGAAAGGTGGTCTTGGCCCGCAACAGCCGTGGCGCCCAATCCGCCTTCGGATACAGCCGCCCAAGCAGCCCAAACAGCGGCCGGCGCAGACCCAGCGGCAGGCGCGCCCGCAGACGCTCTTCCATCAGATGCAGCCGGTAGCGCCGATAGCCGCCAAAACTTTCATCGCCACCATCACCGGACAGCGCCACAGTGACATGGCGGCGGGCGAGCTGGCAGACCCGATAGGTGGGAATGGCCGAGCTGTCGGCATAGGGTTCATCGTACAGCCAGGCCAGGGTATCGATCAGGTCGAAATCATCGCTATCGACGGTATCGACAAAATGCCGGGTCTGGTAGCGATCGGCGACCTGTTGCGCGAAATGCGCTTCGTTAAAGGCCGGGTCGCTGAAGGCGATCGAGCAGGTATTGACCGGCCCGGCAGACAGGCCGGCCATCAGCGCCACCACCGCGCTGGAATCGACGCCACCGGATAAAAATGCGCCCAGCGGCACCTCGGCGATCATGCGCAGCCGCACCGACTCACGCAGCCGCGTCATCAACTCCTCGCGCGCTTCCACCTCGCTCATGCGGTTGTTCAGCGTGAAGCGTACATCCCAGTATTCGCGCGGCTCCGGAAACGGCTGGCCACGCCGCACACATAGCGTATGTGCCGGCGGCAGTTTGCGGGCGCTGGTGAAAATCGTGCGCGGCTCGGCGACATAGCCGAGGGCGAAGTAATCCTCGACCGCGCAGGGATCGATGCTGCGCTCCAGCCCAGGATGCGCCATCAGGGCTTTCAGCTCGGACCCGAACAGCAACTGACCGTCGGGCAGCAGGGCATAGAACAGCGGCTTGACCCCCAGACGGTCGCGGGCCAGGAACAGGGTATCCTGGTTGCGATCCCACAACGCAAAGGCAAACATGCCGCGAAACCGATTCACGCAGGCCTCACCCCAGGCCTCCCAGGCATGCACGATCACCTCGGTATCGCTGCGGGTGTGGAAGACGTGGCCGAGCGCTTCCAGTTCCGGCACCAGCGTCTGGAAGTTGTAGATCTCGCCATTGAACACCACGACTACCGAACCGTCCTCGTTGCACAGCGGCTGCTGACCGGTAGACAGGTCGATGATCGACAGACGCTTGTGGCCCAGGCCCACGCCCGGCTCCAGGTGCAGACCGGTCTCATCGGGACCGCGATGGTGTTGGGCATCATTCATGCGCGCCAACAGGTCGCGGTTGATCCCGCGCCGATCGCGTGTGTCAAAAATACCGGTGATCCCGCACATCGTCGCTGCTACCTCCGACAAGTTTCCTCCGACAAGTTTCCTTCGACAAGCTCCCTTCGACAAGCTCAGGGCGAACGGCAGTACGGTGTTTTCCGTTCATCCTGAGCCTGTCGAAGGATGAACGGTCAAAGCAGACTCCCTTCGACAAGCTCAGGGCGAACGGCAGTACGGTGTTTTCCGTTCATCCTGAGCCTGTCGAAGGATGAACGGTCAAAGCAGCCTCCCTTCGACAGGCTCAGGATAAACGGGAGCCTTTATAGACGCGCAGATAGGCTTCCGCCATCGCCGCCATGCTGAACTGCGCTTCAATGCGCTGCCGCGCCGCCACGCCCTGCGCGTGCAGCCGTTGCGGATCATCCAAATAGCCGGCCAGTGTCGCCGCCAGGGCTTCGGCATCACCCGCCGCTACCAAACTGCCGGTCAGCGCATCGCGCACCAGTTCGCCATTGCCACCCACCGCCGTCGCCACCACCGGCAAACCGCAGGCCATCGCCTCCAGAATGGTGTTGGAAATGCCCTCGGCCCGCGAAGGCAGCACGAACAGATCCAGCGTCCGCAGCAGTTGCGGCACATCGTCACGCGCACCCGCCAGCCAGGCCAGATCCCGCAGGCCAGCCGCATCCAGCATCGCTTCCATTGCGGCGCGCAGCGAACCCTCACCAACAATCACCAACCGCACGCGCGCGCGCACCTCGGGCCGCCTCTCCAGCAGAGCGATGAATGCCCGCACCAGACTCACCTGATCCTTGACCGGTTCCAGACGCCCCACCGTGCCGATCACCCAGGCATCCGGCGGCGCGAAACCCGATGGCAATGGCGAACGGTCGTGGCCGGGATGAAAGCGCTCGCTATCCACACCATTGAGAATCCGGCTGATCCGCGCCGGCTCCACCTTCACCTGTGCGCGCAGATAGCGTTCGATCTCGCCGGACAGGGCGATGAAATGCCCAACCAGCGGACGCAGGACGCGCCGCAGGCGATGATGCCGCGCTGGAATCGCCGCCAGATCACGATCCCAGCCATGCTCACCGTGCACCCGCGCCTGCACCCCGGCCAGCAGTGCCGGCACCTGCATTTCCAGCGTTGCCAGGCCGCGCGTATGCACGATCGCTGGGCGTAATCGGCGCAGCAGCGCCCAGCAGCGGCCGTACAACCCCAGGTCATGCCCATCCCGCTTGTTCAGAGCGAACACCTCGACATCCGCTCGCTGGATACGACGGCGAAACTCCGGGTTGTAATCGGTCAGGCAGATGATGGCATGACGATAGCGCTCAGGCGGCAGGTGGTTGATCAGGTTCACCAGCCCATTTTCCAGACCGCCATAGTCGAGGCGGTGAATGATATGCGCGATCAGCGGCGCGGTTTCGCTCAAGGCTGCTGCTCCCCGCCCGCCCGCATCAGCGTTGCCGCGATGCCCGCCTGCATGGCGGCCATGAAGCGCTGCAGCACCGCCTGTGCTTCATCCGGGTGCTGGTCATAATCCGCCGCCACCGCCACCAGCGCTGAACCACGCCGCGCGCCACTCAGTCGATCCCAGGCTTCCCAGAGTTTAGCCGCGTAGGGCGAACGCACCACGCGCCCGCCTTCCCAGTAGCCACTCCATACCAGCCGCCGGCGCTGGCCATCCGTCAAGTGTGTCGCCTGCGGCAGCCAGGCGGATGAGGCATGCTCGCCGGTCGGACGCCAGATCCTGCGGTCATAAAGGCTGTTTTGGCTGCTCACCAGCTTGGCCTCCGGGCGTTGCTCACGGTAATAGGCAATATAGAGATGCACGTTCCGGCCCTCCAGGCGGTAGCGGCTGCGCAGTACCACATCGGCGCCGCTGAAGCGAGGTTCCCAGTCATCGGTATCGACTTCCGGTCCCTGCCAGGGTGCCATCGCCATCGGTGCCGTGAGCGCTGGCATTGGCAACCGGACATCGATATCGCGCTGCATCGGCCAGGCCAGCAACGGACCCACCGCTGTGGCAAGTATCACCGCCAGCACCCACAGCCCGTAGCTGAGAGTCTGGATGTCCGCCGGCACGGGGCTGACCGCATGAGAAGGATCATCCCCGCCCGCCTGCTCGCCAGAACCGGCAGCCGCTGCCAGATTCGCCTCCGGTTCGCGCCAGAACGAACCGATCCAGAACATCAGCAGCACCACCAGCCCGAAAAACAGCCAGCCATAAATCAGATGATCGACCCCGGTGGCGTATTTCATCTCACTCAGATGGGCGATCATCACGATCCCATAGGCGCGGATGCCGTTGGCGACAATCGGCATGACCATCGACAGGACCACGAAGGCCAGGCGCCGCCACGGACTGCGATACGTCAGATAGGCATACAGAACGCCCAGTGCCACCGACGCCATCAGGTAGCGCAGCCCGCTGCAGGCCTCCGCCACCTCGAAATGCCCTGCCGGAATCGACAGATACAACCCTTCCCACCACACCGGAATGCCCGTCAGGCGTAAACCCTCAACCGTGAACCATGCTGTCACCTGTTGCAGCGGCGGAATCAGCGCCTCACCCACCGGCACCGCAAACAGCAGAAAACCCAACGGAAACGCCATCGCCCACGTCACCTGCGGCCCCAGCAGCGTATACACCACGGCCGGAATGCTCAGCACCACCGCAAAATGCCGCACCACCGCCACCTCGGCCGCATCCGCCACCAGCCACGCCAGGCTCAACACGGCCAGTACCGCCACTCCCCACGGCGCCACCCGCGGCTGCAGGTGCGCCAGTTCCGGCCAGCGCACCCAGACCATGTATAACGCGATCGGCCCCACCAGCAGACCGTGTGTATAGGTCTCGAAATGCCACCAGATCGACGCCATCGCCGCAATCGTCGATCCTTGCAGCAGCAGGACCGCCGTCAGCGCCAGCACCAAGGCCGGCAACGCTGTACGCCAGGCAGGATGCAGCTTCATCCGTGATCCTCCGCCAGTCTTACGTGGACTCACTTGTGCTGAGCGCAGTCGAAGCAAGGGCCTCCCGGGACCTGCTGCACCCGTTCCCCTTCCAGCAACGGCAGCATCTGCCCCAGATTGCCCTCCCAATCATAGTGGCGCAGCACCCATGCGCGGCCCAGCCGGCCCAGCCGCTCCCCTTCAGCATCATCGGTGAGCAGTGCCAGAACCCGGCACGCCAGTTCTGCCGGCTCCCGTGCCGCCCAGCCCTGCAGCTCAGCGGCGGGCACCAGCCCTTCCAGCGCCGCCGGCGTCGCCACCACCGGCCTGGCCATCGCCAGTGCTTCCAGAACCTTGTTCTGCACACCCCGGGCGATGCGCAATGGCGCCACCGATAGCCGGGCATGGGCAAGATAGGGACGCACATCGGGCACCGTTCCGGTCACCCGCACCCCGGGCAACTCGGCCAGACGCTGCACCGCGGCCGCAGGCCGCGCGCCCACGATGTAGAAATGGCTCTCGGGACAGGCATGCCGGATCGTCGGAAACACCTCCCGGGCAAAGCTCTCCACGGCATCGATATTCGCCCAGTAATCCATGGCTCCGGTGAACACCAGCACCCGCTCGCCGGCCGGATAGGGATTAGGATAGGCGCGGGCGGGATCGAAATAAGCAGTATCGACACCATTGGCGACCGCGACCACCCGTTCAGCGCCGATTTCCGGCGCGAGGCTGCGAAACAGCGCCGCTTCCTCGGCAGTGACAAACACGCTCGCGTCCAGCTCCGCCGCCACCGTCCGCTCAAAGGCCAGCAGGCGCATGCCCTCGCGGCGATAGATCCAGCTCAGCGGCCACGGCTTGCTCGCCGCGTACTGGGTCCACTTGGCCGAATCGACATCGACGAAATCCATGACCCGGCGCAGCCCGGCATGCTCCGGCCCGAGCAGGTATTGCGCCATCGCCGAGGAGAACAGCAGCGCCCGTTCAATCCTCTGTTCGGCAATCACCCGCTCCACCCAGGCCCGCAACCCGGCATCGCGGTAATAGGGCAGGGTCAGCGGTTCGCCGCTGAGCAGTCCACGCAGGCTGAGCAGTTTGGCCCGGCGCGGATCCAGCGGCACGCAATACAGGTCGGCGCAATAGCGGCGCACTTCGTCAACATGGCGCCAGTCGTCACGATCATCGATAAAGGTGCCCAGCCAGACCCGGTAGTGCCGGGCCAGACAGCGCAGCATATGAAAAGACCGGACCTTGTCGCCCTTGTTGGGTGGAAACGGGATGCGGTGGGTCAGAAACAGCAGATCCCGCATGCGCCGCTATCCGAGGTCGCGTGACAGAAACGGCCCCAGCCAGCGGCTCACCGGCAAGGGCAAACGCTTCCAGGCTTCGATAAAGAACCGGTACTTGGGGTTGAGCGGGTTAACATCGGGCAGTTGCCGCGCCTTGACCAGATGAAACTCGTAATGCAGCGGCTCAGGTTCAAAACCCCAGTTCTTCTTGAAACTGTAGGAACCGGTGCCAACCTTGCTGCGCCCATAATCAAACAGACGCACGCCGCGCAGACAGGCCCGCCGCATCAGTTCCCAGTAGAGAAAATCATTACCCTTGCAGTCACGGGCCAGCGCCGTGCCGCCACCGTAGTAGGGCAATACCTGATCGCGAAAATAAAAGCTCATCACGCTAGCCACGGTCTGATGCTGCCGGGTCACGGTCAGCACCTCGCAGGCCGGCCCAAACACCGCGCGCAGCGTCTCGAAATAGCGGCGCGCAAACACCGGCGTGCCCAGATTGCGCACGCTTTCCGAATAGGCCGCGTACAGCCGGTCCACACCGCTGTCGATTTCACCCTGCAGACCGGCTTCGATGCCTTTGCGCACCATCGCCCGCTGCTTGCGCGGAATCGCCTTCAGATTCACTTCGGGATCGGGATCAAGCGCCTTGCGAAAATTGACGTACAGCTCCCTCTTGGCCGGCCAGTCGCCATGGCGGGCCTGGGCATGGCGCAGTTCCAGATAATCGACGCCCAGGGTTTGCGCGCGCGCAATCGCTGCCTGCTCCAGCGCCGCGCAGGCCTGCGGATCGCCAATGGCCCCGCCCAGCACGCAAAATGGACTGGAGATCAGCGCATTGCCAAACAGCCGGCTGCGGATATGACCCAGCGGCAACAGGCCACGTATCGCGCCATTCTGCTCAGCGTAGAGAAAACAGCTATCGTGGCCGAATGCGCGCTGCAACACCTCGGCCCAGCCGGCGCGGTGAAAAAAGGTCGCTTCCGGACAGGTATCGACAAACGCTTCCCAGCGCGCCACGCTGCCGGCATCCAGTTCACCAATCCGCAAGCCAGCGGCGTCGTTCATGGTACCTCCGCCTGCGGCAGGAATACCCGATCCATCCGCTCCCAGTGGAAATCGCGCAGCAGCGCCGCCAGGCGTCGTTCCATGCGCCCCAGGTTCAGATAATGGCGCACTCTTGTTTTGGCGTTGAGACCGGGCGGGCGCGGCTGTTCAGGATCGATTTCCCAGGGATGGAAGTAGAACAGGCCCGGCTGCCGATCCTGCTGATTGACCCGGCGCAGCGCCCAGCGCGATAAGGCATACGGCCATAGCCGGAACCAGCCGCCACCTCCACAGGGCAGGGTCTTGCCCAGCACGGCTACGGTGGTCACCGGCACTTCCAGCAGCGTCGGTGCGTTCTCGGGATGGAAGGCAAAGCGCGGCGCCTCCGGCATGCCGTACAGATCGTGGCGGATCGGATAGATGCTGGAGCTGTAGCGATAACCGGCCTGCTCCAGCTCGGCCAGCGCCCACAGATTCCCCGCACCAATCGAGTAGCTTGCCGCCCGATACCCCTGCACCGCGACCCCGCCGAGATCCTCCAGCAGCGCCTTGGTGCGGGTGATATCGGCGCGAAATTCCGCCGCACTCTGCCGGGTGACGCGCACATGCTCATAACCGTGGCTGGCCAGCTCATGCCCCTCGCTGACAATGCGCTTAATCAGCGCCGGATGCCGCTCTGCTACCCAGCCAAGGGTAAAAAAAGTCGCCTTGACACCGCGCGCGGCGAACAGATCGAGAATGCGCTGGGTATTGCGCTCGACCCGGCACGGCCACTGCTCCCACTGCTCGCGGCTGATATACGGCTCGAATGCCGAAACCTGGAAATAATCCTCCACGTCCACGGTCATGGCGTTCAGCAGCGGTTGCAAACCGTGGTGGGCTGGCCTGGACATTGTGCAGCTCCTGCTAGGTGTCGGGTCGGTGAGCAGCCACTGCATCCGGCGCAGTTGCCGCACTCAGCTCGCTCAGTTGCCGGCGCATCACCCGCACCACCGGCTCCAACTGCTGGATGCGCCGCTCCAGGCGTTCCATCTGCGCGTCCTGCCATTGCGGATGCTGCAGCAGGGTCTCCATGGCCTGCTCCAGCTCCAGCAGGCGCTGTTCCAGGGCATGGCCGATGCGCAGCAGCCGATCACCGCTGCCCAGCGGTTTTTTGCTGGTCGCGGGCTGTTCCTGCTCACGCAGCAGCTCCGTACCGACCGCTTCAATATCAGCCTCGGCAAACATCTGTCGTTCTTCGAGAAAGCCATACAGCAGCAGACGGTCGCAGAACACATTCACCCGGCGCGGCACACCACCGGTGTAGCGGTGAATCGCGGCATAGGCGATCTCGTCGAAACCCGGCAGGCTGCCATTCCAGCCCACCACCCGCAGGCGATGCTCGATATAGTTGCGGGTCTCGGTTTCGTTCAGCGGGCCCAGATGGCAGGAGGCGATCACCCGCTGGCGCAATTGCTCCATACCCGGGTCCTGCAGGGCGTGGCGGAACTCCTCCTGACCGAGCAGAAAACTCTGCAACAGCGGCGTCTCAGCGATCTGGAAGTTCGATAGCATGCGCAACTCTTCCAGTGAGCGCAGCGGCAGGTTTTGCGCCTCGTCCACCACCAGCAACACCCGCCGTCCGTGTCGGGCCTGTTCGCGCAGAAAGGTCTCAAAGTGATTCAGCAGCGCTGCCTTTCCGGCGTCTTCATAGGGCAGGCCAAATGCCGCCACTACACTGCGCAGCAGGTCATCAGCCTCAAGCTGCGTGGTCACCAGTTGCGCGGCGACCACTTGACGCGCATCCAGTTCGCCAAACAGGCTCTTGACCAGGGTGGTCTTGCCGGTACCGATGCCGCCGGTGATGACGATGAAACCCTCGCCCTGGCTCAGGCCATAGCGCAGATAGGCCAGCGCCCGGCTGTGCCCGCTGCTGCCGAAGAAGAAACGCGGGTCCGGGCTTAATTGGAACGGTTTGCCGCTGAAGCCGTAGTAGCCGATATACATGGTGTCTAGAACTTCATGCTGAAGCGGAGGTTGAGCCGGTTTTCCCGAAAGCTCTGATCGCTGGGATCGGCGTCATTCTGGTAATAGCGATAGCTGATCAAGGCGCCGGCATCGGGCGTGAACACCCGCGCCAGACCGATCACCGAGACCCAGTAGTCGTTCTGCTGTTCGTCACCCGGGTTGTCATGCTCCCAGCCAGTGCCGAGGAAGGACGCGGTGCGCGGCGCGAAACGCCAGGTCCACAAGCCGCCGATGCCCCAGGCGTTCTCATCGCTGCTGTCCGGCGTGGTGTAGCTGCGATCCTCGTTGAAGGCATTGAACAACAGGCCATTGCGCCCACGTTGATAGGCCACACTGGCATCCAGGCGCTTGCGCAGGAACTGGTCATTGTTCAGCCCGAATGGCCCGCCGCCAGCGGCAATCTGCTGGGTATCGTCCAGGGCGATCGGCTGACCATCGGGACCAACACCGGTCAGACCATTGGCCAGCAATTGCTGCACGCTGGTCACTTCCTCGGTATAGCGCAGCGTCCAGATGGAGAAACGGCTGCGGTAATCAGCTGACCCTTCCCAGTGCACGCCGGGACTGGCGCCGACATCCTGATCACGGCGCTGTACTTCAAAACGGGTGCGCGCCGAAGGCGTCCAGCGCAGGGCGACCTGATTCAGGTTCACACCATACAGGGCGTCGAGTCCGATAAAACGGCTCGGTGTCCAGCCAAAGCCCGCCGCCCAGTAACTGCCGTTGCGATTATCGGCAAAGGTGGCCAGGTCATTGTTGACATAGCCAGCCTCGGCCAGCAGGCTCCAGCGTGGATTCAGGCGGTAGCGGGCCTGCGCGTCAATGCTGCGCTCAGTGCTGTTGCCCGCATCCCCGGCATCGTTGCCATTCAGATCCTGAGCCTGGTAAAAGGCGCTCAAACTCCAGCTCAACTGGCTGAAACGGCGGCCACTGTTCAGGTCCAGCGTCACGGTCTGGTTGCGACCATCCGAGGCATCGCCCTGATCGAAGGCGGTATCGTCATAACGATAGCGCAGGGTACCCTCCGCCCAGCCGCCAAAATTCTGCTGCCAATACGGGCTAATGCCGAAATTGGCCGCGGTGGTCTGGTCATCGGTCAGGGCCAGATTGCTGAATATGCCAATCGGATTGAATATCTCGCGACTGCCGGGCAGGCCCAGGTCGATGTTATTGAACAGGCTCAGAAAGGAAGAGCCGCCACTCAGCCCCAGATTGCCAGCGTCAACCCGGCCGGTCGAGTTGGTCGGCACCTGGGCAATCGAGCCATAGACATCGACGAACAGGTGCTCTGGGTAAAGCTCGGCATTGGCAAACGCAATCAGGTCATTGTTGACCTGGCTCTCGCCGCTTTGCGTGTAGAGCAGCATCTGCGCGGTGTAGTCGAGGCGCAGATTCAGACCGCCCCCCTGCTTGCGCACCGAAACCCCAGGATCCACCTGCAGCACCCAGTCACCCTCGGCCTGGTCCGCCGGCGCCAGACGGATGTTGTCGCTGTAGGTGATGCCGGTGCTCAGGCGCGGCGTGATCAGCCATTCGCCGGCGGGTCGGCCATCAGTCTCCTGAGCACTGGCCAGTGGATTCAGTGCAAGCAGCGGCGCTGCCAGAAGCAGCCGCGCACGCAACAGCCAACGGCAAGATACGGATTTCACAGCGGCGCAAACCTACTCGGCATCGGTATCGGCATCATCGCGCCGGTAGCCGTAGCCATAGCGCGATCCGTAGTTGTAACCGTAGTAATCCGAGCCCAGGACACCGCGCACCTTGTTGAGGACAAAGCCGATGATCTGATCAGGATTCAGCAGGGCCAGCGCTTCCTGCACCTGGGCTTGATGGGTATGGCCGGCTTCGACCACCATCACCACCTGCCCGGCCAGGCTGGCCAGCACACTGGCCTCGGTGGTGGCCAACAGCGGCGGCGAATCGATGATCACGATGCGGTCGGGATAGCGGCTGCTCAGCTCAGCAGCCAGCTTGCGCATGTTCTCGCTGGCCAGCAGTTCGGTGGACAGGTGGTGGGCGCTGCCGGCGGGCAGCAGGGTGAAGGAGGGAATATTGGTATCCACCAGCACCTCGGCCAGATCCATCTGCCCGTTGATCAGGAAATCCACCAGCCCGGGGCCCGCCTCGAAACCCAGCGTGCGCGCCACCGAGGGCCGGATCACATCGGCATCGACCAGCAGTACGGTGCGATCGCGCTCGGCGGCAATGCTCAGCGCCAGATTGCAGGCCGTAAAAGTCTTGCCCTCACCGGGACGGGCGCTGGTGACCATGATCAGATTGGCATGTTCAACCTGCGACGCACCCTTGCCGGCGGCGTTCATCAGCAGCGGCCGCTTGATATGCCGGTATTCCTCCTTGATTCGGCTGCGCCGGGTATCGGGCACCAGCAGGCCCAGCGCGCGAATATGCTCCAGGTCCAGTTCAATCGCGCGCCGGGTGCGCTTGGGCGTAGCGCGAACCACGGGTTCCGGCGGCGTGGCCATTGCCGCATATCGCTCCAGGGTACTGGGCGGTGGCGGTGGTGGGGCGGCAGGCGGATTCGGCCGTGGTTCCTGGGCGCCGCGCATCGCACGTTCGATAATATCCATGGTCGCTGTTCAGTCCCCTTAGAACGGCAAGGTGAAGCCGATGATCTCGATCGCCAGCAGCCCGACATACGCCAGCAGCAGGCAGCTGCCCAGAGCAAAATAGCCGATCAGATGCCAGCGCTCGCGGCGGCGGGCAGCGGGCGACAAAATCGCGCTGACACTGCCAAACACCGGAATCTGGGTGACCCGCATCAGGCTGCGGCGACTGTCGAAGGTCGGCCACAACTGCGCGATCAGAAATGCTACCGCCAAACCGGCGCCCAGCCCGGCCACCAGCACCAGCGAAGTCAGCAGCGGTCGATTGGGACCGCTCGGCTCTGAGGGCACCCGCGGCGGGTCGGTGATCTTGAAGCGCACATCCTGGTTGGTCTGATCGGCCTGCTGCGACAGGCGCGCCGATTCGCGACGGGCGATCAGTTCCTCGTACTTCTTGCGATTGATCTCATAATCACGGTTGAGCGCCGCCAGCTCGGCCTCGACCTGGGGAATGGTGTTGACCTGGTCCTGCAGTTCCTTGAACTGCCTGTCGAGCGTTTCGACCTTGGTCTGCAGCGCGGCAACATTAGCCTCTTCCTGAGCCAGCGCGATCTTCAATTGCTGGTAAACCGGGTTGGCATCCACACCCTGTGGACCAAAGCCACCGCTCTCGCTCGCCACACGCGCCATGCTCGCCTGATATTGCGTCAGATCCTGCTCGCGCTGCCTTTTCAGGTCAGCGATTGTCTGACGCATGATGCTGACATCGGGATGGCGCTCGGTGTACTTGAGCAACAGTTCGTCGAGCTTCTGCTCCATGCTCTGGATGCGGGCGTCGATCGGCAGGGCAACGCTGCCGCCCCCGGTGGCACCGGGTTGCGGGCCGATCCCAAAGGTCGGCTGCTCGCCACCAATCTGCTGCAGCAGCGAGTTGCGGCGATTCTCGGCCTGGGCCAGCTCCAGCTTGGCCACGCCCAGCTCGGTCAGAGACTGCTGCATGCGCGTGTAGTAGTTCTGGCCCTCGGCGGGCATCAGACCGACATTCTTGCGCTTGAATTCCTTAACCCGGTTCTCCGCTTCACCCAGGCGCGTCTCGTACTCGCTGATCTGCCGGTCGAGAAAGCGCTGCGCTACGTCGGTATCCTGGCGGGTATCGCCGAGCAGATTCTCCGCGAACACGGTCACCAGCGCCTGGACAACCTTCTTGGCCAGTTGCGGATCGCGGTCCTCGTAGCTGACCCCATAGAGGTTTTCCCGCCCAGCCCCGGTCAGCTTGATCTTTTTCTGCAGCGTGGTCATGAGCGCATCCAGCGCCTCGGGATCGCGCGCCTGCAGATCCAGATCAGTCATCCGGGCGATTTTCTCCAGATTCGGCCGACTGAGCAGCGTGCGCGCGACCAGCCCAATCTGGGCGTCCGGATTCACGTTTACTGTCAGCCCCTGCAACAGCGGGCGCAGGACCGATTGGGTATCGACATAGACCTGCGCCTTGGCCTCGTACTGGTCGGGCAGCCTGTAGACCACCAACCAGCCTACCAGGCACAGCAGCCAGGCGCACGCCAGCGCCTGCCAGCGATTGCGCCAGATACCGCGCAGATAATCCAGCAGTTGCTCAATGATCTCATTCATGGCCGGAACTCCGGGGTACCTGTCATGCGCGCACCGCCTAGAACCAGGATTCCGGGATGATCAGCACATCGCCCGGCAGCATGTCGACATTGGCGTTGATATCGCCCTCATTGACCAGATCGTCGACTCGCGCCAGATATTCCTTCTGCTGCCCATCAACCACGCGCACGATCTTGGTATTATTGCCATCGGCGAACTCGGTCAAGCCACCGACCGCGATCATCACATCCAGCAGGGTCATCCTGCGCTTGTAGGCGATGGCCTGCGGCTTGGTCGCCTGACCGACCACGCGAATCTGCTCGCTGTACGGGCCAAGACCACCACCGACGATCACTGTGACGATCGGCTGGCGGATATAGGTTTCCAGCGCTTTCTCGATATCGCGCGCCAGTTGCGTAGGCGTCTTGCCACTCGCCTGCAGATCCTCGACCAGCGGCGTGCTGATCTTGCCATCGGGGCGCACGGTGACCGATTGTGATACTTCCGGATTGCGCCAGACAAAAATCTGCACTTCGTCGCCGGGACCAATCAAATAGTTGTATTGCTCCGGCGAAGCGGTTTGGGAACCGTAGCTTGTCGATGGCGGCAGTGTCGGCCCCTTGGATCCGGCGCAAGCACTCAGCAGCATGGCCGTAGCCAGCGCTAACCCCATCGACGACATTTGCCTTGGTTTCATAGCGTGCCGCATCCTTAATGCGAAAAGCAGGAGATCGTGGAAAACCGAGCGCAGTCGTACCTTGTGGCGCTCGGGACTGCATCGGGCAGGCCGGGCCTAAATACACCGGCTACGCGCCTGTCGCGTTACAGCATATTGACATCTTCCCCGGCTTGAAGGCCGGAAATTCCAACGGCGCTCACACGCAGCATTGCGTGAGCTGCTGAGTCGCTTCGGCGGGTTCCTGCTGTGGCGGCATGAATGACTGCACCGCGCACTGCACAGGCAAGCCGGGCGTGCCTCGCCCTTAACTTCGTCAGTATGGCAAATACCACACTGAACCCCAAGGACGGCCACACCATCTGCGCCATCCTGTCCAGACCTGAAGGACGGCACTTGCCGTACACCGGGTCAACAGATTGATAAGCGAGTATAGAACAAGAATGTACGATTCAACCTCTTTCATCCAGATACGCGGCCTGAGTCGCCGCTACGCCGAAGGCGAGCGCCAGCGCACCCTGTTTGCCGATCTCGACCTCGACATCGCGCGCGGTGCCTTTGTCGCCCTGCTCGGCCCGTCCGGATCGGGCAAATCCACCCTGCTCAACCTGCTCGGCGGCATCGATTTGCCCGATGCCGGGCACATCTGCATCAACGGCCAGACCTTGAACACCCTGTCCGAACGCGCGCGCACCGCGTTTCGCCGCCGCCAGGTTGGTTTCGTCTTTCAGTTCTTTAACCTGATTCCGACCCTGACCGTGCAGGAAAACCTGCTGCTGCCGCTGGAACTGAACGGCCTGGCCACGCCTGCGCGCCGCGATCAGGCTTTGGCGCTGCTCGACCATGTCGGGCTCGGCCCGCGCCGCAACAGCTTCCCCGAGCGCCTGTCCGGTGGCGAGCAGCAGCGTCTGGCCATCGCCCGGGCACTGGTCCATGAACCGCTACTGCTGCTGGCCGATGAACCGACCGGGAATCTGGATGCAGCCACCGGGGCGCGTATTCTGGATCTGTTGCTGACCCTGCACCGGCAGGCCGGCACCACCATTGTCATGGTGACCCACAGCCAGGAGGTGGCCCGTCGCGCTGACCGGCTGTTACGCCTCGATGATGGACGGATTCAGGAGCTGCACCGATGACGCCGCTGCTGTGGCGGGCACTGTTGCGCCATCCGCTGCGCCATCCCTGGCAACTGGGGCTGGCGGTGCTGGGCATCGCGCTGGGCGTTGCCGTCGTCATTGCCGTGGATCTGGCCAACACCAGCGCCCGGCGCGGTTTCACCCTGGCCATGGAGCGCATCAGCGGTCAGGCGACTCACCGTATTGTCGGCGGCAGCCTGGGCGTACCAGAGACGCTGTACGCGCAACTGCGGGTCGCAGGTGGCTGGACCCTGGCCCCGGTGCTCAGCGGCTATCTGCCGCGCGCTGATCAACCCGGTGCACTGTTGCAGATTCTCGGTGTCGATCCGTTCGCCGAGGCACCCTTTCGCGCCCTGAGCGCGCTGGACAACGACAAAGCCAGCGGGGCATTCGACCTGCGCGCGCTACTGCTCGAACCGGATGCGGCGCTCTTGCCAGAGACACTGGGCGAAACCGTGACCCTGCGCCGGGGCGGGCAATCTTTCACCCTGCGCAGGGCGGGCATCCTGCACGGTGCCGAACTGGACGGCCTGATCATCACCGATCTGGCCAGCGCACAAGTGCTGCTCGGTCAGCCGGGGCGGCTGAGCCATATCGATCTGATTCTGCCCGAAGGTACCGCCGGCGAGCAGCGGGCCGCTGAATTGCGCGCGCTGCTGCCTGCGGAACTGCGTCTGGAACAGCCGGCAATGCGTAATCAGGCTACCGCCAACCTGAGTGCGGCCTTTTCGCTTAACCTGACCGCGATGAGTCTTTTGGCGCTGGTGGTCGGCATGTTCCTGATCTATAACGCCATCAGCTTTGCAGTGGTCCAGCGTCGTGGCCTGCTCGGTCTGCTGCGCGCCCTGGGTGTCAGCCGTCGCGAGCTGTTCATTGGCATTCTTGGCGAGGCACTGCTGCTGGGCATCGCTGGCACCGTCCTGGGCACGCTGCTCGGGCTGTGGCTGGGCCTGGGGCTGGTGCAGCTGGTGACGCAGACCATTAATGACCTGTATTACGTGCTCAGCGTCCGCGAATTTTTCATTGACCCGCTGTCGCTGGGCAAGGGTGCAGCGCTCGGCCTGCTGGCGACGCTGGCAGCGGCCTGGCTACCAGCGCGGGAAGCGGCCGACGCGCTGCCGGGAGCGGCGCTGAGTCGCACCCATCTGGAAAGTCGCTGGCGGACCCTGTTGCCACGCCTGCTGGTAGCAGCGGTGATGCTGCTGGCGCTGGGTGGCCTGGTACTGTATCTGTCCAGCAGCCTGCTGGCCGGTTTCGCCGGGCTGTTCCTGCTGATTCTGGGCAGCGCGCTGCTGGCCCCGCCGCTGGTGATCGCCCTGACTACGCTCAATCAGCCCCTGGTCGCGCGACTGGGGCTGTTGGCGCGGATGGCCAATCGTGATGCCGCCCGTCATCTCAGCCGCACCGGCGTAGCAGTAGCGGCGCTGATGGTCGCCTTCGCCACCACGGTGGGCGTCGGGGTGATGGTGGACAGTTTTCGCGGTGGGGTGGCGATCTGGGTCAACGATCTGTTGAACGCTGACCTGTATCTGGCGCCTCCGGGCATCGAAGATGGCAGCGCGAACAAGGCACATCTGGATCCAGCGGTGCTGGCCATCCTGCGCAGTACGCCGGGTGTGGCAGCGGTCTCCAGCTACCACGCCGTGCCGCTTGATCTGGATGGCCGGCCCGTGACACTGGTCGCGGCGGAACTGGCGCCGGCGGCGCAGGCCGGTTATCACCTGATCGCCGGTGACCCGGCCCAGGCCTGGGCCGCTTTCCAGTCCGGCGCGGCGGTGCTGATTTCGGAGCCGCTCGCCTATCGACGCCAGTTGCGGGTCGGTGATCATCTGCAATTAACCACGGCGACCGGGCTGCGCTCCTTCCCGATCGCCGGAATTTTTCTCGACTACGGCTCCGAGCATGGGCGGATCCTGCTGCACCATGCGGCTTATGCCCGCGCCTGGCAGGATGCCAGCATCGGTTCAGCGGCGGTTTTTGCCGCGCCCGGCGTCGAGCCGCGCGTACTGCGGCAACGGCTGCTGGAGCGGCTGGGCACGGTGCAGGCCCTGGTGATCCGCTCCAATCGCGATATTCAGGCCTTCACTCTGGATATTTTCGATCGCACGTTCACCATCACGCAGGTACTGCGCCTGCTGGCGATTCTGGTCGCGGTGGTGGGCGTGCTGAGCGCGTTGCTGGCACTGCAACTGGAGCGGGCGCGGGAATTCGCCGTGCTGCGTGCGACCGGGATGAGTGCTGCTGAAATCGGTGGTCTGGTGTCACTGCAAACCGGCTTTATCGGCGCCATCGCCGGTCTGCTGGCCCTGCCGGTGGGCCTGCTGCTGGCGGCGGTGCTGATCTTTAGTATCAATCGGCGCGCGTTTGGCTGGAGCCTGCCGTTCGAGGTCGATCCGCTGCTGCTACTGGAAACTCTGGTTCTGGCGATCCTGGCCGCGCTGCTTGCCGGGCTGTATCCGATCTGGCGCATGACCCGCACCCGGCCGGCCGAGGCGCTGCGTGCTGAGTAAAACGTTGTAGCGTTCCACGGTGTACGGCTGTCCTTACCGGAAGATGATGGTATATGAAGAACTATCGACTTTTGAGTCTGATCCTCATCGCGCTCGGCATGGCGCTGATGACTGCCGCCTATCTGCGCAAGCCAGCTGGCTCGACGCCAAATACGGGTCTGAGTGTGGCAAGCGCGCTCGGCAATGCTGACAGTGCCGGCTACAGCCGTGCGCACACCCCGCGGCCGTTCCACTTCCCCGCCGATCACGGTCCCCATCCGGATTTTCGCAACGAATGGTGGTATGTGACCGGCAACCTGAGCGATGAGCGTGGCCGCGCGTTCGGCTACCAGTTGACCCTGTTCCGCATCGCCCTGAGTCCGACGCCAGCGGCGCCTGATTCCGCCTGGCGCACCCGGCAGGTCTACATGGGTCATTTCGCACTGACTGATGTTGCCGGCCAGCGCCATGAGGGCTTCGAGCGCTTCAGTCGCGATGCGCTGGGTTTGGCCGGGGCGCAGGCCGAGCCGTTTCGGGTCTGGCTGGAAGACTGGGAACTGGCCAGCGTGAGCGTGGATTTCCTGCCGCTGCGGCTGCGCGCCCGGCAAGGCGATCTGGCCCTGGATCTGCGCCTGGATGCAGGCAAGCCGATGGTCCTGCAGGGCGATCAGGGCCTGAGTCAGAAAAGCGCCGAGCCGGGCAATGCCTCCTACTACTACTCCTACACCCGGATGCCCACCGCCGGCACGGTGCAGATCGGTGCACAGAGCTTCACGGTCAGTGGCAGCAGTTGGCTGGATCGCGAGTGGAGCACCAGTGCCCTTGGCCCCAACCAAAGTGGCTGGGACTGGTTCGCGCTGCAACTGGACGATGGCCGTGAGCTGATGTTTTACCGGCTGCGGCGCCAGGATGGCGGCAGCGATCCGTTCAGCAGTGGCGTGCTGGTGGCCGCCGATGGCCAGACGCGCCATCTGCCCGGCGATACGGTCAGCCTGCAGGCGCTGGAGACCTGGACCAGTCCTCATACCGGCGATACCTACCCTGCTGGCTGGCGCTTGCGCGTGCCGGCCGAGGCCCTCGATCTGACCGTGACCCCCAAGGTAGCAGGTCAGGAAATGCGCCTGACTGTGCGTTACTGGGAAGGCGCGGTCAGCGTCCAGGGCCATGCCGGCGCGACACCGGTCAGCGGCCAGGGTTATCTGGAAATGACCCGCTACGCCGAACCGCGCTGACGGCGCGCCTCAAACAGAAAGATGCCCGCTGCCACCGATACGTTCAGGCTTTCCACGCTGTCGGCGGCCAGCGGAATCCGCGCCAGATGATCGCAGCACTCGCGGGTCAGTCGGCGCAGACCCTTCTCCTCCGCACCAAGCACAATCGCGGTTGGCACAGTGAAATCGACCGCGTACAGATCCTGTTGCGCCTCGCCAGCCGCGCCCACCAGCCACACGCCCAGCGCCTGCAACTCGCGCAGCGTCCGCGCTAGATTGGTCACCGCGATGAAGGGCACGATCTCGGCGCCGCCACAGGCCACCTTGCGCACCGTCGCATTCAGCCCGGCAGCCCGATCAGCGGGGGCGATCACCGCATGTACCCCGGCCGCCGCCGCGCTGCGCAGGCAGGCGCCAAGGTTATGCGGATCCTGCACGCCGTCCAAAACCAGCAGCAGCGCCGGTCCGGAAACCGCCGCCAGCAGTCCCGGCACATCGGCCTCGTCATGGCTGGACGCACGCAGCGCCAGGCGGGCTACGATGCACTGATGGCGCGCACCACCGCTCATGCGATCCAGTTCCGCCCGTTCGACCAGATGCAACGGAATACCATGGCCCGTCGCCTCATCCAGCAGTGCCTGCATACGCGCATCGTGGCGCCGCCGTTCCACCCATAACCCGCGCAACTGCTCCGGCTCATATTTCAGGGCCGCCGCTACTGCATGCACCCCGTAGATCAGCTCCTCGCTCACGCGCCGTTCTCCTTTTTGCGCCGGCTGCGATTCCAGCGATTGCGCCGCCCGCCCTCGCGGCGCTCACCCTCGACCGGTTCGAAATCAATCTTGCGCTCGTCCAGATCCACCCGCGTCACCCGTACCTGCAGACCATCGCCGAGCCGGTAGACCTGCCCGGAGCGTTCGCCGTGCAGGCGATGCCCGACCGGATCGAACTGGTAATAGTCATTGCGCAAGGAGGTGACGTGCACCAGGCCCTCGACAAACAGACCACGCAGCTCAATGAACAGACCAAAGGCCGTGACCGTGGTAATAATGCCATCGAAGACCTGCCCAACCTTGTCGAGCATGAACTCGCACTTGAGCCATTCCACGGCATCGCGCACTGCTTCATCGGCGCGGCGCTCGGTCATCGAACAATGCTCGCCCAGCCCGACCAGATCGGCGTGGCCATAGCTGAAATCGCCAGCCTTGCCGCCCTGCAGGATATGGCGGATGGCCCGATGCACCTGCAGATCAGGATAGCGGCGGATCGGCGAAGTGAAATGCGCGTAGGCTTCCAGCGCCAGGCCAAAATGGCCGCTGTTGCCGGGACTGTAGACCGCCTGCGCCAGCGAGCGCAGCATCACCGTCTGGATCAGATGCGCATCCGGCCGTTCCTGAACCCGTTCCAGCAGGCGGGTGTAATCCAGTGGCGTAGGCTTATCACCGCCGCCCAGCCCCAGACCGAGCTCGCCGAGGAAGGCGCGCAGCTTGTTCAGACGGTCTTCGCTTGGCCCATCGTGAATCCGGTACAGGCCGGGCATCTTATGCCGCTGCAGGAAGCGCGCCGCAGCGACGTTGGCTGCAATCATGCACTCCTCAATCAGGCGATGGGCATCATTGCGCTCGGTCGGCAGAATGCGCTCGATCTTGCGATCAGCACCGTACTCAATCAGGGTTTCCTGGGTATCAAAGTCCATCGCCCCGCGCTGCTCGCGACCGCTGCGCAGCACCTGGTAAAGCTCGTGCAGGCGATCCAGATGCGGCACCAGTGCGGCATATTCGGCGCGCATCGCCGGATCACGCCCGGCAACAATGGCCGCTACCGTGTCATAGGTCAGGCGCGCGTGGGAGCGCATCACCGCCTCAGCAAAGCGCGAGCGGATGATGCGGCCCTCGGCGCTGATGGTCATCTCACAGACCATGCACAGCCGGTCAACCTGGGGATTGAGCGAGCACAGGCCATTGGACAGCGCCTCGGGGAGCATCGGAATGGCCCGGTCCGGGAAATACACCGAGTTGCCGCGCTTACGGCCCTCCTGATCCAGCGCCGTACCGGGACGCACATACCAGGACACGTCGGCGATCGCCACCAGCAGCCGCCAGTTGGCGCCGCGCCGCTCACAGTAAACCGCATCGTCGAAATCGCGCGCGGTAATCCCATCGATCGTCAGCAGTGGCGTACTGCGCAAATCCCAGCGCCCGACCAGCGCCGCCTCCGGCACCTGATCGCCAAAGCGCTCAGCTTCGGCAAGGGCGGCGGCAGGCCAATCGACGGGAATGCCATGGCTGGCGATGGCAATGCGGATTTCCATGCCCGGGGCCATGTGCTCGCCGAGCACCTCCTTGACCCGGCCAAGCGGCCGGCTGTGTGCGCTCGGCTGCTCGATCAGTTCGGCAATGACGATCTGCCCGGCGCGGGCCTCGCCCCGGCTGTCGGCAGGGACGATGATGTCCTGATTGATGCGCTTGTTATCGGGGATGACGAAGCAGACGCCCCGTTCCTCGCACAGCCGCCCCACCACGGTTTCGGTGTTGCGTTCCAGCACCTCGACCAGTGCGCCTTCGCGGCGGCCGCGATAGTCGACACCGATCACCCGCACCACCGCCCGATCACCGTGCAACAGTTGACGCATTTGCCGCGGTGACAGGAACAGGCTGTCGCCACCCTCGTCCGGGATCAGGAAGCCGTGGCCTTCGGCATGACCCACCACGCGACCGGTGACCAGATTCATCTTGGTGACCGGGCCATAGCCCTCGCGGCGGTTGCGCATCAACTGCCCGTCGCGCACCATCGCCCGCAGGCGCCGCGCCAGAGCATCCACCTCCCAGGCGTCGTCCATCTGCCATTCGGCGCAGAGTTCCTCCAGGGTCAGCGGCATGCCGCGCTCTTCGAGGTGCTGGAGAATAAATTCACGGCTGGGTGCGGCCCGGCCACCGTATTTTTCCTGTTCCCGAGTCAGGAAGGGATCCATCTGACGCCAGGAAGCGCGTTTTTTTGAACTCATGGGTATTGCAGTCATCCGTTTGCAAAAAAGTAAAATGGAGATATTGACAGGCTTCGGGCCAATCCGTATAGTCCGCACCCGTCGCCACGGTAACCCGGGCGACGGAAAGACAAGCCGAAGTGGCGGAATTGGTAGACGCGCTAGGTTCAGGTCTTAGTTGGGGAAACCCAGTGGAGGTTCAAGTCCTCTCTTCGGCACCAGATTCGCGAAAAGCCCGGTCGAAAGATCGGGCTTTTTTCGTTGCCGCTCGATAATCGATCCCACCGCATCCAGTCCTGCAGTGCCTGCCCCGCCCTGGCCAGCAGGCACCGCACAACGGTCAGGCTGCGAACGGATCGCGCATCACGATGGTTTCGGCCCGATCGGGACCGGTAGAAATGATGTCGATCGGCGTATCGGTCAGTTCAGCGATACGCTGCAGATACGCCCGCGCATTGGCCGGCAAATCCTCATAGCAGCGCACGCCGAACGTGGATTCCTGCCAGCCGGGCATTTCCTCGTAGATTGGCTCACAGGCTGCCAGCGCCTCGGCGCCCAGCGGCGCATTATCCAGCTTCTGCAGACCACACTGATAACCCACGCACATCTGGATGCTGTCCAGCCCATCCAACACATCCAACTTGGTTACACACAGGCCGGAAACGCTGTTATTCAAAATCGACCGGCGCAGGGCCACCGCATCGAACCAGCCACAGCGCCGCGCCCGCCCGGTGGTCGCGCCAAACTCATGGCCGCGCTCAGCCAGATAGGCGCCGGTCGCATCGAACAGCTCGGTCGGAAACGGCCCGCCACCCACCCGGGTGGTATAGGCCTTGGTAATGCCCAGCACATAATCCAGATAGCGGGGCCCGATGCCCGTGCCAGTTGCCGCGCCACCGGCGGTGGTATTCGACGAGGTCACATAGGGATAGGTGCCGTGGTCGATATCCAGCAAGGCCCCCTGCGCACCCTCAAACAGCACCCGCTCACCACGGCGGCGATAACCATCAAGCAGATCGGTCACATCCGCCGCCAGTGGCCGCAGGCGCTCGGCCATCGCCAGAGTCTCATCAAGCACCTTCTGGAAATCTACCGGATCGGTCTGGAAATAGTGCTGCAGGACGAAATTATGGAAATCCAGCACCTCGCCCAGCTTGGCGGCGAAGCGCTCACGATGGAACAGATCACCCAATCGCACCGCCCGCCGCGACACCTTGTCCTCATAGGCCGGACCGATGCCGCGCCCGGTGGTGCCGATCGCCTGCGCACCACGCGCCTTCTCGCGGGCCTGATCCAGGGCAACGTGATAGGGCAAAATCAGTGGACAGGCCTCGCTGATATGCAGGCGCTCCATCACAGCCACGCCCTGTTGCTGCAAACCGTCAATCTCGGCCAGCAGCGCCGCTGGCGCCAGCACCACACCATTGCCGATCAGGCAGTGCACGCCCGGACGCAGAATGCCCGAGGGAATCAGATGCAGTACCGTCTTGCGCCCGCCAATGACCAGGGTATGGCCAGCGTTATGCCCGCCCTGAAAGCGCACCACCGCAGCGGCATTCTCGGTGAGCAGGTCAACGATCTTGCCCTTGCCCTCATCGCCCCACTGCGCGCCAATGACGATTACGTTCTTGCCCATGTCAGTCCCATTCCTGAGTGGTTTTCCAAATCTTATGCCGGCGCGACCGGCACCACACACCACGCACCCTGGCGCCATTCCAGCACCCGGTCACAACCCAGGCTCACCGGCGCCACGCGGGCACCCGGCAAGGCCCGAATCACCTGTTCACCCTGGCGCCGCAAGCCCGCTACCCGCTCCTCCAGAACACTGTCGCCGAGCGGCGGCGCATAAATCCCGGTTGCTGCCGGCTGTGCAACCGTGCCCAGCAGCAGTAGCCGCGCCAGATCAGTACTGAATCCGGTTGCCGGCCGTGAGCGACCGAACACCTGGCCAATTTCATCATAACGCCCACCCTGCGCGACTGCCTGGCCCTGTCCGGGCACATAGGCGGCGAACAGCGCGCCAGTGTGGTAGTGATAGCCACGCAACTCGGCCAGATCGATATGAATCGGCAGGGCCGGCCAGCGCTGCTGCAGTGCTTCGACCAGTCGTCGCAGCGTCGTCAGCGCTCCGCCAATCGCCGTACCGGCCGGCGCCAGAATGCTCTCGGCGATATCGAGCACCTCCGGCCCCCCGTCCAGATCAGCCAGCGCCAGCAGGGCGGCAGCAGCCGGTTCCGCCAGACCCCAGGCCACCAGATGCCGGCGAATCTCCGGCAGGGCCTTGCGCTGCAGGGCATCAAACAGCAGCACCTCGCGGGAGGCATCCAGACCGGCCAGCCTGACCAGTTCACGGAACACCGCCACATGGCCCAGATCCAGATGCACATCCGCGATTCCGGCTACTGCCAGGGTTTCCAGCATCAGCGCCAGCACTTCCAGATCGCTCTCATGACCGTGGTGGCCATACAGCTCGACACCGGCCTGATAGGGACTGCGCGAGCCGCCAAAGCCATCAGCCCGGGTACGCAGCACCGGCCCCATATAGCACAAGCGCGCCGGCCCATCGCGCTTGAGCAGATGCGCGTCAATACGCGCCGCCTGCGGTGTCATGTCGGCGCGCACCCCCATCATCCGCCCGCTGAGCTGGTCGGTGAGCTTGAAGGTTTGCAGCTCCAGATCATTGCCGGTGCCGGTCAGCAGCGAGTCAAGAAACTCGATCAGCGGCGGAATCACCAGCTCGTAACCCCAGGATTGGTACAGATCAAGCAGGTCGCGGCGCAGGCGCTCCAGGCGGGCGGCGGCGGGCGGCAGGATTTCTTCGATACCTTCGGGCAATAACCAGCGGTCTTCGGGCGTCATGGTGGATCGTGCGGAACAGGCGGATCGGAAAGGACGGCGCGTGGCCGTCCGGTCAGCGCAGCAGATAAAGCACCAGCAGGCCAAGCAGCATGCTGGCCAGGCCCGCGCCACGCAGGATCCTGTCGGGCAGACGGGCCATCTGCAACAGGACCCCGCGCAGGGCAGCGGGGTTGATGAACGGCAGCAGCCCCTCCATCACCAGCATCAGCCCACAGGCGGCCAGCAGATCATCCCACACGGCTGCGCCCCTGGGCGGTTGTTACGCGGCGCGGCGGGCAAGGCCCAACCCTCATGGCGACGGCGCCATCTGATTGAAGTAGCGGAAGAACTGCAGGTTTTCCGGCTGCACCACCAGGATGTCGTCCTTGCCGGTGAAGGTCTTCCGGTAAGCGGCCAGGCTGCGGTAGAAGGTGTAGAAATCGGCATCCTTGCTATAGGCCTGGGCATAGATATCGGCAGACTGGGCGTCGCCCTCGCCGCGCTGGCGCTCGGCGTCGCGATAGGCCTCGGCCAGCAGCACCGCGCTTTGCCGGTCGGCATCGGCGCGGATGCGTTCGGCAGCTTCGGCACCCCGCGACCGGAAGTCCTTGGCCACGCGCAGGCGCTCGGCCTTCATGCGGCTGAACACCGAATTACTGACATCCGCTGGCAAGTCAATACGCTTGATGCGCACATCGACGGCGGCAATACCGAGTTGAATGGCCTGTTCACGCAGCAGGCGGCTGAGGGTTTCCATGATCTGGTCGCGATCACCGGAGACCACTTCCTGAATGGTGCGCTTGCTGAACTCGCTGCGTAGACCGTCCTTGACGATCTGATCAAGGCGCACATTAGCTTGCGTCGGGTCGCCGCCGACTGCCGTGTAGAAGCGGCGCACGTCATCGATCCGCCACATGGCGAAGGAATCGACGATCACGTTCTTCTTCTCGGCGGTCAGAAAGCGCTCGGGTTCGGTGTCCAGGGTCTGCAGCCGGCGGTCGAACTTGCGCACGTTGTTGATCAGCGGCCATTTCCAGTGTAGGCCGGGCGCGTAGTTGTCCTGGACGATTTCACCAAGCTGGAAGCGGATCGCGGTCTGCGTCTCATCGACGGTAAACAGCGACATCGACAGCAGAGCCACCACGGCGACGGCGGCGCCGATCAGGGTATTGCGGGAAAGCGGCAGTTGCGACAGGGCCATCAGCGAATCTCCCGGCTGCGGTTCAGATCGCGCAGGCGACTGTTCGCCGCGCCGTCATCCAGCGGCACCGGCGGTGAAGCCGGCAGGGCGGTTTCGGGCAGGGTCGTAGCGGCACGCGCGCCCTCGCCGGGCCGCGCCGATTGCAGCAGCCGGTCCAGCGGCAGATAGAGCAGGTTGCTGCTGTCCTTGGCATCAACCAGCACCTTGCTGGCCCGCGACAGCACCGATTCCAGGGTCTCCAGATACAGACGTTCCCGGGTGAGCGCCGGTGCCTTCTGGTAAGCAACCAGCAGTTGTTCGAAGCGGCTGGCCTCACCCTGAGCCTCGGCAACCACCTGCTCACGATAGGCGGCGGCTTCCTGCAGGCGCCGGGCGGCGTTGCCGCGCGCCTTGGGGATGATTTCGTTGGCGTAGGCTTCGGCTTCGTTCTTCAGGCGCTGTTCGTCCTCGCGGGCCTTGATGGCGTCGGCGAAGGCGTCCTGCACTTCCTCAGGTGGCTGGGCGTCCTGCAGCACCACGGTAATGATCTGCAGGCCAGCGCCCTGCACCGGCTGGCCGGGACGGGCCTGCTCGCCGGGTGGACCATAACTATCCAGGATGCGCTGGCTGAGGTCCTTGATGTCGGCAACGATGTCGCTGCGCCCCTCAGTGAGCACAAAATCCATGGTGCTCTTGCCGATGGTCTCACGCGAGGCGCTTTCCACGGCCTGCACCAGCACCGCTTCCGGGTCGTAGACATTGAACAGGTAGGCGCGCGGATCCTTGATCTGATATTGCACCGCCAGACGCACGTCGACGATATTCTCGTCCTGGGTCAGCATCAGGGCTTCCTTGGGCACTGAACGCACTGCTGGCTGACGGGCGCCGCCATTGCCGGAACGGTAGCCGACTTCACGGAAGCGGCGCTGCTCGACATCGACGATTTCCACCCGGTCAATCGGGAACAGGCGCAGATGCGGCCCCGGCTGAGTGGTTTCCAGATAGCGGCCAAAGCGCAGCACCACGCCGCGCTTGCCTTCATCGACGATATAGATACTGGCGATCAGCCAGCCAACCAGGGCCACTACCCCGATCACCAGGCCAAGCCCCATCATGCTGGAACCGGAATCGCCCGACCCACCGCCATCGCCGCCGCCACGACTGCCACCACCATCGCGCCGTCCGCCCAGCAGGGCACCAAGCCGGTTCGATAGCTTGCGGATGACATCATCCAGATCCGGCGGTCCCTGATCACGACCACCGCCACTCCAGGGATCGCGGTTGCCGCCTCCCGGTTCATTCCATGCCATGTCGTACCCCAGCGCTCATTTCAACCATGTTCATAGCGTCGGGATATCAAACCCCGAACGCACCCATTCCGCCTGCAGACCTTCGCGGCGATAGAGAAGATCGACATTATCGCGCGACGTGCGCACTTCGATCAGCCACTCGCCCGCCGGCCCGGCTTCCTCGGCCACCACCGCGCCGAGACTGAACAGCCGCGCCCGCAATCGCGCTGCTGCTGGCGGCAGGCACAGCCAGCCATGCACACTTGCGCCACGCAGGCGCTCGCGCAACGCCAGCCGCAACAGCTCCAAACCGGCACCGCTGGCCGCCGACAGCCACACAGCCTGCACCTGGCCTTCGGCATCGCGCTCCAGGCGTGGTGCATCACCACTGCGGTCGATCTTGTTGAACACCCGCAACTGCGGCACCTCCGCCGCGCCGATTTCCCGCAATACCGTGTCTACTTCATTGATGACTGCGTCGCGATCCGCATGACTGGCATCGATCACATGCAGCAGCAGGCTCGCTTCGCAGGTTTCGCGCAGCGTAGCGCGAAAGGCCGCCACCAGCTCGTGGGGCAGGCGATTGATGAAACCGACCGTATCCGCCAGCACCACCGCTGCGGCACCGGGCAGATCCAGGCGCCGCAAGGTCGGGTCCAGCGTCGCAAACAACTGATCGGCGGCATAGACGCCCGCATCCGTCAAGGCATTAAACAGGGTGGATTTGCCGGCATTGGTATAGCCCACCAGCGACACCGTAGGCAGATCAGCCTTGCGTCGCGCCCGGCGACCCTGTTCGCGCTGCCGGTCGACCCGGTCCAGGCGCAGACGAATCTGCCGAATGCGATCGGCGAGCAGGCGCCGGTCAGTTTCCAGCTGGGTTTCACCGGGACCCCGCAGGCCAATGCCGCCGCGCTGCCGCTCCAGGTGCGTCCAGCCCCGCACCAGCCGGGTGGACAGGTGACGCAGTTGCGCCAGCTCTACCTGCAGCTTGCCTTCAAAGCTGCGCGCGCGCTGGGCGAAAATATCCAGGATCAGTCCGGTACGATCCACAACCCGGCATTGCAGGAACGCTTCCAGATTGCGCTCCTGACTCGGCGACAGGCTGTGATCGAAGATCACCAGTTCGGCACCCTGCGCCCGTACCGCATCGCGGATTTCCTCGGCCTTGCCAGTACCGACAAACAAGCGCGGGTCCGGAGCCTGGCGCCGACCGCTAATCAGCGCCCGGCACTCAGCACCCGCCGAAAGCGCCAGATCCTGAAACTCGGCCAGGTTGCGCACATCGGCGGTTGCCTCGCCAAGCATCAGATGCACCAGGACGGCACCTTCGCCGCCGCACGGCCGCTCGAACAAGCCGCCTCCTGCGTTCGCAGCCGGTCCTGTCAGGGCTGATCACCGCCGATACCGTCATCCGTCGCCAGATTGAGGCGAACGTTGCGTACCGGCACCACTGTGGAAATTGCGTGCTTATAAATCATCTGGCTGACGCTGTTCTTAAGCAGCACCACAAACTGGTCGAAGGATTCGATCTGCCCCTGCAACTTGATGCCGTTGACAAGATAGACCGAGACCGGAATCCGCTCCTTGCGCAGCGCATTCAGGAACGGCTCCTGGAGGGAATGACCTTTTGCCATTACAAGCTCTCCCTTGTGTTGTTATGGACTCGAAGATTAACGATATAGAGTAAAAAAGTTCGGATTTTTTCCAAAAAGGATTAAAAAATCCTAAAAAAGCGGCATGATTCCGTGCAAGACATATGCCGCTTTCCCGCAGTGCTCCGCAAATAGCGCGAGCGTTTCATCGCATTCCCAGGATGTTGTTGACTGCAGGAGAGTTGCCCGGCCAGGGATACGACGACCGGCGCCGGCCTAGCCAAAACGGCGGCATTTTAGCACAAGCGACCCGGCATGTTCTGAAAAAAGCCCGCCGCGCGTAGCCGCCCGAGCGCTGCATCCAGGAGATTGCCGGCATCACTGTCCAGCCAAGTCGCATCCGTCTCGGCTCGCAGCCAGGTCAGCTGCCGCTTGGCAAGCTGGCGGGTCGCGGCAGTGCCGCGCTCAACCAGCAGGGCATGATCACCCACTCCGTCCAGATAATCCCAGACCTGCCGGTAGCCCACCGCACGCATCGCCGGCGTGTCCGGATTTAGATCGCCGCGCGCCCGCAGGCGCTCTACTTCGGCGATGAAGCCCTGTTCCAGCATGGTCTGAAAGCGTGCAGCGATGCGCTGGTGCAACAGGGCGCGCACGGCGGGGGCAATGATCAGGTTGATGCTACGCAGCGGCATGAATTCGTCCCGCGCCACACGGCAAAGTTCCGTCAGCGGGCGCCCACTGAGCAGGCACACTTCCAGGGCACGCTGAATGCGTTGCGCATCATGGGGATGGATGCGTGCCGCCGCCACTGGATCCTGCCGCGCTAGCTCAGCGTGCAGCGCGGCGCTGCCACGTTCGGCCAGGTCCGCTGCCAGTCGGGCGCGCAATGCCGGGTCAGCGGCGGGTAGTTCGGCCAGGCCCTGCCGCAGTGCCCGGAAATAGAGCATGGTACCGCCCACCAGCAGCGGAATGCGCCCGGCCGCCTGGATCGTGGCAATTTCGCGCCGGGCGTCCTGGCAAAAACGGCCGGCGGAATAGGGTTCGGCGGGGTCGAGAATATCGATCAGTCGATGGGGCGCCCGA
The DNA here is from genome assembly GCA_003989075.1 of Candidatus Competibacteraceae bacterium. GTDB lineage: Bacteria > Pseudomonadota > Gammaproteobacteria > Competibacterales > Competibacteraceae > RXIX01. The sequence goes on along the minus strand of RXIX01000003.1, from coordinate 27,964 downwards.
CGCAGGGTTTCAGCATCGGGTTTGGCCGTGCCAATATCCATGCCCCGGTAGACCAGCGCCGAATCGACGCTGATGATGGAACAGGGCAGACGCTGCACCAGTTCCACCGCCAGTGCAGTCTTGCCGGACGCAGTCGGCCCCATCAGGCACAGAACCGGCAGCTGGGCATCGACAGCCGTCACGCGATCCCCCCCTTCAGCGCTCGACGAATGCCCGTTCAATCACATAATCGCCAGGCTCACCAATGTGCGGCGAGAGAGTGAATCCCCGGGCATCCAGGAGGGCACAGGTATCCTTCAGCAGCGCCGGACTGCCGCAGATCATCACCCGATCCTGCATAGGGTCAAGTGGAGGCAGTCCAAGATCACTGAACAGCTTGCCGCTCTCGATGAGGTGAGTCAAACGTCCTTGATTGCGGAACGGTTCACGGGTCACGGTGGGATAATAGATCAGCTTTTCACGGACAATCTCACCAAGAAACTCGTCCTCCGGCAACTCGTGGGTGATGTAATTGGCATAGGCCAGCTCGCTGACATAGCGAACACCATGCACCAGCACGACCTGTTCAAAACGCTCATAGGTCTCCGGGTCCTGAATGATGCTCATAAAGGGCGCCAATCCGGTGCCCGAGCCGAGCAGATAGAGCCGCCGACCGGGCAATAGATCATCAATCACCAGGGTACCGACAGGCTTGCGGCTGACCAGAACCGGGTCGCCTTCCTTTAGATGCTGCAAGCGCGAGGTCAGAGGGCCATCCTGCACCTTGATGCTCAGGAATTCGAGATACTCGTTGTGGTTGGCACTGGCGATGCTGTAAGCGCGCATCAGCGGACGGCCCTCCACGTCAAGGCCGATCATCACAAAATGACCGTTACGGAAGCGCAGCCCCGGATCACGGGTGGTCTTGAAGCTGAACAGCGTCTCGTTCCAGTGATGGACACTCAATACATATTCGGTATTAAAGGCTTTCATCCGTCGGGCCGTTAAACATCGACCGCCCATCCGGTTGCAACAGTCGACCGGGCAGGCTGGAAGCGATGGTGGGTTTAATGGAAAAGGTGAAGGTTAGGATGACTCATCGCGAACAGGACCGCTTATTCCACGACCAAGCTATGCTATTCCCGCCATGCGGGTGGTAAGCATGGTAAGCGACCAGGCAGCGTTGCCATTTGTTCCCATTGATGAAGGTCGCCGTAACGCCGCATGGTTCGCCTGTGATGACTGCGCAGGCCTGTTCGGCATTGGCAATCCCGGAGAAGGGCAGGCGGATAAGTGGACGACGATCCTTGCCCTTAGCGCCCGCGACCAAACAGGTGATCCAGTTCAGCCAGCGTCAGCTGCGCCCAGGTAGGCCGGCCATGATTGCACTGGCTGCCATGCCCGGTCCGTTCCAGTTCGCGCAGCAGGGCGTTCATTTCCAGCAGATTGAGCGGCCGGTGGGCGCGCAATGCAGCGTGGCAAGCCAGGCTGGCCAGCACCGCATGCAGCGCTTCCTCAGCGCGGGCGCTGTGCTCGTGCTGAGCCAGATCGGCGAACATGTCGCGCACCAGTGCGGCGATATCGCCGGCCGCCAGCAGCGCCGGGGCCTGTCGCACCACCACACACTCAGGTCCGAGGACAGCAATCTCCAGACCAACGCGGGCAAACAGCGCCGCGTGCTCATCAAGCAGGTGCCGCTCATGCGGGCTGAGCGGCACGGTTACCGGCACCAGCAGCGCCTGTACTTCCAGTCTGCCGTCCGCCAGCGCTGCCTTAAAGCGCTCGTAGAGAATGCGCTCGTGGGCCGCATGCATATCCACCACCACCAGGCCGGCACCGTTCTCGGCCAGCACATAGCAGCCTTGCAACTGACCCAGCGCATAACCCAGCGGCGGCATTTCCGCCTCGATCGCCGGTTCCGCCGCGATCGCTTCCGCGGTTGATCCAGACTCGACCGCTGCACCGGTAGCGATAGCGGTAGCGGCGTCCTGATGCAAGCGACCGTAGAGTGCCAGTTGCTCGCGCACCTGAAAAGGCGATGATATGTCCGCGCCCCGCCCCCAGCCGCTGCTCATGGATACAGCGGAGCTACGGACCGCACCGCCTTCCACGTGCAGACGCGCACCCAGATCGTTCAGCGGTGGCGCACTATTGCCCGGCTGCACTGCAGCCAGCGCTGCCTGGACGATATGCCGGACCCCATCGTGCACCAGCGCCGACTCGCGAAAGCGCACCTCCTGCTTGCTGGGGTGGGCATTGACATCAACCCGCTCCGGGTCCAGTTCCAGATACAGCACAAACGCCGGATAGCGGTCCGCAGTCAGAATATCCTGATAGGCCTGACGCACGGCGTGGGCAACTACCCGGTCACGCACCGGCCGACCATTGACGAACAGGTATTGCCCGTCAGGCTGGGCGCGCGCCACCACCGGCAGGCCCAGCCAGCCCGACAGGCGCAAACCGGCTGCTGCACCCTCCAGGGGCACGCTGGCCGCAGCGAAGGCCGCGCCGCACAGCGTCGCCAGCCGCTGCTGGCGGTTTTCCGGATCGCCAGCCGGCGGCAGATTCAGCAGCACGCGCTGGTTGTGCGCCAGGCTGAAGCCCACTGCGAAGCGGCTCAGTGCCAGCCGGCGCACCGCATCCTCGATATGACCAAACTCGGTACGCTCGCCGCGCAGAAACTTGCGCCGCGCCGGGACATTGAAAAACAGATCGCGGACTTCCAGCGTGGTGCCAGGCGGATGCGGCGCTGGACACGGCTCGCCGATGTGATCACCGCCATCACCGCTGATCCGCCAGCCGCTGGTCTGACCCGCGGTCCGTGTGCTCAGCGTCAGCCGCGCCACCGAAGCGATGCTGGGCAGCGCCTCGCCGCGAAAGCCCAGGCTGGCGACCTGTTGCAGGTCGGCAAAGCTGCTGATCTTGCTGGTAGCGTGGCGCGACAGGGCCAGAGCGAGATCATCGGGGTGAATACCGCTGCCATCATCGCGTATCCGGATCAGGCGCAGGCCACCCTGCTCGATTTCGACCACGACATGGCGCGCGCCGGCGTCCAGGCTGTTTTCCAGCAGTTCCTTGACGACAGCGGCGGGACGTTCCACCACTTCACCGGCAGCGATCTGGCTGACCAGCTGCGGCGGCAGACGCTGAATGCGTGTGCTCATCGTCCGGGCCTCCACCACCAGAACAGCATCAGGAGGGACTGCCCCGGCGAATCACGGCGCACCGCGACCGGGGCGGCTCTCATGACAGGATCACTTGATGACGTTCTGCAGGGAGTCGAGCAACTGGCGGGCGCCCGGCGAGTCGTCGGGCCGGTCGGCACTGTCATGCACCACGACCACGGTTTCATTACCCTGGCCGGCGAGACGTACCCGGTAGCGGGTGCCCGGCGGCGGCGCATCCGCTTTCTTGCTGCGCCAGAACGCCATCTTGGACAGCCAGCCGTCATCACCCTTGGCCTGATTTTCCAGCTCGGGGTCGCGGTATTCAACCACGTACAGACCCTGGCTGCGGTTCTGCTCTTCGACCGCGTAGTTGCTGCTATCCAGCGCCAGTCCGATCAGGCGCCAGGCCCGGGAATAATCCTCGCCGATCAGCAGCCGGCTCTGCCCCCCTTCCTCGACCCGCCGCACCCGTGGCCCAGCCTGGGCATTGGCTGCCTGACGGGCTTCGGCGCGCTTTTCCGCCGCGCCCAGGTAGACAGTCAGGCGATTGAGCATTTCGGCTTCCAGTTCCGGATCCGAGGGCCGCCGCTGCCAGATGTAGGTGTTGGTAGCGCTCGCGCTGGTACCGCCGGCCGCCACTTCCTCAACACCGATATGACTCAGGTAAACATCGGTAGCGGTGCCATTGGCAGCCCGCTCCAGACGCACGCGGAACTTGTCGCGGGTCGGCGCTGAATAGAGCACATCAAGATAGTTCTTAAGCAGGCCGCGCAAACCATCCTGGGGGATATCGGCGCGATTTTCCATCCAGTCGGTTTCCATGATGCCGATGGTCGGGTCGTCACGCTTCAGGGCAAAGCCATTGCTGGTCCAGAACTCGCGCACCTTGGGCCAAACCTGATCGGGCGGCGCGGCAATCACCAGCCAGCGCTGATTGCCATCCTGTTCCAGGGTGATGCCCGGCTGTGGCGGTAATACCGCGCCGGTCTGGCGCGCCTGTGCCTGCGGCCCCTTGCGCTCGCTGGCATAGGTGGACAGGCTGGCCGAGCCGGCCGGGTTCAGTTCCGGCACCGCCAGAGTATCGTCGATGGTCGAGCCGGTCAGGTCCGGCGGGATCTCCAGCGGCTGCGCGAGGGTGCTCTGCTTGTAATCCGGCCGCCGGTCCGGCAGCAGAGTATCGAAGCTTTTCGAGCAGCCCGACAGAGCTGCAGCCACAGCAACCGACAGCGCGACAGCGCGACCGGGGAAAAACGATAAGCGAATGCTCATGGTCTCGATCTTGATCTTGGCCCTGATCACAGCACGCCCGCCTGCCGCATCGCCGCGCGTACATCGGGATACAGCGCTTCCGACAACGGCGTCAGCGGCAGGCGAATGCCCGCTGGAATCAGACCCAGCTGCGCCACCGCCCACTTGACCGGGATCGGATTGGATTCGAGAAACAAGGCCCGGTGCAGGCCAGCCAGCCGCGCATCAAGGGTTTCAGCCTGGGCACGATCACCGGCCAGCGCCGCGACGCACATCTCATGCATCAGTTGCGGCGCAACATTGGCCGTGACCGAGATGACACCGCGCGCACCATTCAGCATCGCCGCCGCCGCCAGGGCATCGTCGCCGCTATACACGTCCATGCGCTCGCCCAGCCGCTGCACCAGTTCCTGAATGCGCTCGATGCTGCCACTGGCTTCCTTAATACCGACAATATTGGGAATGTCGGCGAGGCGCTCAACGGTCTCGGGCTTCAGGTCGCAGGCGGTGCGCCCGGGCACGTTATACAGAATCTGTGGAATGGCCACGCGATCGGCAATCTGCTTGTAATGCCGGTACAGGCCTTCCTGGGTCGGCTTGTTGTAATAGGGCGTCACCAGCAGGCAGGCATCGGCGCCCACCTCCATCGCCTTCTGGGTCAGAAACAGCGCCTCGCTGGTGGAATTGGCGCCGGTACCGGCGATCACCGGCACGCGGCTGCGCACGGTTTCAACCACATGCCGAACGACCGCGATGTGCTCTTCCCAATCCAGGGTTGCCGACTCGCCGGTGGTGCCGACGGCGATGATGGCATCGGTGCCGTTCTCGATATGAAACTCCACCAAGCGCGTCAGTGCCGCGAAATCCAGCGTGCCATCCGCTGCCATCGGCGTGACGATCGCCACCATGCTGCCACGAAACATAATGTTAGGATCTCCGTTTACGGGTCATCATTGCATGGTACGGATCAAGGGCGGGATTGACAAGCACCGGTCCAGCCCGCTGCCGACCGGTGGTTTTCACCCCTGCGGGATGCCTGTACACTGCAGGTCATTGCTGATCGATCGCGGCGCCTGGAACTACATTCAACGTGCCCGGCCCCATCCGTCGTCGCTCCATCCGTCCACCCCGCCGTAGGAAGCTCCGTTCGTGAAAAACTATCTGGTCGTCTCCGCCCTGGGTGAAGACCGTCCCGGTCTGGTGAATGAACTGTCTCGCGTGATCCTGGATTGTGACTGCGGCATCGTCGACAGTCGCATGACAGTGCTGGGCGGCGAATTTGCCATTCTGCTGATGGTCCAGGGCAACTGGAACACCCTGACCAAACTGGAGATGCAGCTTAAGCGGCTGGAACAGACGCTCGGCATGACCATCGTCACCAAGCGCACCGAAGGCCGCACCCTGGCCGGCGACGTGCTGCCCTACGCGGTGGAAGTGGTAGCGGTCAATCAGCCGGGCATCGTCCACCATCTGGCCAGCTTCTTCGCCAACCGCTCGATCAACATCGAAGACATGGTCACGCGCAGCTACAGCGCGCCGCACACCGGCACGCCGATGTTCTCGGTCAATCTGGCCGTCGGCATTCCGGCCACCACCCACATTGCCATGCTGCGCGAAGAGTTCCTCGATTTCTGCGACGAGCTGAATCTGGACGCCGTCATGGAACCCATCAAGGGCTAGACAGCCATGGCCATCGCGATCGGCGAGGTCGTACCCGAATTTAGCGCCGCCACCAGCGCCGGTCAGATCATCACCCTGGCCACACTGCGCGGCCGGCCGGTGGTGTTGTACTTCTATCCACGGGACAACACGCCCGGTTGCACCCGTGAAGGCGAGCAGTTCCGCGACCTGCACGAGCGCTTCGCGGCGCTCGGCACACAGGTGTTCGGAGTATCGCGCGACAGCCTGCGCAGCCATGACCGCTTTCGCGCCCGGCACGGCTTTCCTTTCCATCTGATCGCCGATACGGATGAAATCCTGTGCCGGCTGTTTGACGTCATCAAGCTGAAAAAGCAGTACGGCAAGGAATCTCTGAGCGTAGAGCGCAGCACCTTTCTCATCGATGCCGGGGGCGTGCTGCGCCGGGAATGGCGCAAGGTCAAGGTCGATGGCCACGCCGCAAGCGTACTGGATGCAGTCATGACCCTGACGCAGACCGGGGCGCCGTGACAGCCGCCCAGCGGCCTTCTAAGCTGTGTCCTGAGCGCTGATTTCCCATCCACCGCTGCGCGCCACGAGGCCTGATCGATCTGCCATGCCTGAAACCGCCGCTGTCACATCCCCGTCTTCCCGTAGCGAACGCCGGCTGTTCGTGCTTGACACCAACGTGCTGATGCACGATCCGACCGCTCTGTTCCGCTTCAAGGAACATGATATCCACCTGCCGATGATGGTGCTGGAGGAATTGGACCGGGCCAAGAAGGGCGTTTCCGAAGTCGCCCGCAACGTCCGTCAGGTCAGCCGCTTTCTGGACGAACTGATCACCGGAGCCAGCAAGGAAAGCATCGACCGGGGCCTGCCCCTACCCGAGCTGCCCGGACCGGAAGGCGCGCGCGCCAGCGGCCGCCTTTACTTCCAGACCCGACCGATCCGGGTGAATCCGCCAGCCTCACTGCCGGGCAACGTTCCCGATAATGACATCCTCGGCATGGCCCTGACCCTGCGTCAGGATCATCCGCGCTGCCAGGTCACGCTGGTGTCCAAGGACATCAACCTGCGCATCAAGGCCGCAATCCTCGGCATCCACGCCGAGGATTATTACAACGATCAGGCGCTGGACGATGTCAACCTGCTCTACAGCGGCACCCGGGAACTGCCGGCGGATTTCTGGGACCGGCATGGCCAGAACCTGGAATCCTGGCAGGACAGCGGCCGCACCTTTTACCGGGTGCGCGGTCCGGAAGTCAGCCACTGGCATCCCAATCAGGGCCTGTTCCAGAGCGATGCCGACACCGCTGCGTTCATCGTCCGCCAGTTGCACGGCAGCGAAGCGGTGATCGAAATTCTCCGCGATCACACCCTGCCCCACCACGCGGTCTGGGGTATTGCCGCGCGCAATCGCGAACAGAATTTTGCCCTTAACCTGCTGCTGGATCCGGACGTGGATTTCGTATCGCTGCTCGGCGCGGCGGGCACTGGCAAGACCCTGCTGGCGCTGGCCGCCGGGCTGGCACAGGTACTGGACAGCAAGCGCTACCGGGAAATCATCATGACCCGGATCACTGTGCCCGTCGGCGAGGATATCGGCTTCCTGCCCGGCAGCGAGGAAGAGAAAATGACACCGTGGATGGGCGCACTGATGGACAATCTCGAAGTACTCGCCCCGCAGGAAGGCGGCGAATGGGGCCGCGCCGCTACCGCCGACCTGCTCAGCAGCCGCATCAAGATCCGCTCGCTCAACTTCATGCGTGGGCGCACCTTTCAGAGCAAATACCTGATTCTCGATGAGGCGCAGAACCTGACGCCCAAGCAGATGAAGACCCTGATCACCCGCGCCGGTCCCGGCACCAAGGTGATCTGCCTGGGCAATATCGCCCAGATCGACACGCCCTACCTGTCCGAGACCACCTCGGGCCTGACCTATGTGGTCGACCGTTTCAAGAACTGGCCGCACGGGGGCCACGTTACCCTGCGCCGCGGCGAGCGCTCACGACTGGCGGAGTTTGCCTCGGAGCGACTGTAGCGCGTGCTGACCGAACACCTGACCGCACTGCTATCGCTGGCCTGGCTGCTGTGGATTGCACTGGTCGCGGCCGGGCTGATCCTGGAACGGCGTTCACCAGCCGCCACCCTGGCCTGGCTGCTGGCGCTGCTGTTCATGCCCTACTTCGGTTTCCTGGTTTATCTGCTGTTTGGGCCGCGACGATTGCGCCGGCGCCGCCTGCGCTACAGCCGGGCCCGCGAGCGCCTGATTCAGTCCACCCAGCAGCGGCTGCATGCGCCGCGCATCCCACAGCCGGGCTTTGTCAGTGGCGATCTGGAACGGCAACTGGCGACGCTGCTGGCGCAGCTCGGTCAGGGCGCGCCCCTGGCCGCAACAGCCGTGACCGTACTCAACAGTGGCGACGCCTGCTTTGCGGCGCTCATCAAGGCCATCGCCGAGGCCCGCCACCATATCCACCTCGAATACTACATGTGGCAACCCGACCGGGTGGGAACGCAACTGCGCGACCTGCTGGTGGACAAGGCCCGCGCCGGGGTACAGGTACGGCTGCTACTGGATGCGATTGGCTCCAGTCGGGCCACCACGCGCTTTTTGCAAGCGCTCTGCGACGCCGGTGGCCAGATCGCCTGGTTCAATCCAATCAGCCTGCGCCGCTTCCGCTGGCGGCATGTCAATTTTCGCAGTCATCGCAAGATCGTGGTCTGCGACGGCCGGATCGGCTTTATCGGCGGTATCAATATCAGCGATCAGCACAGCGCCACGCACAGCGGCCCGGAGGCCTGGCGCGATACCCATCTGCGCATCGACGGCGCACCGGTGCAGCGCCTGCAGTTCATTTTTCTGGAGGACTGGTATTTCGCCACCGACCAGGCGCCCTTTGAAGCGGCCTTTTTTCCCCGCCATGCCGACAGCGCCGGTCCCTGGTTGCAAATCGTCGAATCCGGCCCCGACAACAATCGCCATGCCATCGCCAAGCTGTATTTCGCCGCAATCGCCGGCGCCCAGCGGCAGATCCTGCTGGCCACACCCTATTTTGTCCCGACCGAGGCGCTGACCGCCGCCCTGCTCACTGCAGCGCTGCGCGGCGTGGAGGTGCGCATTCTCGCCCCCCGGCATAGCGATTCGCGCCTGGTCACTGCTGCCGCGCGCAGCTATTACGACGAACTGGTCAGCGCCGGCGTAACCCTGTACGAATATGGCCCGGCGATGCTGCACGCCAAGCTGCTGGTGGTTGATGAACATATCGCAGTCGTCGGCAGCGCCAATTTCGACAACCGCAGCCTGACCCTGAACTTCGAGGCGATGGCTGTGATCCATGACGCCGGGCTCGCCGGCCAGCTCGCCGCCGACTTTGCCAGCGATCTGAGCCACGCCAGCCGTTACGTCAAACCAGGCCGGCGCGCCACCCTGGGCCAGCGTCTGAGCGAAGCCAGCGCCCGGCTGCTGTCGCCGCTGCTGTAGATCCAGCACGGCGCGTCCCGCACGCCATCAACCCGCATCCACCAGCGGCCATACTGCTACCCGGTTGCGCCCCGTTGCCTTGGCTGCGTACAGCGCGCGATCGGCCCGCTCCAGCATTTCTTCCAGATTGAGCGCGGCATCGCCAAAACCGACCGCCATGCCGACACTGATCGTAATCGGCAGCGACTCCCCGGACAGCTCGACTGACTGGACTGCGACCGCCGCACACAACCGTTTGGCAACCGCCAGAGCAGTCATGCGCGCAGTTTCCGGGAGCAGCACCACGAACTCCTCACCACCATAACGCCCCACCACGTCAATCTGTCGCAGGTTGGTCTGGATGATGCTGGCCACGGCACGCAAGACCTGATCACCAGCCTGATGCCCGCGACTGTCATTGATGGCCTTGAAATGATCCAGATCCAGCATCAACAGCGCCAGCGGATGCCCATAGCGCTGGCTGCGCTCCAGTTCCCGCTCAGCCAGGGTGAAAAAGTAGCGGCGGTTGAACAGGCCGGTCAACGCATCATGGGTCGCGAGTTGGCGCAGGGTTTCCTCCATGCGCTTGCGGTCACTGATGTCGATGATCATCGCCAGTGCGCCGGCATAACGGCCCTCGGCATCCAGAATCGGATTGGTCGATAGCAGGGTCCAGATCTCACCGCCATCCAGCCGGCGAAACTTGAAATCGTGTTGTTCAGTAATACCCTGACGGCGGCGCTCCAGATTGGCTTCAGCGATCCGGCGGCCTTCCTCATCCATGAAGTCGAACAGGAGCCTGCCCTGCAGCGCATCCAACGAGCATCCGAGCATCTCGGCCATGCGCGCATTGGCGAATGTAGTCCGTCCTTCGGCATCGATCTGCCAGATGCCTTCCTGCGCGGTTTCGACGATCCGCCGGTAGCGCTCCTCACTCTCACGCAAGGTCGCTTCGGCATACCGCTGCTCGGTGATATCGCGCCCTACCGCCTGCAATTCCAGCAGGCTGTCGTTCTCGCCGAGAATCGCCTGAACGGTCCACTGCATCCAGCGCCATTGTTCATCGCTCCGCATCACCTGATGCACATAGGTGCTGAGCGGATGTCCAGCATCACACTGCGCGATACACGCCCGCACGGTATCCCGGTCCAGCTCTGGCACGATCGACAGAAAATCCGTGGCCAGGATAGCGTCACGCGGGCAGTCAAAATAACGGCAATAGGCATCGTTGACGAAGGTCAGCATCCCATTGAACAGGAAACGGCACAGCAGGTCAGTCTGACTTTCGATAATAGCCTGATAGCGCGCTTCGCTGAGCTGCAGCAGTTCCTCAGTTTGCTTGCGGTCGGTGATATCGGTAATAAACCCTTCCAGCGCCTGCACCGCGCCGCGTGCGTCGAACACCCCGCGCCCCTGCTCCAGCACCCAGCGCTCCTCACCGGCTGCGGTGATAATGCGATAACTCAGGCGAAACGGCTCGCGGCGATATAGCGCCTGCTGGATCTGCTCCCGAACCCTGTCCCGATCCGCCGGATGAATCAGTTCGGCATAGGCCATGTGCTGGCTGTCGAGCAGATCGGTGACTGCATAGCCCGTCAGAGCCAGACAGCCCTCGCTGACGAACTCCATGCGCCAGTCGGTACTGTTGCGGCAGCGATAGGCCATGCCCGGCAGATTGCTTAACAGCGTCAGCAACAGACGTTGCTGTTCACGTAGCAGGTGTTCCAGTTGCTGGTGCTCGGTCAGTCGCGCCAGCAGGCGTTGCAGAGCCTGTTCCTGATCACTCATCAGCGCCACTCAGACGGTCATAACTGGCACCGGTCGCGGCCAGGCTTTTAGGATCGACTGCACCACGGTCGCCAGCGGAATGGCGAAGAATACCCCCCAGAACCCCCACAGGCCGCCAAACACCAGCACCGCGACGATAATCGCGATCGGATGCAGATCGACCACCTCGGAAAACAGCAGCGGCACCAGGATATTGCCGTCCAGACCCTGGACGATCAGGTACACGCCCAGCAGCCACAGAAATTCCGGCCCCCAGCCCCATTGAAAAAAGGCCACCAGCGCCACTGGCACCGTTACCACCACCGCACCAATATAGGGCACGATCACCGATAGCCCCACCATCAAGGCCAGCAACATGGAAAATTGCAGGTCCATGAAAATAAATGCCAGATAGGTTGCCACCCAGACCACCACCACTTCCAGAAATTTGCCGCGCACATAGTTGCCCATTTGCTGATCGACCTCGCGCCAGACCTGCTGCGCCAGCGTGTGATCATGCGGCAGAAACCCGTGCACCCAATCCAGAATCAAGCGCTTGTCCTTGAGGAAAAAAAACACCAGCAGCGGCACCAGCACCAGATAGATGGTGATGGTGATAATCCCCATCCCGGCGGCCAGCGACCAGGACAGCACACCCTGACCCCAGGTCGCGATCTCCGCCCGGATGGCGTTAATGACTTCCAGGACCTGTGCCTCGGTAATGAATTCCGGATACATCGCCGGCAGGCTGAGGAGCAGCTGCTGACCGCGGACGATCATGCTGGGCAACTGCTGCACAAGCTGGGTCAACTGCCGCGAGGTCAATGGCAGCAGTCCCAGCAGCAGAAAAAGCACAAAGGCCAGGAACAGCACGAACACGACCAGTACCGCCAGTGTACGCGGCAGATGCACCCGGTGTTGCAACTGCAGGACCACCCCTTCCAGCAAATAGGCAATGACCATGCTCGCCAGGACCGGCGCCAGATCCTGACCCATGAACAGGACAATGCTTGTCCCCAAGGCCAGCACCACGGTCAGGATAACGGCCTGCGGATCACTGAAAAAACGCTGAAACCACTCGCTGATGATCTTCATGAATATGTGTTGGAACGGTTCTGGATCGATGGTGATTGATGTTAACAACAAACCCCGCGCCGCGTGCAAGCCACGCCAGAGTCCAGCGAACCGCGCCCTCTGCCTATGGTCTATGAACTCAGCTGGAACCATACTGGTGCATTGCACTAAAGTAATGCAATAGCAGACCCTGGCCCGTCGTCGCGCCATGCATATCCGTCAGGGAATTCGCGGGCCCTGTTTCATTCAGAGAATATTCAGGTGTCTCGATTATAAACAAGCTATTGATTTAAAGCTCTTTAATCCCAAGCCATGCTCGGAACGCCAACCGGTGCCGCACCCCTGCGCCCTGAGCCGGATTCACCCCGCCCATCCCGGGTTGGTCCAGTAATTGCTGCACTCCGGTTGGCAGCGTCTGCGGGGGATCGAACCGCAATCAACCGCCATCACGATGGACCACGCCGACAGGATCCGGCCTGGAAACGGTGGCGCGCCGGCGGGTTAACCCGGCAGATACCCGACGCACGGAATCAATGGAGCATGCAGGCCGTACCGACCCAAAACACCTGCTCCGGAAGCATCCCGGCTTCCGCGACACCCTGAGAGAGGTATGACGATGACCATTTTCAAGCGTTACCTGTCGCGCTACGAAGAGAGCCGCGAAGAGAATCTGTCGCTCCAGGAATACCTGGATCTGTGCAAGAAGGATCCCCTCGCCTACGCCAGCGGCGCCGAGCGGCTGCTCAAGGCCATCGGCGAGCCGGAACTGGTCGACACCCGCAATGACCCGCGGCTGTCGCGCATCTTCCAGAACAAGGTGCTCAAGATCTATCCGGCGTTCGAAGAGTTCTATGGCATGGAAGACGCCATCGAGCAGATCGTGTCCTATCTGCGCCACGCCGCGCAGGGCCTGGAAGAGAAGAAGCAGATTCTCTACCTGCTCGGCCCGGTCGGCGGCGGCAAATCGTCACTGGCCGAACGCCTGAAGCAGTTGATGGAACGGGTGCCGTTCTACGCCATTGAAGGTTCACCGGTGTTTGAATCGCCGCTGGGGCTGTTCAATCCCGACGAGGACGGCCCAATTCTGGAAGAGGATTACGGCATTCCGCGCCGCTATCTGCGCCACATCATGTCACCGTGGGCGGCCAAGCGCCTGCAGGAGTTCAACGGCGACATCACTCAGTTCCGGGTGGTCAAGCTGCGCCCCTCGGTGCTGCACCAGATTGCCGTAGCCAAGACCGAGCCGGGCGATGAGAATAATCAGGATATTTCCTCGCTGGTCGGCAAGGTCGATATCCGCAAGCTGGAGCATTTCGCCCAGAACGATCCCGACGCCTACAGCTTCTCCGGGGCGCTGTGCCGCGCCAATCGCGGCCTGATGGAATTCGTCGAGATGTTCAAGGCGCCGATCAAGGTGCTGCATCCGCTGTTGACCGCCACCCAGGAAGGCAACTACAACAGTACCGAGGGTCTGTCAGCGATTCCCTTTGAGGGCATCATTCTGGCCCACTCCAATGAATCGGAATGGCAGTCGTTCCGCAACAACAAGAACAACGAGGCCTTCCTCGATCGCGTCTATATCGTCAAGGTACCCTACTGCCTGCGGGTGTCGGACGAGGTCAAGATCTACCAGAAACTGCTCACCCACAGTTCGTTGTCGGCCTCGCCCTGCGCGCCCGGCACGCTGGAAATGCTCGCGCAGTTCTCGGTGCTGACCCGGATCAAGGAACCGGAAAATTCCAGCATCTTCTCCAAGATGCGGGTTTACGACGGCGAAAATCTCAAGGACACCGATCCCAAGGCCAAGTCGATGCAGGAGTATCGCGACTACGCCGGGGTCGACGAAGGCATGACCGGTATTTCCACCCGCTTCGCCTTCAAGATCCTGTCGCAGGTCTTCAACTTCGACCATACCGAAGTGGCCGCCAACCCGGTGCATCTGCTCTACGTGCTGGAGCGGCAGATCGAGCGTGAGCAGTTCCCGGCCGAAGTCGAAGAGAAATATGTGTCCTATCTCAAGGGTTTCCTGGCGCCGCGCTACGCCGAGTTCATCGGCAAGGAATTGCAGCAGGCCTACCTGGAGTCCTATTCCGAGTACGGGCAGAACATCTTCGATCGTTATGTGACCTACGCCGATTTCTGGATTCAGGATCAGGAATTCCGCGATCCCGACACCGGCGAATCCTTCGACCGGGCGGCTTTGAACACCGAACTGGAAAAGATCGAGAAGCCCGCCGGGATCAGCAATCCCAAGGACTTCCGTAACGAGATCGTCAACTTCGTGCTGCGGGCGCGGGCCAACAACGCCGGGCGCAATCCAACCTGGACCAGCTATGAAAAGCTGCGTGCGGTGATCGAGAAGAAGATGTTCTCCAACACCGAGGACCTGTTGCCGGTGATCAGCTTCAACGCCAAGGCCAGTGCCGAAGAGCACAAGAAGCATGCCGAGTTTGTCGACCGCATGGTTGCCAAAGGCTACACACCCAAGCAGGTGCGACTGCTATCCGAGTGGTATCTGCGGGTACGCAAGGCATCCTGACCAAACCGAGTGGAGAGGCGCTATGGCCACGTTCATCGACCGGCGGCTCGACGGCAAGAACAAGAGCACCGTCAACCGCCAGCGTTTTATCCGGCGCTTCAAGGGCCAGATCAAGAAAGCCGTGGCCGAGGCCATGAACGGCCGCAGCATCACCGACATCGACAATGGCGAGAAGGTCAACATCCCCGCCCGCGACCTGTCCGAGCCGGTGTTCGGCCACGGCGCGGGCGGGCGCCGCGAAGCCATTCACCCGGGCAACAAGGAATTCACGGCCGGGGATCGAGTAGCGCGGCCGCAGGGCGGCGGCGGGGGTGGCAGCGGTGGCGGTCAGGCCAGCAACAGCGGCGAAGGCGAGGATGAATTCGTCTTCGAACTGTCGCGCGAGGAATTCCTCGAAATGTTCTTCGAGGATCTGGAACTGCCGAACCTGGTGCGCACCCAGTTGGCCAAGGCCACCGAATTCAAATCGGTGCGCGCCGGCTTCAGCAGCGCCGGCAACCCGGCCAATATCGACGTGGTGCGCTCGCTCAAGGGCGCGATGGCGCGGCGCATGGCACTGGCCGCGCCCTACACTCGGCGCTTGCGCGAGGCCGAGGCGGAACTGGAACAGCTATTGGCCGCACCGCCGGTCGATGAAAAGCGTGCCCAGGAACTGCTGGCGGAAATCGAGCACCTGCGGGCGCGGGCGCGGGCGGTGCCGTTCATCGACACCTTTGACCTGCGCTACAGCAACCGGGTCAAGCAGCCGCAGCCCACCACCCAGGCGGTGATGTTCTGCGTCATGGACGTATCCGGCTCAATGGATCGGGCGCGCAAGGATCTGGCCAAGCGCTTCTTTACCCTGCTGTACCTGTTCCTCAAGCGCAACTACGAGAAAATCGAGGTGGTGTTCATCCGCCACCACACCGTGGCCAAGGAAGTGGACGAACAGGAGTTCTTCTACTCGCGGGAAACCGGCGGCACCGTGGTATCCAGCGCCCTGGTGATGATGGCCGACATCATCGCCGAGCGCTATCCGACCTCCAGTTGGAATATCTACGCCGCGCAAGCCTCCGATGGCGACAACTGGCACCACGATTCGCCGGCCTGTAAGGAAATCCTGGTGCAGCGCGTCCTGCCCCATGTCCGCTACTACTCGTACATCGAGATCACCCCGGACCGCCACCAGAGTCTGTGGGAAGTCTATGAGGAGCTGAAGGCCAGTTACCCGCATTTCGCCATGCGGCAGATCGATGGTCCGGCTGATATCTACCCGGTCTTTCGGGACCTGTTCAAGAGGCGCACCGCATGAGCCAGTCCTCGCGCTTGATTACCGAGTCGTCCGAATGGACCTTCCCGATGCTGGAGCGCTACAACACGGTCATCGGCCAAATCGCTGCTGAGGAGTTCCAGCTCGATACCTACCCCAATCAGATCGAGATCATCACCGCCGAGCAGATGATGGACGCCTACTCCTCGGTCGGCATGCCGCTAGGCTACAAGCACTGGTCCTACGGCAAGCAGTTCGTGATGACCGAGAAGAATTACCGGCGCGGGCAGATGGGTCTGGCCTACGAGATCGTGATCAATTCCGATCCGTGCATCGCCTATCTGATGGAAGAGAACACGGCGATGATGCAGGCCCTGGTGATCGCCCACGCCGCCTATGGCCACAACTCCTTCTTCAAGGGCAACTATCTGTTCCGCACCTGGACCAGTGCCGACGCCATCATTGATTACCTGCTGTTCGCGCGCAACTATGTCGCCGAGTGCGAAGAGCGCCATGGCGAGGAAACCGTGGAACTGTTCCTGGATTCCTGCCACGCGCTGATGAATTACGGTGTGGATCGCTACAAGCATCCGGCGCCCCTGTCGCTCAGCGAGGAAAAGCAGCGCCAGCACGAACGCGAGGAGTATCTGCAATCGCAGATCAATGACCTGTGGCGCACCGTGCCGATGCGCAACGTGGAAGCCGCCGCCGTCGAATCGCGTCGCTTCCCGGCTGAACCCCAGGAAAACCTGCTGTATTTCATCGAGAAAAATGCGCCGCTGCTTGAACCGTGGCAGCGCGAACTGGTGCGCATCGTGCGCAAGATCGCCCAGTACTTCTACCCGCAGCGCCAGACCCAGGTGATGAATGAAGGCTGGGCTACCTTCTGGCATTACACCCTGCTCAACCGTCTGTACGAGGAGGGCTATGTCAACGACGGTTTCATGATCGAATTCCTGCAATCGCACACCAGCGTCATTCAGCAATTGCCCTTCGATCACCCGTATTACTCCGGCATCAATCCCTATGCGCTCGGTTTCGCGATGATGTGCGACATCAAGCGCATCTGCGAAGCGCCAACGGCGGAAGATCGGCACTGGTTCCCGGATATCGCCGGTCAGGACTGGATCAAGACCCTGGATTTTGCCATGCGCAACTTCAAGGACGAGAGTTTCATCGCCCAGTACCTGTCGCCGAAGGTGATGCGCGATTTCAAGCTGTTTGCGGTGCTGGACGATGATGCGCAGGACGAACTGGAAATCACCGCCATTCATGATGATCCCGGTTATCGGCGCCTGCGGCTGGCCCTGGCTGACCAGTACAACCTCGGCAGCCGTGAACCGAATATCCAGGTCTGGAACGTCGCCTACCGCAAGGATCGCTCCCTGACCCTGCGCCATACCCGCTATAACCGTCGCCCGCTGCATGCTGAAAGCACTCAGGAAATGCTTAAGCATCTGCACCGGCTATGGGGCTTTGCCGTGCGTCTGGAAGCGGTTGACGAGAACGGCAAGGTGGAACTGGTCGGCGAGTGCCCGTCCGGCCGGCATTAACCGCGCGGGCTGCAGCCCGTCCCTGCCATACTGCAACAGCCCGGTTCAAAGCCGGGCTTTTTATCGACCATGACCGCCGCCGCCTCTACCCCAATACCTTGTCTGCCAGGCCCAGTTCGGCCAGATAGCGCGGATACAGGGCATAGGCCGGCTTGAGAATCGGCAGCAGCTTGAGCGTCTTGGGCACATTGCCCTTGGCGATCACCTGGCGACGGGTCAGCGCCGAGACCAGATTGACCCGCCCGTGCCAGAAGGCATGGGCGAAATCGGCACTCATGCGCATGGTCACTTCCGGTGCCCCGGTGAATTGCGCACCCCGATAAATCAGCACCTCGTCACCACGCGCGTCAATGGTCATCACCGCCGTCGGCTGTTCGAACGCAAACTGCACGCACAGCCCGGAATCACGCAGCGGTCCGCCAATCTGCGCATCGTGCTTGAGTCGCTCGAAAAAGCCACCCAGCACCCGATACAGGGTTTCGGCGTCAGCGAATACCTCGCGCTGTTCCTGGGCAGCCCCGGCCGCAGCGGCCGAACGCAGATCGGCTATGGACACTGGCAGCGGCTTTACCGTAGCCGCATACAACTGGCGTACGATGCGCGCCACCGCGTCCCGCTCCGGCTCGCGCGGGTTGTACAGCATCGAACCATCGCTCATCGCCGTTTCAACCACCTGCTCCAGCTTCGCCAGCCCATCCTGCACCCCGGCATCGCGCAGATTCAGCGGCATCCCGGTCAAATGCGCCAGTTGCCGGTTCAACAGCCGCACGCGGGCAATTCCCGCCAGCGCCATCCGCCGCCGCAACCAGCTATCCACGCCACGCAGGGGCCTGACCAGTGGCCGCGCGAAACCCAGGCCGCTGTACTGCAGCAGATTGCCCAGCGTCGCGCCCGGCTGCGGCAAGGCCACACCCAGCGCCTCAGCAACATCAGCATAGCGATCCAGACGCGCATCAAGGTTGTAGGCCATCACCTCCGGCAGCACCAGCGCATTGGCCAGCCCGTGCGGGATGTGATAGACGCCACCGAGAGCGTGGGCAATACCGTGCACCATGCCGACCATCGAATGCGAAAAGGCGATACCGGCCAGACAGCTCGCTGCCAGCATCGCCCCGCGCGCCTGCAAATTGTCCGGCTGGGCACAGGCCAGCAGCAGATTATCGCGGATCAGGCGGATCGCCTGCAGGGCCAAGCCATCGGCCGCCGGCGACCATTCCTTATCGACGTAGGCTTCAATAGCGTGGGTGAGTGCATCCATACCGGTCATCGCGGTCAGCCTGGGCGGCAGGCCACGGGTCAACTCCGGGTCGAGAATCGCCAGATCCGGCAAAAATTGGGTTTCGGCAAAAGGCAGTTTCACGTCGTGTTCGGGATCGGCGATCACCGCCACCTTGGTCACTTCCGAGCCGGTGCCGGCGGTGGTCGGAATCAGCAGCAGCGGCAACAGCCGCGTCGTACCGAGCAGATAGGCGCCCTGGTGATCCTGCACCCGGCCACCCTTGACCAGCAGGATATTGGCGACCTTGGCGGTATCCAGTACGCTGCCGCCACCCAGACCGATGATCAGATCACAGCCGTGCTGCCGGCCCAGCGCCGCGCAATCCTCGACGGTCTGGATGGTCGAATTGGGCGGCACCTGATCGTAGACGGCAACCATATCGATGGCGGTGCGCTGCAATCCGGCCCGAACCCGCGCCGCCAGTCCCGCCTGGACCAGATTGGCATCGGTGACCAGCAACGCCCGCCGTGAACCGTAGGGCGCCAGGGCATCGGCCAGATGGTCGATAACGCCAATGCCGTAGATGACGCGGGTCGGCAGGGAAAATTCAAAGTATTCGGGCAACATGGGCGCGGTCCTGAAAAGCGGTTCTGGATCAATACGCGCAGCATACCCGCGCGCCACACGTCCAGCTTGGCCGAAAGGGTCGGTTGTTGATGCTGCCCTGCGGCGCAGCTTCCACTAAGCTTGGCTCATCCAAGTCTGCACACGGGTCAATACCGTCATGAATATCCGCCTTACACGTCTGTTGACTTTGCTGCTGGGGTTTTGCGCACCGCTGGCCCAGGCCGGCAATGGCTGGAGCACGGTCGCCTATCCGCTGGCCGGGCCACCGCAGGTGATCGGCTCCTATGCCGCCGGCTGCATCGCCGGCGCCGGGGCACTGCCGCTGGTAGGCGATGGTTATCAGGTCATGCGCCCGGGCCGCAACCGCTATTACGGTCACCCGGCGCTGCTGGCATTCGTGGAGTGGCTGGGCCGGCAGACTGCCGCACAGGGCGGACGCCTGCTGATTGGGGATCTGAGCCAGCCGCGCGGCGGGCCGATGCCAAATGGGCATCGCAGCCATCAGAGCGGTCTGGATGTGGATGTGTGGTTTTTACAGCAGCCACGCGACCGGATCTTGTCACAGGCAGACACTGAGACCATCGAAATGCCGTCGATGATCCGCGCCGAGGATGGGGTGCTAAACGGTGCACGCTGGTCACCGCGCTATCGGGATGCCTTAAAGCGGGCAGCGCTGGCGCCCGGTGTAGAGCGCATTTTCGTCAATGCGGTCATCAAGCAGGCGCTGTGCGACAGCGAAATGGATCGCGGCTGGCTGGAGAAGGTCCGTCCGTGGTGGGGTCACGATGCCCATTTCCATGTGCGGCTGGTCTGCCCACCCGATTCCGGTCAGTGCCAGCCACAGAAGCCCTTTCCGCCCGGCGACGGCTGCGATACTGATCTGCGCAACTGGGTCGCGGACATCGTCCAGTCGGCGCGCGTGCCAAAGCCGGTTCGCAAACCCGAACCGCCTTCGGCGGACCGGCTGCCGGTCGCCTGCAGCGCGGTGCTGAACAATCCGACTGCCTGGGAGCGCTAGCAGCCGCGCCGGTCGCTAGTCCTCGCTCTGTTCCAGCCGCAGCGCCGCCGAGTTGATGCAGTAGCGCAGGCCGGTCGGCTCGGGGCCGTCGTCGAACACATGGCCAAGGTGCGCGCCACAATCAGCGCAGAGAACTTCAGTACGGCGCATGAAAAAGCCGCGATCCTCGGCAGTGGCAACCCGGTCCGCTGCGACCGGCTGCCAGAAACTCGGCCAGCCGCTGCCGGAATCGAACTTGGTCCCGGCATCGAACAGGACATTGCCACAGCAGGCGCAGCGGTAAACGCCTGGTTCGTGGCAATCGTGGTAAAGACCGGTGAACGCGCGCTCGGTGCCCTTGCGGCGGCAGATGGCAAATTGCTCCGGCGTCAGTTGTGCGCGCCACTCGGCCTCGGTCTTGCTGATTTTGTAGCTCATGATGTCGCCTCTGCGGTATGGAATCCAACCGCCGCTTCAGACCACGCCGCCGCGCATTTGTCGCCCGCACTCAACTGCGAATGCCCACCTGTAGCGCGGCACGCTGCTCCAGCGCCTCCCAGACATGCTCGGCCAGACCCACACCCACTTCGTTAAAGGCCAGAAAGGTCAGGTCTGCACCGGCCGCCTGCAGAAGCGCCGCTTCTTCGGGATGGGTGCTGATGGCGCTGATCAGGCCGTGAAACCCGTGGCGACGCAATTGCCGCGCGGCGATCTGCTTGGCCTCGGCATCGGGCATGGCCAGAATCACCGCCCGAATCCCGTCCAGGCGCAGCCGATGCCAGAAGCCCGGATCCTCGGCATCGGCATAGACCACGCGCCGGCCTTCCTGCACATGCCGCTCGACCTTGTTCAGGTCGGAATCGATGCCCGAAACCACGCGCACCCGGTGCAATTCCGGCACATTCTGGCGTTTCTTGAGGAAGTTGTAGGCGGCGGTGCCGGTATGACCCATGCCGATAATCAGGATCTGCGTGCTGCCCAGCGAAACCGGCTGTTCGTCGGGATGGTGATCATGCCGCTCGAAACGCGCCAGGCGCTGCTCGAAGCGCTCGTAAAGAGTATGGGCGAACCGATTGAGCGGCGCGGCAATCACGAAGGACAGCGCCACGGTAATCGCCAGCAGCACCAGCCAGTCCGTGCCCAGTTGGCCGTTGCCGACCATGAACTTGACCACGATCAGGGTGAATTCGCTATAGCTGGTCAGGGCCAGCGCGGTCAGGAACGCGGTGCGCGCACGCAGGCGAAACGCCACCAGGATAAAGAAGAACAGCGCCGCCTTGAGCGGCAACAGCAGCGCCAGCAGCAGCGCCCCACCCAGCATGCCCCAGCTCGGCAGGCCCATCAGGCCAATCTGCAGGAAAAAGCCCACCAGCAGCACTTCCTTCAGCGACCACACCGCCCGTGACAGTTCCATGGCCTTCGGATGACCGACCAGCAGCACACCCAGCAGCAGCGCACCCAGTTCCGCACTCAGACCCAGATGTTCGAAACCCATTCCGCCGACCACCAGCGCCAGGGTCAGCCCACATAGCACCAGCAGCTCATCATGGCCGCTCCAGTCGAGCAGGCGGGTCAGCAGCGGCCGCAGCAGCGGCAAGCCCAGCGCCAGTAGCGCCCACGGCGATGGACTCGCCGCACCCGCAAACGCCATCAGGGCCAGCGCCACCAGATCCTGAATGATCAGGATGCCGACGGCCAGCCGGCCATGAAAGGCGCGCAACTCGGCCTTTTCTTCCAGGACCTTGGCCGCCAGCACCGTGCTTGAGAAACCTAGCGTGGTCACCAGCAGCAGCCTCTGCCAGACCGGCAGATCCAGAACCGCCAGCGCCACCAGACCCAGCAGCGCGCTGCCCACCAGCAGATGCAGCAGTCCACCACCCCAGACCTCGGGCCGCGCCAGGCTCTTGATGCGCAGCTTCAGGCCAACACTGAACAGCAGCAGCAGCACACCGGCATGGGCAACCTGTTCAAGCAGTTCATTGCCATGCTGGCCAAAGGCATTGAGCAGGAACCCAGCAGCCAGATAACCGACCAGCGGCGGCTGGCCCAGATGACGAAAAACCAGACCCAGCACAAACGCCAGGGAAAGCCATAACACATCCATGAGTTAAAACGACGCACGTAGCATTACGATCACCGGAGCAACCTAGGCCTGCTTGAGCACACGTACCACATACAAGAGCACCATCGCCCCGACGGTCGCGGTAATCAGCTTGCCGATCAGACCGACCGCAGCAAAACCCAGCAGGCGAAACAGGAAACCACCAACCAGTGAACCGACCACGCCCACCACCAGGTTACCCCCCAGACCCATGCCACTGCCGCGCATGAAGTGGGTGGCGATCCAGCCCGCAATCAGGCCAATCAACAGAAATCCAATCAGGTCCATGGAGATTCTCCCGCTATGGGTTGCCTTATAAATGAGCACCATCATAATCCATATTCAGAGTCACTCATCCGCTTCTCACCTGGAACCTGGTGCAGCGCTGTACGGCCCTGTCGCTAACACGCTCCAGACGGGACATCTCCAAGCGAGTCATTTCATCGTCGCACACCAAGGCTCAAGCCATCGATGAACTACACACTCACTGCCTTCCTGATCACGCTGGCCCTGTTTGCTGGAGTACTACTGCTCCTGGAAATCGGGCGACGCATCGGTAACCACCGGCTGGCCCGGGACGCCAAAGGCGCGCGAACCGGCACGAGCACGGTTGATGGCGCAGTGTTCGCGCTGCTCGGCCTGCTCATCGCGTTTACGTTTTCCGGGGCAGCAGCGCGCTTTGATGATCGGCGTGCCCTGATTGTTCAGGAAACCAATGCCATCGGCACCGCTTATCTACGCCTTGATCTGTTGCCGGCTGATACACAACCGGCGCTGCGCGAGCTGTTCCGGCGCTATCTCGATTCGCGCCTGGAGGTCTACCGCAAACTGCCCGACATTGAAGCGGCGCGGGCCGAACTCGCCCGCTCCACGCAGTTGCAGAACACCATCTGGACCCAGGCGATTGCCGCCGGTCGCCAGGAAGGTGCGCCACCCGCCGCGACCATGCTGCTATTGCCCGCACTTAATGAGATGATCGATATCACCACCACCCGCACCATGGCCAGCCAGATTCACCCCCCTTTGATCATCTATGGGCTGCTGTTCGGGCTGGCGCTGGCTGGGGCGCTGCTGGCCGGCTACGGCATGGCCGGCGTCAGAACCCGCAATTGGCTGCATATGATCACGTTTGCTGCAGTCATGGGACTGGCGGTGTATGTCATCATCGACATCGAATATCCGCGCCTGGGCCTGATTCAGGTCGGGGCTTTTGATCAGGCGCTGGTAAAACTGCGCGCCAGCATGAATTAGGGCGCAGGCGGTCATGCAAACACCCGCCTCTGCTGCATAACCAGTCATTGGCTTTGGAGCATCCACACCCATGCATCACCCGCCCCGCCCACAACTGATTCTCATAGCCTTCGCGGTTCTGCTGCTTGTGCTGCACGGCTGCTCCACGCTGCCACGTCAAGCTGCAGTGCCAGCCGCAGATACCACCCGCGCCGTCATTCCCGGCATTCCCAACGCCCGTTACTGGGTAGATACCGATATCGATGCCTTTATCCGCGATGCCATCGCCTCTGCCCAGCGCGAACGGGAGTATCTGGTGCGCAGCGGTCACCAGGGTCCATTGCCACCGGTCAGTTTCCTGGCCATCTCCGGCGGCGGTGATGATGGCGCATTCGGCGCCGGTCTGCTGGTCGGCTGGAGCGCAAACGGTACCCGTCCCGAGTTCAAGGGCGTGACGGGCGTCAGCACCGGCGCGCTGATCGCTCCGTTTGCCTTCCTCGGCGCCGACTACGACGATGAGCTGCGGGCCGTGTACACCACCATCGGTCCGCCGGATGTCCTGGAGCCACGGGGCGCGCTGGCGGCGCTGACCAGCGACGGCCTGGCCGATAACCAGCCGCTCTGGCGGCTGATTTCCAGATATATCAACGCTGATCTGCTCGCGCGCATCGGCCGCGAGTACACCGAAAAGGGCCGCCTGCTGATGATCGGCACCACCAACCTTGATGCCCGCCGCCCGGTGATCTGGAACATGGGCGCCATCGCCAGCAGTTCCGATCCCCGGGCGCTGGACCTGTTCCGCCGCATCATGCTGGCCTCGGCGGCGATTCCGGCAGCATTCCCACCGGTCATGTTCGACGTCGAAGTGGACGGCAAGCCCTATCAGGAAATGCACGTCGATGGCGGCGCCATGGCCCAGGTGTTTCTCTATCCGCCGCGCCTGTTTGAAACCGCCCGCAGCGAAGGCATGAAAATCGCCGCCCGCGAGCGCAAGGTCTATATCATCCGCAACGCGCGCCTCGATCCGCAGTGGGCCACCGTCGAGCGCAGCACCCTCTCCATCGCCGGGCGCGCCATTTCCTCGCTCATCCAGACCCAGGGCATCGGCGATCTATACCGCATCTATCTGACCGCGCAGCAGGATGGCCTGGATTATCACCTCGCCTATATCGGTGCTGACTTCCAGGCCGTGCACAGGGAGGATTTCGACACCGCCTATATGCGCGCCCTGTTCGATTACGGTTATCAACTGGCGAGCAAAGGCTATTCCTGGCACAGGATGCCACCGGGACTGGCCGTTCGGAAACCTTGACATCCTCCCCGCCCCCCGCCTACGCGGGGGCAGGCTCTGAAGGGAGGGGATTCCTGACTCACTTCAGAGCCAGCGTATGATGCCCCATACGGAGAATGTTCAGTGCCGCGTTCACGTCACGGTCATGGACCACACCGCATTCACTGCACACCCATTCTCTGACCCCAAGACCTTCTCGACCTTTTGGGCCGCCGATGGCACCGCAACCGGAACAGGTTTGGGTTGAGAGTCTCTCAGAGACTTCTCTGTACACCACTTTCCGCGCAATCGCTTTATAGGAAAGCAGGGTTTTAAACGTGGCCCAACCGGCGTCATTGACCGATTTGGCCATCTTCGTTTTTGCCAGCCGGGCGCTTCCGACATCGCCCACGACAATCAATTCACATTCCTTGGTGAGCCGATCAGATGCCTTGTGCAGGAAATCCAAGCGCCGATTGGCAATCTTGGCGTGCAGATTGCGCGCTTGCCGGGAACGCTTCTTGCGCTGATGTTCCGCAATCCGTCGTTGCTGATGCCGATACCAGCGCGGCGCTTCAATCTTGCGGCCATCCGAACAGGTCGCCAGCGTCTTCAGACCCAAGTCAATGCCGATGTGCCTGGTTCCGGTTGTGGCTTCCGCTTCCGGCACTTCAACCACAAAATTGACGTACCAGCGTTGCCGCGAATCCTGACTGAAACTGCCGCATTTAATCGGGCTGGATAGTTCCCGACTGTTCCAGAAGCGAAAGACGTGACCGGCATACCGCACGGTATCTTCAACCACTTTAACGCCAGAGGCTTTAAAAGGAATCCAGCCGGGCGACCGCTTGCCACGCCAGCGCAATTTACGTTTCTTGAATTGCTGGCGGCGCGTGGCGTATTGATCACATACCGCTTGAACCGTCTGCGAATGCAGGCCCAGTTCCTTGCCGCTGCCGGTGGTTAATGTGCACAAGTCCTGATAGGTCGGCCAGCGCTGATGCCAGCGCAGCGCATGTTCCTGCGACTCGTTGCAGAAGTTCCAGACGACGTTGCACGCCCGCGCCAACCTGTTGAGCTGCAAAGCGGAACTGGAGTCCTTGAGCCGATAGCGGTAGCTGCGTATCATGTTGTTAACACTAACAATAAAGATTATTGCATTCAACATGACTAGCGAAATTTTGCACATGAAAATCAACAAGGAACTGAAAGAACGGCTGAGGAAACTCGCTATACTGGACGGGCGCAATTTGTCCAATCTGATCCAAAAAGTGCTTTCTGACTATGCGGCACAAAAAGAAGGCGAACTTCGTTCGCCGCGCTCTCCATCCCCGCCCTGACCTGTACTGAGCGAAGCCGAAGTAAGGCCGGGGCTTTTCGCGCAATTCGGGTAAACCGCAAGACTACAAGGACGGATGCGGTTCCGTCGCCGCCGACAGTCGGCCGCCCTCAGTTATCAGCAAACGCTGTGCCGGGCGGTAACAAATCACAACATACTGTAAAAGATAGAGTTTATGAGTAAGTTGTGCGGTAATTTGTGCGGTTTGTCGTGGTCTGTGCGCGACAAAACGACCGCTTTGTCGCTAAGATCACAATTGGAATCCGCAAAACCGGCGCGGGGAATCGATTAAAAGCCGCCGGTTTCGGGAGCCGTGTCCATCATCGGCAGGGCTGGCACGCGACCAGGCTCTACGCATTCACTCAAGCCGGTGGGGCTGTCGCGCATCCTTGCGTTTTTTCACCGGACCGGCTCGTTTTGCCTTGGTTCAGGCGGTTCAGTGACGTGGATTTATTTCTCCAACTGGACCAGGACCTCATCGCGCCCGAGCGAGAGCACGACGCCCTCGCTCGGGCCGGTCAGGTGCATGATTACGCCCGACTGGTTCTGCATCCACAACTCCGTTTTACCCGACGTGGCAAGTCCAGCCTGCCCCGTTCCCTCCGAATAGGTACCTTCAAAGTCGGATAGACGGTTCAGTTGGTAGACCTCGCCTCTGGCCTGGACCTTGGAAGCGCCACCGGGTCCGATCACCGTACCGACGACCTTGAACGGATAGGTGCGCCCCTTGAAAGTCAACGAACCAGTTCCCCCCGTCATACCCACCGCAACGACCTCGGTCAGGGTCACGGTACCTGAGGGTGTTAGGCCGGCAATGCTCTGCGCGGTGGGGGGCGGTTGCAGGGTACTGCTGCAGGCAGAAAGGCCCAGAAGAAGGCCCAGCCCCACTAGCCGCACGTGCACCCCGTGCAGATGATTGCAGCTGGCATTGGTCATGATGGTGTCACTCCTGATTGGAAACGGTGATTGGAAGGCGGTGGACTGGCGGTAGGGATAGGAAATTCAACCGCCTGAATCAAGGATAGGCAAGTGCGGAGTGTAGTACATGGCAGTCTGGCCGTTACTTCAAAAAACCCTATGCCCGCACCTTGTCGCAGCCGTAGCCGCCCGCCGTGGTAGGAAGCGTCACGCCTTTTTCCCTGGCACGGGTTTCCATGGACTGGTGATGCACTTCGCTTGCTGATAGCCGCTACTAAAAACCATGAAAATCTTCATGGGTTTATATACGCCGTCTGCTGCCATGAAGCCGTGATTACCCCTTGATATCCTCTTTGGACTAGAGAGCCTGTTTTCGCGAAGGCAGTCAAGGGCGTCCGGATTATCCAGGGTTTTAGCCCTGCGCTGGGGCTATGCTCTTGTGCGGTGTGCAGGGCCTTGCAGAATGACTTCGAACGCCCGTGTGGTGCTTGCTGACTGGTGTGGTGTAAAGTGGACCCCTCAGTCAAGGCCAGGGGCCGGGCCATTTAAGATAGAAGCCATGCTGGGTTAAAAACGGCGCATC
>RXIX01000002.1 GCA_003989075.1 Candidatus Competibacteraceae bacterium | reverse complement strand
GGCAAGGAGGAACAGCAGTCGCGGCGGATGCGCGATTTTGCCGACTATCAGGTCGATGCCGACGTGATGGCCCAGGCACGGCCGGATGCGCTGTTCCTGCATTGCCTGCCGGCGCACCGTGGCGAGGAAGTCAGCGCCGAGGTGATCGATGGTCCGCAGAGCCGGGTCTGGGATCAGGCTGAAAACCGTCTGCACGCACAAAAGGCGCTCATGGAATTCCTGCTGCTGGGCGGCCCGGCCACGGCTTGAACGGTTTGCTCTGGGCCGGTCGCGGCCTTTCAATTGGTTAATCCTTCCATCCCGCAGCCGCGCACCGGTCGCGGGATTTGCCACTCTCTGCCGCTGGCAGGATGACGGCCGATTGCTCAGTCTGATAGATTGATAGCGGGTCCGATTTTGCCAATCGTCATGGCGATACCACGCCCCGCGTGTCCACACTTGCGTATTTCTCCTGCCTGAGCGAGCGCCGCGCGTCATGAAAGAATATGCCTTGATCCTGCTCGGGACCATCCTGGTCAATAACTACGTGCTGGTGAAGTTCCTCGGCCTATGTCCCTTCATGGGCGTTTCCCGCAAGCTGGAAACCGCCATGGGCATGGGCCTGGCGACGACCTTTGTGCTTACCCTGTCCTCGATCTGTGCCTATCTGACCGATCATTACCTGCTGATTCCATTGGGTCTGGAGTATCTGCGCACCATCGCTTTCATCCTGGTGATCGCCGTGGTGGTGCAATTCACCGAGATGGTGGTGCACAAGACCAGCCCGCTGCTTTATCAGGCGCTGGGCATTTACCTGCCGCTGATTACCACCAACTGCGCGGTTCTGGCGGCGGCGCTGCTGAACGTGCAGGCGCGGCATGATTTTATCGCCTCGGCGCTGTATGGCTTTGGTGCTGCGGTGGGCTTTTCGCTGGTGATGGTGCTGTTCGCGGCCATGCGCGAGCGTATCGCGGTCGCGGATGTGCCGGTGCATTTTCGCGGCCCGGCCATCACCTTGATCACTGCGGGCCTGATGTCGCTGGCCTTCATGGGTTTTGCTGGACTGGTACGGGGTTAACACCATGATTGTTGATATTTTCTCACTGGGCCTGCTCGCGGCAGCCTCGGGCCTGCTGCTGGGTTTCGCCGCGGTGCGCTTCAAGGTCGAGGGTGATCCGATTGTCGAACAGATCGACTCGATCCTGCCGCAAACCCAGTGCGGCCAGTGTGGCTATGCGGGCTGTCGGCCCTATGCCGAGGCGATCGCCGCCGGCGAGGCCGATATCAACCAGTGCCCGCCAGGCGGCGAGGGCGGCGTTATTGCTCTGGCTGAACTGCTCGGTCGCGATCCTAAGCCGCTCAATCCCGAGAATGGCGCCGAAAAGCCGAAAATGCTCGCGGTGATCGACGAGCAGAACTGTATCGGCTGCACGCTGTGCCTGCAGGCCTGCCCGGTCGATGCCATTCTCGGTGCCGCCAAGCACATGCACACGGTGATCGCCCGCGAATGCACCGGCTGTGAGCTGTGCCTGGCGCCCTGCCCGGTGGACTGCATCGACATGCTGCCGGTCGCGCAGAACATCGGCACCTGGAAGTGGAGCTATCCGCTGTCGATGCCCGAGCCCCGCCGTGCAGCGGAGCAGGTCGCGGCATGAGTGGACTGTTTGCCTTTCATGGCGGGCTGAAAACCGTCCGCCACAAGACCGAATCCAACCAGACCCCGATCCAGACCCCGCCGCTGCCGCCGCGTCTCCTGGTGCCGCTGCGCCAGCACATCGGCAATCCAGCCAAGCCGCTGATCCAGCCGGGCGACCGGGTGCTCAAGGGGCAGATGATCGGTCAGGCTGATGGCTATATCAGCGCCGCCGTGCACGCGCCGACCTCGGGCGTGGTCGTGGCGCTGGAGCCGGTGCCGGTGCCGCATCCATCCGGCCTGGCGGACTGGTGCGTGGTGATCGACAGCGATGGCGAGGATCGCTGGATCGACCGCCAGGCCGTCGATTACCGCCAGATGCATCCGAGCGACCTGCGCAACTGGATTCGCAACAGCGGCGTGGTCGGGCTGGGCGGGGCCGTTTTTCCTAGCGCAGTGAAAATGAATCTGAGCGGCCACTGCGAGCGCCTGGAGCACCTGATCCTGAACGGTGCCGAGTGTGAGCCGTGGATTACCTGCGACGATCGGATCATGCGCGAGCGGGCGGCGCAGATCGTCGCCGGCATTCACATCCTGGCGCATTTGCTCAATCCGCGCGAGGTGCTGATTGGCATCGAGGATGACAAGCCGGACGCCATTGCGGCCATGAGCGCGGCCTGCGCGGGCACCGGTTATCAGGTCCGCGCGGTGCCAACCCGCTATCCGAGCGGCGACGTCAAGCAGCTCACCAAACTGCTCACCAATAAGGAAGCGCCGATCAAGGGCCGCTCGACCGATATCGGCGTACAGTGCTTTAACGTCGCTACCGCCTACAGCGTGCATCGCGCTGTGAACCATGGTGAGCCGGTGATCTCGCGCATCGTGACCGTTACCGGCCATGTGCGGCAGCCGGGCAACGTCGAGGCACTGATCGGCACGCCGTTTTCCGCTCTGATCGACTGGGCGGGCGGCTATCGCGAAGGCGCCGAGCGATTGATTATGGGCGGGCCGATGATGGGCTTTGCCCTGCACAGCGACGAAGTGCCGGTGACCAAGGCCGCCAACTGCATCCTGATCGCCGGTGCTGCCGATTTGCCTGCGGAACAGCCGGCCTTGCCCTGCATTCGCTGCGGCGCCTGTGTCGAGGTGTGCCCCGCCAATCTGCTGCCGCAGCAGTTGTACTGGCACGCCCGCGCCCGCGAATTTGACAAGGCCCAGGATGACCAGCTGTTCAGTTGCATCGAGTGTGGCTGTTGCAGCTATGTCTGCCCCAGCCACATCCCGCTGGTGCAGTACTATCGCTTTGCCAAGAACGAGATCTGGGCGCAGGAAAAGGAAAAGCAGAAAGCCGAGCTGGCCCGGCAGCGCCATCAGGCACGCGTTGAACGGCTGGAGCGCGAGAAGCAGGAGCGTGAGGCCAAGCTGCGCCAGAAGGCGCCTGCCAAAGCGGCAAGCCCGGTCGGTGAGAGTGCCCAGGTGCCGCTGGAAACAGCGGTGGCCCGCGCCCGATCGGCGCGTGAATCCGTTACCGCGCCGGCGACCGCCGACAGCGATGCAGCACAGGGCTGATTGACGATGCGTTTCCGAACGATCACTTCTCCACACATTCTGCAGGACACCAGCGTTGGCCAGGTGATGCGCCGCGTGCTGTATGCGATGCTGCCTGGCATTGCTGCGCTGTTGTGGTTCTTTGGCTGGGGCGTACTGCTTAATCTGCTGCTGGCGACTGTGGTGGCACTGGCGGTGGAAGCGCTGCTGCTGCTGGCGCGTGGCAAGCCGCTGGCCCTGTACCTGGGCGATTACAGCGCCGTGGTCACCGCCTGGCTGCTGGCGGTGGCGCTGCCGCCGCTGGCGCCCTGGTGGCTGACGGTCATCGGTGTGCTGGCGGCGATCGTACTGGCTAAGCATCTGTACGGTGGTCTGGGCTACAACCCGTTCAACCCGGCGATGATCGGCTATGTGGTGCTGCTGATTTCCTTTCCGCGCGAGATGAGCAGTTGGCTGGTGCCGCATGGTCTGGGTCAGCCGGCGGCACTGGATCTGCTTGATAGCGCCCGGGCGATTTTTGGCGGCGTGCTGCCGGCGGGTATTGCTCCGGACGCGCTGACCGGAGCGACGCCGCTCGATGTGCTGCGCACCCGGCTGGGTCTGGGGCAGAGCGTGAGCGAGGTGCGCAACAGTCCGGTGTTCGGGCTGGTGGCCGGGCATGGCTGGGAATGGGTGGCGCTGGGCTTTCTCGGCGGCGGGTTGTGGCTGGTTTACACCCGTGCTGCCGATTGGCGCATTCCGGTCGGCATGATCGGCGGACTGGTGCTGATCGCGACGGTTTTTTATCTGGCCGATCCGCAGCACTATGCGCCGCCCTGGTTTCATCTGTGGAGTGGTGCGGCGATTTTCGGCGCTTTCTTCATCGCCACCGATCCGGTGACCGCCAGCACCACGCCGCGCGGCCGACTGCTATACGGCGCCGGTATTGGTGTGCTGGTCTATGTGATCCGCACCTTTGGCGGCTATCCCGATGGCGTGGCCTTCGCTGTGCTGCTGATGAATATCGCCGCGCCGACTATTGATCTGTACACCCAGCCCCGGGTCTTTGGAGCGCGGCGCGGATGAAGACCCTGGCGCGCAGTATGGGCATTGCTGCCCTGATTCTGACCGGTTTTGCCGTGGTGGGTACTGCTCTGGTGGCGATCACCTATAACGGTACCCGGGACACCATCGCCGAGGCTCAGCGGGCGGCGCTGGAAGCGACCCTGAACCAGTTGGTGCCGGCGGATCGCTACGACAATCGCATCACCGAGGATCATCTGCAAGTGGTGGCACCGGAGTGGCTGGGCACCGATCAGCCGGTGACGGTGTACCGGGCGCGCAAGTCCGGCCAGCCGGTCGCGCTGTTCGCTACGCCGGTAGCGCCGGATGGTTACAGCGGGCCAATTCAGTTGCTGGTGGGCGTGTATGCCGATGGTACCCTGGCCGGGGTGCGGGTGCTGGCGCACAAGGAAACGCCGGGGCTGGGTGATGCGATTGACGAGAAGCGCGCGCCGTGGATTTTCGGTTTTGCTGGCAAGTCGTTGAGCAATCCGGGGCTGGATGGCTGGAGGGTCAAGAAGGATGGCGGCAGCTTCGACCAGTTTACCGGGGCGACGATCACGCCGCGCGCGGTGGTCAAGGCGACTCGCCGTTTCCTCGAATACGTCCGTGATCATCGTGATGCCTTGTTCGCCCCCGCAGAAAACCCGACTCAGGAGCGGAAATCATGAGCGAAACTGATTATCGGCATATTTTCAAGAATGGGGTCTGGACCCAGAACACCGGCTTTGTGGCGCTGCTCGGGCTGTGTCCGCTGCTGGCGATGTCGAATTCGGTGGTCAATGGGTTGGGTCTGGGTCTGGCGACCATGCTGGTGCTGTTGATGTCCAATGTCGCTATTTCGCTGATTCGCAATCTGGTGCGGCCCGAGGTGCGCATTCCGGTATTCGTGATGGTGATTGCCTGTGTGGTGACTGCGGTGGAACTGGCGATGCATGCCTTTCTGCCGGCGCTGTATACGGTGCTGGGGATTTTCATTCCGCTGATTGTGACCAATTGCTGTGTGATTGGTCGCGCCGAGGCGTTTGCCTTTAAGCATGGCGTGGCCAAGTCGGCGGTGGATGGTATTGCCACCGGGCTGGGTTTCACGCTGGCGCTGGTGCTACTGGGTGCACTGCGCGAGGCAGTTGGTCAGGGTACGCTGCTGGGTCAGGCGGATCTGCTGTTTGGTACAACTCTGGGGCCGCATCTGACCGTGCATCTGGTGGATGATTATCGTGGCTTTTTACTGGCGATTCTGCCACCGGGTGCATTCATTGGTCTGGGCTGTCTGATCGCGCTGAAGAATGTATTCGATGCGCGTGCCAAACGTCGTGCCGCTGCTCGACCTGCGGTGACAACACTGGTGGAGGAGGCGGGTCGTGCCTAGTTGCACATCCGCAGATTTCCAATGTGTTGACAGGTGACCGTTCGTCCATCGCTGTAGGTCGTGATCGTTTGATTCCCGATCTGCTGCGATATGGCGCTGGTACCATTACTGAATCTGGGGCAGTGGCTCACTGAGGAGAGCGGGTTAAATTGTGCTGATGCAAGATGAGTTAGATGACGCTCTCATGCATTTGAAGGGATTTGGAGAAGGACAGTGTTTTGCGAATAAAGCGCCCCAAGCACTGGCGCAGGGTGTTGTTGATACATCGTTTGTCGCGCGCCCGGTAAATGGTGAAGTCGCTGTCCACGCTGGCGATGTCCTAGAGCTTGATCCGCTCGCACAACGCGACCAGAGAGGCATCGGCGAAATTAGCGGGGAAATCGACGTGCTTTTCCAGAATCGCCCGAATCTTGGGCAGATCGTCGACCGTGCCGGTATCGATATTAAGCATTAAGCGCTTGTTGCGCCTAGAACAGGAAATCGCGCTGCGCCAGAGAAATCCAGCATGTAAACCCCCTCGGTCACGGCCGGAAATTGGTGATCAGCAGCTGGCGGCTAGCGATCAAAGGAACCAGCAACGGTTTATCCACCGATTTACTCGATACCCACCTTTTTTGCAGCGTCCAAGACCTTGGTATTTTGGCTGTTGCCGCAGTATTCAACCAATTCATTGCTGAATGTTTCGAGGTTGTTCCAATTCAGCACGGTATCCCCCGAAACGCCGCTCAGATAGCCATCGATCCACATCAGAATCACGCCCGCATCCTCGGCGGTGGCATTAGACAGTTCTTTCAAAAACGCGCCGCAGGTGATCGATCCGAAATCAATGTTTTGCATTTGTGTTTTCTTAGCGGCGACCGGTGCTGATGCGAGCAGGCTGGTGGCAAGGCACAGGGTGGCTACGACAAACGAACGCTTCATGGGATTCTCCCGCATGGTTGAGCATGGAATTGGATACTTCTGGACGTTATCTAGAGCATGGAAACCGCCCCGAATAAGCCTAACAGGCAGTTGTCACGAAAGCTATAGGCATCCGATTACCCACAACTTATCCGTCACTGTCATACACGGCCCGGCCGGCCTTCAACGTGATGGCAAATGCGCTGACTTTCTGCATCCCTTCCCAGATCGCTTTGGGACCGGGATGACCGTCGTGTTTGCGCCCGAGAAACCCGCCAAAGCCGGCGATCAACCGCACTCTCTGGCCGGTAGCGGGCCTGATGCTGGCTGGCAGGCAGGAGGTTGTGGTAGCTCTCCAGATGATCCGTATACAGTAGGCCTTGACGGTAAGCGGGCGGGATACGCGCCCAAAGGAGCCGGGCGGTGGCGTCATTGCGCGGACCGAGTGCGTAGGCAACGATCTGGCGGGTGCGCCGACAGAGGGCCACCCATAGCCAGACCACTCCACGCTGCCGCCGACGGACAAAGGTCCATAGTTCATCCCGTTCCAGGACATCGTCCGGTTGGGCAGTCACCACAGTCGCCGCCAGCGGCGGCGTATTCAGGGCTTTTTTTTCAGCCAGGCGTTCACTGTGTTGCGCGATACGCCAAAGGTGCGACTGAGCCCCCGTAGGCTGCTGCGCTCCTGGTAGGCCCGCAACACGATTTCCCGCTCGGCGTCCGAATAGGCATTGGAACCGGGGTTTTCGCGATGCTGCCGACCACAGGTCCGGCACCGGTAGCGCTGCTTGCCGTTGGGTGTCATACCGTACTTAACCAGTTGTTCGCTCTGGCAGTACGGACACCTTAACGCGATCATGATCAACTCTCACCTCCGAGAAAATAAACCCAGGACTTTCGCTTGGTGTTTCAGCTCATTGATTTTCTAATATACGGGACTTTCGCTTTTCGTCATTCCCGCGTATGCGGGAATTCAGTAGCTTGTTGAAAAGAATGGATACCCGCTTTCGCGGGTATGACGGAAAAAGTCAGGTAAGCGAAAGTCCTGAAACCGTTTCATTTGAAATCATTCTGCTTTTAACCACTACCGGTTTTCCGCAGGACGACTTTGTCGCGTTCATCCACACCGTGAACCTGGAAGATATGTTTGGCAATATCCAACCCAATACATGTAACGTTCATGATCAACCTCTTGCCGTGGATGGAAATTTATCATTCCCAGCTTGGCACCGCCGCTGCCGGTGGGGAAGGGGGGAGTCCATGTCATTAGAGTCATTAGATCAGGCTGCGGCCCGTCAGGGCCGTCGCGCCTGCAGCGAATGGCTGGGCGGCGACACACCCCTTAAGCGGACATTGCTCGCTTGCTGCCAAGCAACAGAACCCTTGCGTCGCAACCGGCCTGTGAGCTTGCCCACAACAGATACGGCGCTAGGAACATCATGCCGCCAAAGAAAGCGACCACGCCAAGCGCAATGCCACCGCCCGTGAACTGGTGACGCCACGCGACCCAGAGGCCAGACAGGCCGAGGAACGTCATGAAGTCGAAGTTGAACTGACCGGACCAGCTCATCTCAGCGATGTTGCTAAAGAAGATTGGAAGCAAGTTCCAACCGTGTTTCATTCCTACAATCAACGTATATCCGGCAAGGCCTAGCAAAACCGCAATCAGGTAGACACGGAACAGTGCCATTTCCCCTCTCCTCTACTGAAGACTAAAGTGGACCCCGAAAAATGGACCATGGGCTTAGATAGAAAGCCACGCAGCGAACGAGGAGATCGACGTGGCGAGAAAGCAGTTTAGCAGTGAGTTTAAGGCCAAGGTGGCCTTGGAGGCTCTCAAGGGCGAAAAGACCATCGCCCAACTCTCGTTGGAGTACGGGGTGCATGCGACCCAGATCAATTCCT
Organism: Candidatus Competibacteraceae bacterium; assembly: GCA_003989075.1. Classification (GTDB taxonomy): domain Bacteria; phylum Pseudomonadota; class Gammaproteobacteria; order Competibacterales; family Competibacteraceae; genus RXIX01. Next base: position 70,267 of record RXIX01000002.1, on the reverse strand, counting down.
GGAAACAACACGCGCGGGAAAAGCTGCCCGAGCTGTTCGGGCGGACCGGCGGAATGGACGCCACGCGCTGGGAAGCGGAGCAGGACCGGCTGTACCGACAGATTGGTCGGCTGCAAGTGGAGGTGGACTGGCTGCGAAAAAAGTCCAAAGCGCTGGGCTTGACGTGAACGCCAAGCGGGCACTGATCGAACCTGGCGCGACGACGCTCAGCCTGCGCCGGCAATGCGCCTTGCTGGGGCTGAACCGCTCCAGTGGGTACACCCCCGGGTCAGCGGGCGGCGAAAGCGAGGAGAATCTGCGGCTGATGCACCGGATCGACGAACTCTATACCGCCTGTCCGTTTTACGGCAGCCGCAAGCTGACGGCGGTGTTGCGCCGGGAGGGGCATCCGGTCAATCGCAAGCGGGTCCGGCGCCTGATGCGACGGATGGGGCTGGAGTCGATTGCGCCGAAACCCGCGCTCAGCCGGCCGCATCCCCGACAGGCGGTCTACCCGTACCTGCTACGGGGGCTGGTGATCGCCCGCGCCAATCAGGTCTGGTCGAGCGATATCACCTACCTGCGCATCGAACGGGGGTTCGCTTACCTGGTGGCGGTCATCGACTGGCACAGTCGCCGCGTCCTGGCCTGGCGGCTCTCCAACACGATGGATACGGCGTTCTGCGTGGAGGCGCTGGCAGAGGCGATCCGGCGCTACGGCGCCCCGGAGATCTTCAATACCGATCAAGGCAGCCCGTTTACCAGCGAGGCGTTCACCGGCCTGTTGAAGCAGCACCGAATCCGTATCAGCATGGACGGCAAGGGTCGCGCGCTGGACAACATTTTCGTCGAACGCTTGTGGCGCTCGGTGAAATACGAGGAGGTGTATCCCCGGCAGTATCAAAGCCTGCGCGCGGCGCACGCCGGACTGGCGGCTTACTTTCGCTTCTACAACACCGAACGTCCGCACCAGTCGCTCGCCAATCAGACGCCGGCCGACGTCTACGATAACAGCCAACCGCTCCAGCGTGCAGCGTGATGCGCCGTTTTTAACCCAGCATGGCTTCTATCTTAAATGGCCCGGCCCCTGGCCTTGACTGAGGGGTCCACTTTAAACTCTAAATTAAACTACTATCGACCTTATTGATTCTGGAATGATGAGAAGATAATCCATGACGATAAAAAACACCCTGATTTGCACGGTTGGGACCAGCTTGTTACGACCCAACCTGACTAGCCTGCCCGATGCTTCGCGCTATGAAAACTGGTTGCAGCGGCAACCGCCCATCGATCATCAGTATCTGACCCTGGAAGCAGTATTGGCGCTGGCGACCGCATTTACACAACGGGATGAGTTAGAAATCGCCAAAGGATTGTCCCAGTTCCCTGGTGCAACTCGACTATGTGGTGCCGAAATCAATTCGATTGCTAACCTGATCGACCATGATTATTGTCAGGTGCGCAGCACGCTGTGTTTCTGCCACTCAGATACCAACGAAGGCCTCCAAGTCGCGCGGATCATCCAGCACTATTATGAGTTGCAAGGTTATCCGGTTGTGCTGTACCCCATCGCTGATCTGCAGGATCAAGATCCCAAGCGGTTCCGTACCAAGGGCCTGCGAAATCTGGCCAAAACCGTTTGCCGAATCGTCCGCGAGCGTGGCGCACCATACTGTGCGATCAACGCTACAGGTGGTTACAAAGCACAGATCGCTATCGGCGTGCTGATGGGGCAGGCACTGGGCATCCCGATTTACTACAAGCACGAACTGTTCAGCGAAATCATTGCCTTCCCGCCAATGCCGATCAGCCTGGATCATGGCTTATGGATGCGATACAGCGGATTACTAGCAGCCCTGGATCGCCATGATGTGTTGCGCGAGATGGATTTTGACCTCGAGGACTGGGACGAACGACTGGAAACGCTGGTGGAGCGGGTCACAATCGATGGGGATACCTATCTGGAAATTTCGCCGACTGGGCAGATTTTCCACGAGACCTTCCAGGGACGCTTCGAATCCGACCGCGACCAATTCCTGCCGCAGCCCGTGCCCACCGAGCGCAAGGCCAAAAAAACCACGCTCAACGACCACAGTTGGGGCAGTGCGCGCGTTCCGATTGTGGCTTTTATGCAGTCGCTCATCGCCGAATGCCCGTATGTCCAGGGCTGTCGGACTCATTACTGGCACCCTGGACTTTCCCGTGCTTCCCTGTTCCGGCTTAAAGGCGAAGAGATCGAAGGCGTGCTCAGCAATGGCAGTTGGACGGTGAAAATTATCGTGGAGACGTCGGCGACCACCGCCGGCCAGCGCGAGGCTTGCGTCGCCGATCTCAACCACCGGCTCGGATCGTGGAAATTTTGACCGATCCATGACCACCTTCTTTATCTCCCGCCATCCCGGCGCGCTGGACTGGGCCGCTGGGGAAGGTCTCGTCTTGGATCGGGGGGTGGCCTATCTCAATCCCGCCACCCTCCAGCCCGGCGATGTGGTGATTGGCACCTGACCGATTCATATGATGGCGCGGGTGTGCCAACACAGTGGACGGTATTTGCACCCGAGTTTGGCATTTCCGCTGGAATAGCGCGGGCAATACTTGTGCGCTGCTGATCTGTACTGCTTCGGCCGCGACTGGAAAACTATCGGGTGATGTCGGTCACTGCGTGCTGAATCCATTCTCATCCCCAGACCACAGCCGGCAGCAGGTTGCAAATCTGGGTGATGCCGTCATGCACGGGCTTGCGCATATCAGGTCGCTGGGCCTGGGCGACTTTCAGGAGGCGCAATTGGGCAGCCAGCCAGCTTGCCGGTCATCAGCCGCTGCGCCAGTACCAGTCGGGTGGCAGGATAGAAGGCTAACCGGTGCTGCGCGAGCCGCCGGCGGGCATCTACTATGGCGCCTTGACTGTGCTGTTCGCGCCGGGATTGAATTTCACTGGCTGCAACCGCCTTCCGCCACGCGATCCAGGATCCACGCAAGAATGATGTGCGTTGTTATCCACTGCCCAAGCAAGCTGAGGTGGTGCTGCCAGGCCAGCAATGGTTTCCTGAGGATATCCTGCTGATCCACGATGGGCGCACTCTGCTGCGCGTAGGGAGCAAGACTCTGATCTCCCAGGCTGATTTGTTTATCACCCGAAGCGTTGAGGTCAGGAGCCGACAAGCTTGTCAATCCAGTCAAGGGCGTATCGCGCGGGCATGATGACCCTGGTCAATTTAACCGAGGTAGCCTGCGATGTTCGATTCTGACGATTGGAGCAATGATTTTGATGATCTTGATTCGGCTGATTGGGAAGATTATCTGGGCGGGCCGGACGATGATTATCTGGGTGAGCCGGACGATATCGAAATTGAGAAGGGCAATGAACGGTATTGGAGTCATTACGACGATTGAGTTTTCCTGATCTTCCTGGACACTTGATATGAGCCGACAAACTGAAACCGTGCGCTGGCTAGCTACATCCTCGATTGCTCTGCCGCTGCGACATGGGCGGGGCTTTTTCGCATTGCGTGGTTTCCGGATCCGTCTAGCCGATGGCACCTTACTGGACGCGCTGGATTGGCTACAAACCGAGGGCTTTATGACAGGGGTAGTTCTGGACGGCTATAGTGTGGCTTATACCCCAGTCGGCGGCAACTATGCTGAAAGGCTGACGTTCTTCGAGATGCGGACGATGGATATACCGTTCGCAAAACCGCCTCGTTTGAGCCCGGCAGCGGCGCTGCTATCTACTTTACGGAGCGGTGAGCAGCTTGTGCCAAGTTGATTCACGCGCTCCCGCTGTCCTAATAGACAGCAGTTTTTTCGGTTGTACGATTGCACATTGCTATTCAAAAAATCACACCGGCTCAATCGCGACTTAAATAACCACTCCAGCGCCACGCCGCATTGCCCACGGCAACAGCACCCGGACCCGTATTGCAACCGCCGGGTTCATGGTCTGCCGCTACTGCAGCAGCGGAAATCCAGCAAACCCGGCCTACGAAGCCCCTTAAGCGCGCCGGCGGGCTCAGAAACTCCCAGACCAAGCCCGCCACATCATGCCACGTGGCATATTCAGCACTATGCCGCGACCGCCGCCCGCGCCAACTCCCGCGCTGCCCGCGCCATGCGCCCAAACATGGCCTTATACAAGCCACAGTAAGGATCCTTCTCAAACAGCGTGCCATGCACAGTATAGGTCCGCACCGGACACCCCCCGTGGCATAACGACAGATAATCGCAGCTCAGGCAGTCGCGCTGGATCAACTGAATCGGCCGCTCGTTGAACTTCTGCCGGGCGCTGCTGGTACGCAGCAGCTCGCCAAAGCTCTCGGCCTCAAAGATGTTTCCATAGTGATAATCCGGATAGCTGGTCACCCAGCAATCGCACTGTGCCACATAACCACGCGCATCAATCGACACCAGATTGCTGGCACAGTTATCGCCCCAGATACAGGGCAGAGTCGCTGGCTCATGGCTGAAATGCCGCAATAACGCATCAAGCGGCCCAACACGCACGCCCTGCTCATAACCACGCGCCAGCCAGACATCAGCCAGATCCAGATAAAAGCGGCTCAGCGCCTCTACCTCAGCCACCGGCAACTCCTTCTTCGCCGCAGTCGCCTCACCACCCGGAAAAGGCGTATTGACCTGGAAATCGCGAATCCCCAGCTCATCGACAAAATGCGTATAGAACCGCTCGGCACCGATATCCAGCGTTGCCTGATTGGGCACGGCAATCACCTGCACATCAATGCCCGCCGCACGCGCCTCCTGCACCCGGCGCGCCCATATTGCGTTATAGTTCTCCGGCCCCTGTCCGAGCAGCTTGCGGTGCAGATTAGGATAATCCAGCGATGTCCCGACACTGTTGCCAAACATCTCGGCGATCACCTGATTCCAGCGCGAGCTGTAGGCCAGCATATTGCTCTGCAAGCTGTGAAAGACCTGCTTGCCGCGCGCCTCCGCCTCACGCTGGATCAGCTCATGGGCCTGCTGATACCAGCTTGGCGGCAGCAGCATCGCTTCACCACCCTGCCAATAGATGGTCAACGAGGCCAGTGATTTTTCCACCATGTAATCAAGCACCTTGCGCATCATCTCGCCTAGCCGCTCCAGGGTCAGCCGATCGCTGGTCTTATCCTCGAAGCAATAACTGCAATCCGCATTGCATTGCAGGGTGGACAGCAGGATCAGCGAAAAATGGCTCTTCATGACGGGAATCCTCGGCGGTTAAGAAGGGTGGGAACAATCATTCGCAACGCGAGGTAGCGTGCTCTTTTCCCACGCACCTTTAGCGATTAACCTAGCACAGCAATATCCACAACGCTTATTTACAGTTCCGAGGATAGATGTATGCGACCGTTAATGAATATTGCCTTAATCACCGCACTTGGACTGGTGACAATGGCCTGCACGGTGGTCACCGATCCCAGTTCCGGTTCCAGCGGCGGCAGCAACAAGACCAGTTTCATGGATCGCCAGCAGCAGATCAGCGAATTTGCCCGCGTCAACCTCGACCACCTGCGCAGCGACATGGCCGCCGGCCAGGGTGAATATCTCGACTCACTCGCCACCCTGCTGGACATCGCCCCGGATCGCCAGCCGGCCTTCCGCGAACTGACCCGCGAGCGTTTCACCACCCTGTTCCCCAGCGAGAACACCACCGCCACCGAAATGCTGGCCACGCTGAACCGGGAGATGCAGACCGATCCGAGCCTGGCCCAGCGCGTAGCGGTTCGCTAAGATCAAGAGGCCGTCCGTTGCCGCCTGCCTGTCGCGGGCGGTACTTCTGTTGCTCGGCATCCTGCTCACGCCGCTCCAGTCGCGTGCTGCTGGCGATGATGCCTATCAGGCCGACCTGATACAGCGTGCTGAAGCTCTGAATCTGGCCGGGCAGCGTGCATGGTGGACACTGCTGCACTACCGGCCAGGCACCGATGGTGCCCGTGTGATCAGCGATGCCGACGACCCCCGCTTCTTCCTGGCGCCGACCGGCAAGAATGATCCGGCCGCCGAACTGGCCGCTACCCTGCGCGCTTTTTTCAATAGCGACCCGGTCGGCGGCGATCCGCAGCCCGCACAGTGCGCCTTCCGCGCCCGCTACCACTGGCTCCAAGACATGCTGGGTTTCGATCCGCAGCGCCTGCCCGAGCAGCCCTGCGAAAGCTTCACGCAATGGTGGCGGATGCTGGACGTGGCATCGGTCACCGTCGTCTTCGCCTCGGCCTATCTCGACAACCCCGCCTCACTGTTTGGCCACACCCTGCTACGCCTGGACCAGCGCGACCAGACCGAGCGCACCCGCCTGCTGGCGCATGCGATCAACTATGCGGCCGACGATTCCAACAGCCATCCACTTCTGTACGCCTTCGACGGCATCGCCGGCGGCTTTCAGGGCCGCTTCGAGGTGCAGCCCTATTACAAGCTGGTGCGCACCTACAGCGATCTGGAAAGCCGCGACCTGTGGGAATACCGGCTCAACCTGACTCCAGCCCAATTGCAGCGCCTGCTGGAACATGCCTGGGAACTGCGCGACATTCACTTTGATTACTACTTTTTCCGCGAGAACTGCGCCTGGCAACTGCTCACTCTGCTTGAGGCTGCCGATCCCACGCTGATGCTCAGCGACCGCTTTACCCTGTGGACGCTGCCAGCCGACACGCTGCGCCTGCTGCTCGAACAATCAGGACTGGTCGGTCCGGTCCATGCCCGACCGGCGCGCGGCAGCAGTCTGCGCCGCCGTTATCTGGCGCTCGATGCCGGGGAACGGCGCCTGCTGCGACGCCTGCGCCATGCACCGGAGCTGACTCTGGATCCGGCGTTCCGCGACCGTCCCGCAGCACGGCAGGCCCTGATGCTGGAACTGGCCCTGGATGAACGCCAGTTTCGCCGCGCCCGGTCAGCGGATGAGGCCGGTGCGCCCGCCGATCCCGGCGACCAGTGGCTGCTCAAGGCGCGCAACCGGCTGGCCGTAGCGGCTGATCCGGTTCCCATCACCCCGTATGCTACTCAACCGGAAACCGGTCATGCCTCGCGGCGACTGGGCATCGGCCTTGGCCAGGGCAATGGCGCTGCGTTCATCGAACTAAATGCGCGCGCGGCCTATCACGATCTGCTCGAACCGGTCGCCGGCTATACCCCGGATGCACAGATTGAAATGCTTGATCTGGCAGTGCGCTACTACGCCGGTGGGCCGCTGGCACTGGAACGGCTGACGCTGCTCGATATCACCTCGCTGCGGCCCTTCGACCGCCTAACGCCGCGCCCAGCCTGGCAGATACATGCCGGCTGGCTATCGGCGGCGCGTGCCGATTGCTATGACTGCACGCTGTTTCATCTCGGCGGCGCGCTCGGGCTGGCGGCCGAGAGCAGTTGGCCCTGGCGGATGCTGTGGTTCGGATTACCGGGACTGGCGTTCGAGAGCGGCGCTACACCTGACGATGGCGAACAGGCCGGCCCGAGTCTGACAGTGGGCGTCCTGGCGCAGCCCGACGCGAACTGGACGCTCAAGGCCAGCGCATTCTGGCTGAATGATCAATGGGGCGATTCGGGCACAACGCTGCGCGCACAACTGCAACAGAATCTGGCTCTGGCACGCGATCTGGCCTTGCAGACCACCTGGCGCTACCAGCCGGGATGGCACGAATTCATGCTGGGCCTGCGGGTGTATTTCTAAACTCGAACGGGTGCAGCCTTAAGCTTTCCTTAAGCCTGCGCCCCGACAATAGCCCCATGCAGCGTGGTGGACACGGTTTCCGCCCGCACCATCCGGCCATTTTCGAGAGGTTCTACGCCATGCATATCTCCAGTAAACCCCGCATCCTGGCAGCGGCGCTTGTTCTAGCGGGCAGCACTGCCATCGTTACTACCCTGGCCCTGCCACCGGCGCTGGCCACTCAGAACGCCGCGCCGCTCCGGGTTGACATGACCGTGCCCGATTTCAGCGCCCTGGTCGAACAGAATGCCGCTGCCGTAGTGAATGTGACTGTCACCAGCAAAAAGCCGGTGGCGGTCGCGCGCGGCCTTGCCGAACCGGACGATGACAGCAGCCCGCTGCCCCCCTTCTTCAGGCAATTCCCGATGCCACCGGCTGGACCGGGCGGCCAGAGCGTACCCGCCCAGGGCATGGGTTCCGGGTTTATCATCGATGCCAGCGGCTATATCGTCACCAATCACCACGTTATCGAGGGCGCCGAGCAGATTCGCGTGCGGCTCAGCGACCGGCGCGAGTTTGCCGCTACAGTGGTCGGCAGCGATCCGCAATCCGATATCGCCCTGCTCAAGATCGACGCTCACGATCTGCCCACAGCCACCCTCGGCGATGCCCGCAACCTCAAGGTTGGCCAGTGGGTCTTCGCCATCGGCGCGCCATTTGGCCTGGAACGCACCGCGACCAAGGGTATTGTCAGCGCCCTGGGCCGCGCCCTGCCCAACGATACCTATGTGCCATTTATTCAGACCGACGTGCCGATCAATCCGGGTAATTCCGGTGGACCGCTGTTCGACCTCAGCGGCCAGGTAGTGGGCATCAACTCGCAGATTTTCAGTCGCAGCGGCGGCTACATGGGCCTGTCGTTCGCCATTCCAGCGGACGTTGCCATGGACGTGATCACGCAACTCAAGGCCGACGGGCATGTCACCCGGGGCTGGCTGGGCATCAGCCTGCAGGAAGTCACCGCAGATCTGGCGCGGTCGTTCAATCTGGAGCAGCCGCGCGGCGCCCTGGTGGCAGATGTCAGCACCAACGGTCCCGCCGCCAAGGCTGGACTACAGGCGGGTGACATTATTGTCGGCTATGCGGGCCGCATAATCGGCGACAGCACCGAACTGCCACCGCTGGTCGGATCAAGTCGGCCCGGCGCACGGAAGGATCTGACCATCATCCGCGATGGCCGGGAAAGAACGCTGGAAGTCACCCTCGGCACCCTGCCGGATCGAAAGGCGTCCGCCTTGGCGCTGAACGAACCACCCGCCGATGGTGCGCCACGCCTGAACGTTACCGTCACCGATGTGCCGGCCAGTCCCGACCATCCCGAATCATCCAGTGGCGTACGGGTCGAGCAGCTCGGGCCGGGGCCGGCTGCCAAAGCAGGCGTCAAACCGGGCGATATCCTGGTCAGTCTCAATCGTCAGCCGATCCGCGACGTCGCTCATCTGCAGCAACTGGTGCGGGAACTGCCGCGTGGCACGCGGGTGCCGCTGCTAGTCAAGCGCGCGCAGGGGTCGCTGTATCTGGCGGTTGAAATTCCCGCTGCATAAGCGGCACGGGGCTGATCGCCAACCCGGGCGCGCGGCATCCAGTCCACGCGCCCGAAATTGCGCAGTCGGTTAAAAAGCTGCTATGACTTTACAGGCAACCACCGGCATTCACTGCATTTGACAGGGTATAACCATGAGCAGGACAACAGGTTTTTGGTACTTCTGCATGGCGCTGCTAGCACCACTGCCAACGCTGGCCGGGCATGGTGATCCGCCCGCGCCCGGTCAGCCACTGATCATCGATGTACGCACCACCGATGAGTACCAGCAGGGCCATGTGCGCGAAGCGGTGAATATTCCCTTTGATGAAATCTCCACGCGCATCGCTGCCTTGGCACCGGCTCACGATGCGCGCATCGTGCTCTATTGCCGCAGCGGGCGCCGCGCCAGCATCGCTGAGCAGACTCTACGGCAACTAGGTTATCAGCAGGTTGAAAACCAGGGCGGATTAGGCGATATGCTGCGCAATGGCTATGCGGAGTAATAGCGGGCAGTGAACAATGCCAACTTATGGAGGTAAAAAATCATGACCCCATTTTTTTCTATTATTATCCCGACATTTAATTCAGAAAAAACTCTTGATCAAACCCTGGAAAGTGTTTCTTCGCAATCGATGCGAGATTTCGAGCTTGTTATTTCCGATGGCGCATCAACGGATAAAACCATAAAAATAGTTGAGTCATTTATTAAAAAAATACCGCAGATCACAATTTCCTCAAAACCTGATTCAGGAGTCTACGACGCCGTCAACAAAGCGATAGAAATAGCATCCGGAAAATGGATATTCATTCTCGGCAGCGACGATCAACTGGCGACAGACGACATACTGAAAACCACAGCGGAATACCTTAAAAAAACAACTGAACCATTTGCCTACGGAAATGTACTGGTTCGTGGAAATTCAAGTCTTTTGCACGAGGGTCAAATATACGATGGCGAATTTACTGTTGAGAAGATTTTGCAGAAGAATATCTGCCAGCAGGCTATTTTCTATCGGCGCGATATTTTTTCCCGTCTCGGCAATTTCAACACCCGCTACCGTACATGTGCAGACTGGGATTTTGCTTTGCGCGCCGCAGCGAATTTTAATTTATATTACATGCCCATTACTATCTCGATATTCTCAGCTACTGGACTAAGTTCAAACAATAAGGATCTCGTCTTCAACAAAGACCGATTATTTCTGATCATCAGGTATTTTCGATTAAAATCCTTAAGAAAAGATTTTATTTTTCTTCGCTGGGAATATTATGATTTCGCCAAGGAGTTCTTAAAAAATCGCCAATTTTTCATGGGCATATCCGCATACCTGATTTATGTGATAATTGGAATTAATAGCAAAATATCCTCGAAAAAACGGCAAAAAACCTGATTCAAAATTTGCTAGCAGTTTTTATAGGCATCTCTGCACAGACCGGTAATGATCTTTTACGACTTCAACGCCAGCATAAAGCACAAAAGCTGATTAATACCAGCAGAACCCGTTCATATTCAGCGAGTTGTATTCCCAACAACTATCCTGCCACTTTCCATATCCAGAACAGGTGACTCTTCAACCGCCGGCATAAACCCTCCCTGCCGAACCTGCTCCGGCAGCGTCTCAAACCGCACCGGTCGCATCAATAACCGGCTGGCCAAACGCGCTGCCGGTTCCACCGCGCCGCTGGTGAAATAGCGCTCGCTGCCCCTGGCCTGCGAAGCCGTCAGCCATCCCGCCAATTCCAGCCGCCGCCGCAACTGGCGCGCCACCGCCGGACTCGGATCAAGCACGTTCACCTGCGGCCCGGCCAGTTGCTCAATCAGCGGGATCAGAAACGGATAATGCGTGCAGCCCAGCACCAGGGTATCAGCGCCCTCGGCCAGCAGCGGAGCCAGATAGCCATCCAGCAGGGCGCGTGGGCGTGGACCGTCCAGGTCGCCTTGCTCGACGCAGTCGGCCAGACCCGGACAGGGCTGCACCAGCACCCGCGCCCGGTGAACATGCTGATCGAGCAGGGCGGCAAACTTGTCACTACGCACCGTGTTACCAGTCGCCAGGATGCCAACCACGCCCGAGCGGGTCACCGCTACCGCCGGCTTGATCGCAGGTTCAATACCGATGATCGGCACGGAAAACTGCGCACGCAACCGGGCAATCGCCGCCGCCGTCGCCGTGTTGCAAGCCACGACCACAGCCTTCGCACCCTGTTCCAGCAGGAAAGCCGTGATGGCCAGCGAGCGGCGCACCACGAATTCAGCCGGCTTGTTACCGTAGGGCGCATGGCCCGAATCGGCCACGTACAGTAATTCCTCGTGGGGCAGGTCAGCACGAATCCGCCGCAGCACCGACAATCCGCCCACGCCGGAGTCGAACACGCCTATCGGCCCATTATTCTTGCTCATCACTTGACCTAACCCACATGACCGGCTCAAGCGCCGTGACCGGAAATTGTAAAGCGGCCCGGACTGCGATTCATCATGCCCGCCGGTGCACGCTGGTGAGATAATCAGCGCTGATTGCATCATCACCACTCGCCGAGGCTTATCATGCACCGCATCACCATTCTGGGCGCCGGCTTTGCCGCACTGACTGCCGTGCAGCGTATCCGCGCCCAGGCACCGACTGCCGAGATTACCCTGGTCGCGCCACATGCCGAGTTCCTGTTCTATCCCAGTTTGATCTGGATTCCCAGCGGCCTGCGGCGCGGCGCGGATTTGCAGATCGACCTGCGGCCCTTCCTGACCCGGCAGCGCGTGCATTGGCATCCGGGCACGGTCACCGGGCTGGCCAGCGGCGGCCGTCAGGTGCTGACCGACACCGGCATAATCGACAACGATGGCCTGATCATCGCCAGCGGCGGCCGTTTCCTGAAACGCCTGCCCGGCATCGAGCATGCACTGATTCCCTGCGAGGGTCTGGCCAGCGCCGAGGCGATCCGCGACCGCCTGCAGGCTCTGGAGGGCGGCACCCTCGCCATCGGTTTCGCCGGCAACCCGAATGAACCGGCAGCGGTGCGCGGCGGACCGATGTTCGAGTTTCTGTTTGGCATCGACCGCCTGCTGCGCCAGCAGGGTCGCCGCGAACGCTTCAAGCTGGTGTTCTTCAGCCCCGCTGAACAGCCCGGCCAGCGCATGGGACCGCCAGCGGTGGCGCGCCTGTTGCGGATGATGGCTGAACAGGGCATCGAAACCCACCTCGGCCACAAGATGCTGCGCTTTACGGCCGATCAGGTAGTCACCGAAGGCGGAGCTTTCGCCGCCGATCTAATCCTATTCATGCCCGGCATGACCGGCCCGGCCTGGCTGGAGCAGAGCGAGCTGCCACAATCGCCCGGTGGCATGATCCGCGCTGATGAGCAGTGCCGCGTACCGGGCTGGGAGCGCGTCTATGTGGCCGGCGATTCCGGCAGCTTTCCCGGGCCGGAGTGGATGCCCAAACAGGCGCATATCGCCGATCTGCAGGCCTGCGCCGCCGCCGCCAACCTGCTGGCGGAACTGGCCGGCCAGACCCCGAACGCGACCTTCAAAACCGAGCTGATCTGCATTGTCGATATGCTCGATCGCGGCATGCTGATCTGGCGCACGCCAGAGCGGCTGCTCACGCTGCCCCCCATGCGGCTTGGTCATCAGGCCAAGCGCTTCTTCGAGTGGTGGTATCTGCGTCAGTACCGCTAGCCGTTCGCAAGCGCGCCGAAAAACTCAACCTTGCCGCACCCGTTCTGTTTAGCCCTGTACATGGCCTGATCGGCGTACCGCAACAGAGTGTCGGGATCATGGCCATCATCGGGATACAGGGCGACGCCGACACTCGACGACACCGCAACCGTCTGACCATTCTCCAACACATGGGGTTGGGACAGAATTCGGCTGACCCGTTCCAGGATGCGCGTGCACTCCAGCTGCGATCCCAGCCCCGCCAGCAGCAGCACGAACTCATCACCCCCCAAACGGCACACCGTGTCCGGGGCACGCACCGCAGATTCCAGGCGCCGCGCCAGCTCGATCAGCAGCCGGTCACCATTCTTGTGACCATGGCAATCGTTGACCGGCTTGAATCCATCCAGATCCAGATAGCAGACCGCGATCCTATGCCGTTCACGGTCCGATCGCGTAATTGCCTGGCGCAGGCGATCAAACAGCAACAGACGGTTGGGCAATCCGGTCAAGGCGTCATGGTAGGCCAGATATTCGAGCTGACGCTGTTCGCGATGCAGGACGACCGCCATATGATTGAAGGAGGCGGCCAGCTGGCCGATCTCGTCCAGGCGATTCACCTGCACCCGCTCTACTTCCGGCCCCTCAGTGGCGATGCGGCGCGCGGCCTCGTTCAAGGCAATCAGCGGCGCCGCCAGATGACGCGCCAGCCGCCGCGACACCAGCAAGGCCAGGAAAATCAGTGCCAGGGTACCGAGGCCGTATCCGGTCAGCAAATAGGCCGACCCCGCCAGCGGATCGAACAGCGTGTGCAAGGTCACGTGCAGCTTGAGATGCTGAAACGACGATTGCGCAAACAGAGGCTGGGTTAGATCCGGCAGCGCCGGCGTCGTTGTGACAGGGCGCCCGTCCTGTCGGGCATAGAGCAGACGGCCATCGACCCGGTGCAGCAGCAGCGTGCTTTGGGGCGCGCTCAGGCTGGGATCATCCAGCAGCGCGCGCAGATCGAGCGCCGCCACCAGATAACCCTCGACGCGATTGGTGCCCGGATAGCGCACCGGCTGAAACAGCAGCGCCCGCAGGGACGACAGGCCTGGGTCGAGATCCAGATCCAGGATCACCTGGGGCTGTTCGTTCTCAAGCACCGCCAGCACCGGTGACGATCCAGGGAAACAGCCCAGCGCATTATGAATCTGCCCAGCCAGTGGCTTACCCTCGAAATCACACAGCACCGGCCCCTGAGCCTCGGGTACCGAAAAATGGTGACTGGCAAAAAACGGCTGCAGATAAACATCGCGGCCACTGGAATCCAGCAGTGCCGTCGGCACGATCGGATTCGCGGCCAGGTTTTCCATCTCTCGCGACAGCGACTGTTGCGCATTTTCCAGGCGCACCACGACCTGGATGAGACGATTGTGCAGATTTTCGCGCTGGTGATATTGAATAATCAGCAGGCTGGCGACAAACGACACCGAGCCAAACAGCAGACAGATGCCCATAATCGCCGCCACGGAGTACAGCGCGATGCGCCGCTCCAGGGTCACGCTCATCCAGCGCTGTCCGCGTTCCAGTAGGGTCATGTCAGTGCAGTACAGTACCGATGCGCTCGATGGCGCCATCCGCGGCATAACGCGCCATGAACACATCCTCCAGCGCCAACGCCTCATGACGATCCGGCGCAAAGGGGCGAGCATAATATCTGATCAGGCCACGGTAGTCGTTGACCTGTTCCAGGGCATCGCGCACTGCGGCACGCTCGATCGAGCCGGCCCGGTCAATGGCCCGGGCCAGAATCCACACCAGATCATAGGCCTGAGCCACGCCCACCGGCGCTTCGATGCGTCGCGGAACGTCGATGCCACGCTGCCGGATGGCGGCGATAACATGCAACGCCACCGGGTCGCGCGCGTCCAGAAAGGAATAGGTTTGTACGACGCTGAAATCGACTGCCGCCAGCACTGCCGCACCGGTGTTTTCAAAGAAAGTGCCGCCGGTAATACCCCAGTGGCTGAAAATCGGCAACCGCTGCTCCGCCGGCAATGCCGCCACCTCGCGCACCAGTAACGCACCTTCACGATCATTGGCCACCAGAATGATGGCGTCGGCACCAGCCACGCGCAGCGCCTGGTACTTCTCCAGCATGGACGCCTCGCCCCAGTTGTACCACTGCACCCCGGCCAGTTGCACAGCAGAGCGGGCCTGCACCACGGCCTGCGCGGCGCGCTGGCTGCTGCGCCCCCACTCGGTGTTGGGCAGCAGCAGCCCGATCCGCTGCCGGTCGGCCCGCGCGGCAGCGTCAATCATGACCTGCAGCGCCCAACTGTCACGCAGAGACAGGCGGAATACATAGCTGGGCTTGTACGGGTGATCGGTGATCGGGTCGGCAGCCGCCCAGGGATCGAGCAGCGGCAGCTTGAGTTCGTGAATCACCGGCAGCGCCTCGACGACGACCGGACTGAACTTGCCGGTCAGGACGGCAACCACGCGCGGATCGGCGGCAAACTCGCGCAGGTTGCGAATCGAGCGCGCCGGTACCGAGCGATTGTCCTTCTCGACCAGCATCAGCGGCCGGCCGCCGAGCAGGCCACCGCTGGCGTTCAGCTCATCGGCGGCTATCTGGGCGCCTAGACGGATCGCCTGCGCCGAGGTGCTGCCGGTAACGCCAAATTCGGCGTCGATACCGATCAGAATCGGCACTGGCGCCGACTGGGCATGCACGGCGCCCGCCAGGATCAGCAGCAGAACGCTGGCCAAGCATCTCAATAAGAACCACATCCGCATTCACCTTCCTGAGATGAACATCGCGTCTGAACACGGCGCGGCTGCGTTCATACCACTCCCGTGGTGGCAAACAGGCGCGCGATGCGCGCCTGGATCGCGGCGGCGGCCGCACGCGGATCGGGCGCCTGACGAATGGGCCGACCGATCACGATATGATCCGCGCCACTCAGGAAGGCATCCTCGACATCCAGTGTGCGCTTCTGGTCATCGGCTGGACGGTTGAGCACCGGGCGAATCCCGGGCGTGATCACCAGCAGCTTATCGCCGAGGTTTCGGCGCAGTTCGGCCGCTTCCAGACCCGAGGAAATCACGCCGCGACAACCGATTTCCAGCGCGCGCCGCGCCCGCGACAGCACCAGCGTTTTCGGATCACAGGCAAAGCCGAGATCGTTCAGATCGGCCTGATCCAGGCTGGTCAGGGCCGTCACCGCCAGAATACCTAGATCGCCGCCCTGCTCCCCGGCAGCTTCAACCGCCGCGCGCAGGATGGCATCGTTGCCATGCACGGTGGCCACACTGGCGCCATGGGGCGCAAGCTGGCGCACGGCAGCGCGCACGGTTTCCGGCACATCGAAGAACTTCAAATCAACGAATACCTTCTTGTCACGGGCACGCAGCCAGTCCAGCAGCTCGAAATAGCCGCCGGCCATGAACAGTTCCAGGCCGATTTTGTAAAAGGTCACGGCATCACCCAAGGTCTCGACTAAAGCGCGCGCCGCATCAGGACCGGGTACATCGAGTGCGAAAATCAGCCGGTCAGCGACGGGAATGGGTTTTTGTGACAGCAGGCAGGTATCGTGGGTCATCGTGGGCTTACTCGGGCAAATTGGCTTCTTCAATAGCGTCCAGAACCGGAATGCTGGGCTTGCTGTGACAGCGCGCCATCAGATCCGTGCTGAATTTCTCCATGGCGTTCAGGTCCATGCGCCGGGCACCGGAAAAACCGCTGCGATAACCATCGAGCCAGGTCAACAGCACACCGGCATCCTTGACCGAACGTTTTTCGAGATTCTGCAGGAATTCCCCACAGCTCATGCCAGTCAACTCAAGGACGCGGGGCAGTTTCCTGTCTGCGGCTGACAGCGGTGCGGCCTGGCACATGCTCATCGTACCCAGCAGTACGGCAACGATGACAGGCAGATGCGGACGTGACATGGGCATCTCCGGAATAGACATCCAGGCGCGACAAATCCCGGGCCGGGCGATAAATGAACGCCGGCTAGTTTGCTAGCCTTGCAGCGCAAAAGCTACTGCATACCCACCATGCCAGCAGCTCAATCCGGGAAAGTACATATTGTGAAACGCTTTTTCTGTGCTAGGTTTTATAGAGAGCGCACTTGAAACGGGTGCCCGGAGTCACGGATGCTTAGGATCAAGTACGCTGCGCCGCGCCCTGGTCTTGCAGGCCGTCAGCCCTGGCGGCCGATCGGGCATGCGCAGAAGACTGGAGGTGTATCATGTTGACTTATGAAGACTGCGTCGGTCTGACCGACCTGGACGAAGAGGAAATCGAGGCTATCGCCCAGCACGAGCATGTACCGGAAATCATCGCCGCTGAACTGGGCTGCTGTCTGGTGCATGAGCCGCAAGCGGGCGTAGGACGGATCCGGCAAATGCTCCGCGAAGATGCCGAAGAAGCCCGCCAGCATGGCCACCCGCAGGAAGCGATTCACTGGCAGCAGGTGCTCGACCACTTTAATGCCACCCATCCCGTGCTGCGCGAAGCAGCCTAAGTATCGACCGTCGTCGGGTCGCGGCGCCGACCTGACCCCGGCCAGTATGCCGCGCCGAATCAGCGGGCGCGGTCTCGACTGATCCCGACGTGGAGTTCTGCCCTGCATGCGCGTGCGCACGCTCAGTCTTTTCCTGTTCATCGGCAGTTTCTGGATGCTGAATCTGGCGCAAGCGACGGAAACTGCGCTTGATCGCTACGTTGCCCGGCCTGATTCGCATTACAGTTTCAGCGAATACCGCAGCCAGCGCGAATTCGGCTACAACGCCTACTTTCTCAAGATGACCTCCCAGCAGTGGCGCAGCGCCGCTGAGGTCGACCGGCCGATCTGGGAACACGAAGTCCTGATCGTCATGCCGCAATTTGGGCTGGACAGCAGCGATACGGCGGTGCTGCTGATCGATGGCGGCGACAATGACGGCACGCTGCTTGATGAAGTGGATTCGGCAGTGGGCGCAGCTGCGGTCGCCACCGGTGCGGTGCTGGCGGTGGTGCGGCAGATACCCAATCAGCCGCTGTACTTTGCCGATGAACCCGGCCGGGCGCGCAAGGAAGACGCGATTCTTGCCTATAGCCTGGACAAGGCGCTGGACACGGGCGACCCTGAATGGGCGGTGCATCTGGCAATGACCAAGGCGGCGGTGCGCGCCATGGACACGGTGCAGAGCTTCGCCGCCAGCAAGGGGAAAATCATCCGCGATTTCCTGGTGCTGGGCGGTTCCAAGCGCGGCTGGACCACCTGGCTGACTGCAGCGGTCGATCCCCGGGTCAAGGCCATTGTGCCAGCCTCGATCGACATGCCCAACCTGGGCCAGCAGTTTATCCACCATTGGGAGGCCTATGGCTTCTATGCGCCGGCGCTGAGTGATTACGTAGCCTTCGATCTGCCCTGCCGACTGCAAACCCCACAGGGCCAGGCGCTGCTGCAGGTGATCGATCCCTACGCCTATCGTGAACGCTACACCTTGCCCAAGCTGCTGCTCAATGCCACCGGCGACCAGTTCTTCGTCACCGATTCCTCGCAGCTCTATTACGCCGATCTTCCCGGCCCAAAATGGCTGCGCTACACCCCCAACACCGATCACAAGCAAAGCGATGATACGGTCATCAAGGCCTTGCCGTGGATCGATGACATTCTCGACAACAAGACCAGCCCAAACATCGAATGGAAGCTGACCCGGCGCGGTGCCCTGTGGGTGCGCACTTCGCAGCCCCCCAAATCAGTGCGGCTGTGGCAGGCCAGTAATCCGGATGCACGCGATTTTCGCCTGGAAACGCTCGGCCCGGTCTGGACCAGCCAAACCCTGCAGGCACGCCCCAACGGCCTTTATGCGGCGCGGCTGCAGGCACCAGCACGCGGCTGGACAGCGTTCATGATCGAAGTCAGCTTCGAAACCGCCGGCGCGCTGGAACCGGAACAGGTCTACACCACCGGTGTCCAGATCTTCCCCGATACGCTGCCCCACGCAGGCAGCGCCTGCCGCTAGTGCTCGCGCTCGCGCAATTCCCGCCGCAGCATCTTGCCCGCCGCCGAAATCGGCAGAGCCGTCACGAATTCGATCGTGCGCGGTAT
Organism: Candidatus Competibacteraceae bacterium; assembly: GCA_003989075.1. Classification (GTDB taxonomy): domain Bacteria; phylum Pseudomonadota; class Gammaproteobacteria; order Competibacterales; family Competibacteraceae; genus RXIX01. The sequence continues at coordinate 51,326 of RXIX01000002.1, read as the reverse complement.
CTTGTAGCGGGCCAGGTGCTCGCCAAGATGCGCCAATAATTCCCCGGCACTGACGCTCTGCCCCGGCTTGCTGATCACGTAGGCCTTGCCGACCTCGCCCCACTTGGGATCGGGCACGCCAACCACCGCGCACTGAAATACCGCCGGGTGCCGGTATAGCGCCGCTTCGATTTCGGCCGGATAGACGTTCTCACCGCCGGAGATGAACATGTCCTTGAGCCGGTCAACGATGTAGAAATAGCCCTCAGCATCGTAGCGGGCCAGATCGCCGGTGTGGAACCAGCCGGCGACATCGATCACATCCGCCCAGGCCGCGGCGTTGTTGAAATAACCCGACGCAATGCTGGGACCTTTCAGCACCAGTTCGCCGACTTCGCCGGGTCCGAGCGGTCGGTTGCCAGCATCGACGACACGGGCATCGATATAGAAGTTGGGCCGGCCAATGCTGCCCGCCTTGCGAATCGCGTCTTCGGGAGCCAGCGCGAATAGACCGGGCCCGAACTCGGTCATGCCGAAACCCTGCTTGAAGCGGATCCCCTTCTCGGCGGTGTATTGCTCGACCAGCGGCACCGGCAGGGGCGCACCACCGCTGGTGCAAAAACGCAGCGAACCCAGATCGACCTCGTTCCAGGCCGCCGTCTGGGTCAGCATCTGGTACATCGCCGGCACCGCCGCGAACACCGTAGCCCGCTCACGCTCGATCAGACGCAACACCTGATCCGCATCAAAACGTTTCAGCAGCACCGTGACGCCACCCAGAATCACTTGCGGCAGGGTGTACACAAACAGGCCGCCAACGTGGAACAGCGGAAATACGTTGACGTAGATATCGCCGCGCTGCAGATCATGAATCATCGTGTTGAGCGCATTCCAGGCAATCTGGCGATGACTGATCTGCGCGCCCTTGGGCAGGCCGGTCGTGCCGCCGGTAAAGACAATGGCGGCGATATCCTCCTCGACCAGGGTTTCGCAACGGCGTGGTGTGGCCGGCGCGGCATCCAGCAGATCGGCATAATGCCGACTGCCGGCAATGCCCGGACCGTTGAGGTGTATCCAGTGCCGCAGCGGCGTTTCCACCTGCGCCAGCTCGGCGACGCCGTCACGAAAGGTATCGTCATAGAGCAGCACGGTCGGGGTGACCCCGGCCAGAATCTGCTGCAGCTCACGCCAGTGCAGCCGCCAGTTCAGGGCGGTATGAATCGCGCCGAGTTTGCCACAGGCGAACAGCAGATCAAGATGCTCCACCCCGTCCTGAGCCAGGATCGCCACCCGGTCGCCATGTCCGATGCTGGCCAGCTCAGCCAGAGCATTGGCCAGCCGGTTGGCGCGCTCATCCATCTGCGCGTAGCTCAGACGCAGTTCCGGAGTTTGACCGGTGTCCACAATGGCGAGCGCATCCGGACTGTAGAGCGCCCGCCGGCCCAGGTAATCGCCGATGTACATGGTGTTTGCTTCCTCGCTGGAGTGGCTGATACCGCTGCTCCCGACCAGGGTCCGTGCCGGGAACCATCGCTGTCTCGACAGTATAGAAACCCGCCAGCGCGAAACGCGGCCGCACCGCTCAGGGTATGCCGAGCAGCTTGTGGGTTTGCAGGCTCAGCCGCCATTGCGGATGAGCCAGGCAATAGGCCACGGCGGCCTGGGTGTGGACTTCCCGTTCGGAACCATCCAGCGGCTGCAGGAAGAAATAGCGGAAATCGAGATCGATGAAGCGCGTGGGCTGGGCTTCGGGTTCGATCTGCGGATAAACCAGCTTCAGTTCATCGCCCCGGGTCAGGCGCAGAGGAGCGCCCGCTTTGGGACTGACGCAAATCCAGTCGAGGCCGGGCGGGGCCGGCAGGGTGCCGTTGGTTTCCACCGCCACCGTAAAACCGGCCATGTGCAGCGCTTCGATCAGCGGTGCATCCAGTTGCAACAGCGGCTCGCCACCGGTGCAAACCACATAGGGTTGTGCGCCGGGCAGGGTTGTGGCGGGCCAGTGACCGGCAATCGCCTGGGCAAGCTGCGCCGCAGTGGCGAACCGGCCACCACCGGGCCCATCGGTGCCGATGAAATCAGTGTCGCAGAACCGGCAGATGGCCGCAGCCCGGTCGATTTCGCGACCGCTCCACAAATTGCAGCCCGCAAAGCGGCAGAACACCGCCGGTCGCCCGGCCTGTGCGCCTTCGCCCTGCAGAGTGTAAAACAGTTCCTTGACTGCGTAGCTCATGCTGCGGCCACCCTCAGTCCGGTGGCAATGGATCGGCAGCGCCCCAGTACAGCACCGCTCCACAACCCGGCGTCTGTTCCAGGTCGATGCGTTCAAGTGCCGGCAGCCGCCCGGCCAGAACGGGACGCATCCAGCGCAGCAGGCTCGCCGGATCGGCATCGTCTGGCCCGGCCAGGGCATCGAGCCGCTGATGATCCAACTCGCGGTAAACCGGCTCGAAGCGCGCTTTCACTTCGCCATAATCGACCGTCCAGCCCATGACCGCATCCAGCGGCGCACGCAGATGCAGGCGAATCCGGTAGCTGTGACCATGCAGACGATGCCGACTATCGTCCGCCGGAGCACGGCGCAGGCTCAGGGCACTGTCAAACAGCCGTTCCTTCCAGATACGGTACTGCGTGCCCTGATAATGACAGCCGGCGCTGGCGGTCTCGTAGACGGTGACCCAGGATAGCGTCGGCAACGTCCCATGCAGGCGCTGCCAGATCCAGGCCGCCAGCCGTTCGCTGGTCGGATTCTCCAGGCCGGGCAGGGTGTTCAGGCAGGCATGGTGCAACTCAGCCTGCAGCGGCGCCCAAGCCGACTCCAGGCGTTCACCGTCCAGTTCCGGCTCCGCGCCCGCACCGGCATGCAGGATCACCTCGAAACCATGACCGTGCATCCGTCCGCAGGGATGTCCCGCCGGCACATTTGGCAACTGGTGCGCGGCCTCGAAGCGAAACCGCCGCCAGCAACCGACGCGGTGGTGCGCATCCAGAGTCACACCCTGCCCGGGAGCGCTGCCCAGGCTGATGCGTTCCAGACCAGGCAGTTCGAGCCGCGCCCACAGCCAGTGCGCCAGTTCGGCATCGGTCGGCACGGGCAGATGCTCGTTGAGCAGGGCGTAATCCAGCGGTGCCGCCACCGCGCGCAGCCGTTCACTCAAAGCATCGCTCTCGGCACCTGGAAACGGTGCCCAATCCGGCGGCAGCAGGGCACGCACCCGGACCTGAAAGCCATGCCCATGCAGACGACCGGCGCGATGTCCTTCGGGCAGGCCGGGGATGTGCCGGGCGGCTTCGAAGGATGCGGCGGCGCTGGTATAGATACGCTCGTTCATGGCGGATCGGCGCGGAACCGCTCCAGCAGGGGATCCGCAATCCCGGCCTCGGCAAAGCCCCGGGCGCGCAGCACGCAGGCCGGGCAACTACCACAGGGCGGGCGCTGACCGTGATAGCAGGTGTGGCTGTCGGCTAGCGCCTCCAAGGCACCCAGTTCACGCGCCATACGCACCGTGTCGGCTTTGGATTTGTGCATCAGTGGGGTGTGCAGGGTGAAATCGCAGTCCATGCCCAGGCTGATTGCCTGTTCCAGCGCGCTGATGGTGCCCTGCCGGCAATCGGGATAACCGCTGTAATCGGTCTGGGCGACACCGGTGACCAGATGGCGAATGCCACGCGGATAGGCATAAGCGGCGGCGAAGGTCAGAAAAATCAGATTGCGGCCGGGAACAAAGGTATTGGGCAGCGCGGTGGAATTCTCCGCCGCACCCTGCACCGCAATCCCGGGATCGGTCAGGGCATTACCGCCGAGCGCTGCAAAGGTGTTGATCGGCAACACCGCGTATGGCACCGCAGCGCGCGCGGCGATGGTCCGGGCGCAGTCCAGCTCGATGCGGTGGCGCTGGCCATAATCGAAACTCAGCGCCTCGACCTGGCCAGCGCCGAACCGGTGCAACGCCCAATACAGACAGGTGGTGGAATCCTGCCCGCCGGACAGGACGACCAAGGCACGGGTCATGGCAACGCAGCCTGCCCGCTGGCCAGCCGTACGCTGGGCTTGATGGCGATACCACCCCGCGGAGCGAAATCGCCGCGCACTTCCAACCATTCCGGCTGCAGCAGATCGAACAAATCGCGGGCAATGCGATTGATACTGTTCTCGCTGAACGAGCCCTGGTTGCGGAAGCTGAACAGGTACAGCTTGAGCGACTTCGATTCCACCAGCCAGCCACGCGGGCAATAGCGGATCAGGATGCGGGCCAGATCAGGCTGACCGGTCACCGGGCACAGGCAGGTGAACTCGGGACAGTCCAGCTCCACTTCGTAAGGGTACTGTGGGTACAGATTGGCAAAACGTTCCAGGACCTGTGGCGCGTATTCACGCGGATATTCGGTCTGGGAGTGACCCAGCAGGGTCAGGCCTTCAATGTCGGACATGGGTGGATTCCAGCGTTCGGCAACAACGGAAATGGGGAATCATAATATGAGGCTGCGCAACTGGCGACGCTTTCGCGGCTGCGCGGCCCTGGGTTAGACCACATCCTCACTGCGCAAGTGCACATCCGGGGCCTGTGGTCCGGATTCCGGATCCGGTTCGGACACGAACAGCGGGCAGGGCCGGTCGCTGGCCTGCCAGCGCTCGGCAAACTCGCCCCAGTGCGGATGGCTGTCGCGGCCGGCGTCCAGATAACCAAGCAGATTTTGAATACTGGCGTTATGGGCACGGGCGCTGCTGCGGGTGCTGAAATAGGCCCAGCGTAGATAAAGTACATAGGTATTGAGCACGTCGCCTTCGCAATAGCGGTCGATGGCGGCGAAATCCCCGGCCTTAGCCTGCTCGTCTACACTCGCGCCCTGACCGTTCCATTTGCCCGGCAGGCCCAAGGCGCGCGCAGTTTCATCCAGACCCAGCCTGGGCGAGGCGCCAAAATCGCCGAGCACGTCCATCAGATCGCAATGCCAGTTCGATTCAAAGCGGTAGTCATAGCCGTAGCGCGGATTGGTGCGGTGCCAGCTATGCGCGCTCAGGCCATGGATCAGGGAGCGCTGCTTGAGTACAGCGGCATCGAAACTGCGCCCGTTCCAGGTCACCAGTCGCGGCTGCTGCTTATCGATCATCTGCCAGAACCGCGCGAGCAACTCGCGCTCGCTATAGTGGGTGATGCTGGCCGAGCCCAGTTTACGCACCCGGTAGCGCTCATATTCACCCTCGCGTTCAATCCGCGCCAGCAAAAATCCCAGGGTGACGATCTCGTTCTGGATCGGCTTGGGCAAAGTCGCCGGATCGTGATCAGCAGGCAGAATCGCCGCGTCGGGCCGGGTTTCGAGATCGACAATCAGTACATGTTGAGGGTTGGCCATGAGATCACCATGCAAGGGCGGTGGTACGGTTTGAGTGTTCAAGCATAACTGCCTGCTACCACGTAAGCGACCGGGCATTCATTTGGCTACTGTTCAGCCAGCCCCGGTTATCCTGCAGGCCTGTTCCCTCGCCTCAGGAAATCCGATGAAAACCCTGTTGACGGTCGCCACAGTCGCTACCCTTGGCTTTTCTCCCCTGCCAGCGGTACCGGCCAGCGTGCCGGTGGCGCTCGAACAACCCGCAGTGTCCCAGACCCGGGAAACCCGCCACCAGCGTGAAGAGCGGCTGCGGGCAACCCAGCGCAGCCAGGAACGCCTGGCCCGGGAAACCCGCCGCCAGCGCGAGGAGCGGCTGCGTATGGCAGCCCGCCGCACCACTGACCTGACCTAGTCGCGACCATTGGATCATTGCCGACTCCGGCGAAATGGGCAGAGAGCGCCACGCGCGAGGTGATCCATGATGCATTTTTGCCACTCTCCATCCCCGGACGGGAACATGGCCTGTCCATGTGGCTCGACCCGGCGCTATGCGGTCTGTTGTGGCCCCTGTCTAGCGGGCGACCTGCAACCGGTCACAGCCGAGGCCCTGATGCGCTCGCGCTACTGTGCCTATGTCCTGGGCCATGAGGATTACCTGCTGCGTACCTGGCACCCGTCCACCCGGCCGGCGCGACTGGATGACAGCACCGGGGATGCCGTGCGCTGGCTGGGCCTGAAGATTCTGCGCACGGCGGAGGGCGGCGCGGATGACCGCTGCGGAACCGTCACTTTCGTCGCCCGCTACAAGGTCGGCGGACAGGCGCACCGGCTTAGCGAAATCAGCCGCTTTGTGCGCGAAGCCGACGGCTGGTTCTATATTGATGGCGTGATTGAACCCGAATCCCGCTCCGGCCGGCGTTGAACGGCACCGGTCGTAAAGCACCTGCACAATCCGCCAAGGACTTGCCCGATGCCGATGTCCGCAGCCTGCGTATTACCTGATATCAATGCCGATCTCGACCAGCGCGCGCGCGTCGATACCACCACTCTGGATTGGGAAGCCAGCCCAAGCGGCACGGTCTGGCGCAAGCCGCTGTATCGCCAGGGCGGCGAATACGGTCCGGTCACCAGTCTGGTGCGCTATGCGCCAGGCGGGGTTTTCCGTCCCCACGCGCATCCAGAGGGCGAGGAAATTCTGGTGCTGGAAGGCATCTTCGCCGATGAGCATGGCGAATATCCGGCGGGCAGCTATCTGCTCAACCCCGAGGGCAGTACGCACGCGCCGCGCTCGGAGACCGGCTGCACCCTGTTCGTGCGCCTGCGCCAGTACGCCGGTGCCGACCGTGTGCACGCCATTGTCAATACCACGGCGATGCCTTGGGCACCGGGCACCGTAGCGGGCTTGAGTGTCAAGACCCTATACACGCAGGCTACCTATCCGGAACGCATGGCGCTGGTGCGCTGGGCGCCGGGCACCGTGTTCCGGCCCCACGTCCATCCCGGCGGTGAGGAAATCCTGGTGCTGGAAGGAGAGCTGTGCGATGAATGGGGTCGCTACGGACCGGGTTGCTGGCTACGCAATCCGCATATGAGCCGCCATACCCCTTATTCCGAGTGTGGCTGTCTGATTTATGTGCGGGTCGGTGGCCTGTGAGTGTCGATCAGGCTCGCGTCACGGGTGCGCCACCACCTGTTTCAGCGAGAAAGTCGAGCAGGATAGTGGCCTGCCGCTCGGGATCGGCGAAGGTATCATGACTACCGGATAGCAGTTGCAGGCAAACCCGATTATCGCGGCGACCGGCATGGATGCGCGCCGCGTCCGTGACCGGCACGGTCGTATCATCGTGACCATGGACCAGCAGCACCGGGCAGCGGATCCGGGCGATGGTGTTCACCGGGGCGATATCTGCGAAGCGGTGGCCAATCACGCGCTGCACATAGCGCAGGATATAGGCGCCGGGCAGCGGGTAGGGTATGCGGTAGGAGGTGAGAAACCGCCGCATCATCGACTCCGGATCGGCAAAGGCAGCAATGCTCACCACTGCTGCCAGATCGTGACGCCGGGCAGCGGCCAGCAACACCGCGCCGGCTCCGACCGAGTGGCCGATGGCGTAAAGGCGGCGCGTATCGACAGTGGCGCGCGTAGCCAGCCAGTTCAGGACATGGTCAAGATCCTCGGCGAAACGCGGCAGTGAGGCAAAGGTGTCGCCGTCGCTACGCCCATGACCGCGTGCATCGAAAAGCAGAACGCTGTAGCCCGCCCGGTGCAGAGGCCCCGCCAGCGGCAGCATCATCTCGGCATTGCCACCCCAGCCATGCAGTATCGCGACAGTCGGCGCCGGCACATGGCCATTGGCTGCTATGAACCAGCCAAACAGGCGCTTGCCGCGCACGGTCCGGATGACAACCCGGCGAAAAGGCAGCCCCTGACATGCCGGCGTCCCGGTTTCCCGAATCCGCGGGGCGCGCAGACCGATATGGATCAGCAGATGCGCCAGAACCGTGATCCCCAGCAGGGCCAGAATCCACTCGATCATGCCATGCAGCGCCATGTGTGGACCGTGTCCTAGCCGGGCTGGAAGATTTCGCCACGGACAACGGCCATTACCGTGCGCATGGTCAGGATCGCCACCACCAGACTGAGCAGCGCCAGCAACACCGCGCCGAGCACGCTCAGACCAAATGCCCCCAGATGCACACTCATCACCAGGGTCGCAACGGTCAGCGCCGCGAGTGGAAAAGAGTAGGCCCAGGCGGAAATAAAAAAGGGCAGGCGCAGGAAGCGCAGGGCATTGCTGGCCAGCAGCAGCCCCAGAAACAGCGCCGTGTAATACAGCACGCGCCCGAACGCATCCACGCCACCGGTTAACTGGGTATAGGCAACGAAGCCCACCGAGGGCGGCGCCAGCAGGATAAAGAGGGTCGGAGCCAGTCGCGCCGGCAGGGATTCGTGAAAAAACAGCCGGTACAGCACGATTACCAGCAGTACCAGCCAAAAGATCAGGCCGATACTGAAGAAGAACCAGGAAATCTCTGGCGAAGCCAGATGCACACCGGCAATTGGCACAACGATATTGCCCACCACCGGAATAAACCAGGCCGGATTAGCATGCTCAATCGCATAGTGGCTGTGATGCAACCAGCTGCCAAAAATCGCCAGCGCCAGCCCCAGATGCAGAGTAGCACCCGTGACCCACAGCCCTAGCGCCAGCTCTGGTGCCGTGTCCAGATAGGCGATGGCCAGCAGCAGCAGGGAAATCGATACTGTCGGGAAGAAATGCAGCTGCACCGGATGGCGCATTTCGGCGCTGATGGCCTGGGGATGACGCAGCGCCTTGAGGCCATAGACCGTCAGCAGCAGTACAAACAGGGCGCCCGCAACACCGCGCAGACTCGCGCCCACCAGCGGCGACAAACCCCACACGACATGCGCTTTTTGCCAGGCCAGCGCCAGCCCAACCATGCCCATCACCATCGAAAATATGGAAACCGGGACAAAAGCCAGGCGCGACGCTGTGGCATCCATCCGCGACGGCGGTGAGGAGGAATAAGTGCTCATGAACATCACCTGCGATCAGAGAAAACGGCAATACCTGGAACCGGCAATAGCTGTCCGGCAACGCCATAAAGAAGCATATTATAATAATCTAATGTAATTGATCCACAGCGCCACCTTCACCACCATCAACTCCAAACGGCAGTACCGTCTTGATCCAGGCCGGTCGCCCACAGCACGCACGGAGCACACCTATCCAATGTCTGCATTCTCGCTACACCCCCGGCTCGCCGCCGATACCTGGCCGCTGGGCCAGCTCGCCCACAGCCACCTGCTGCTGCATCGCAATGCAGCGGTACGCTGGTTCATCCTGGTACCGGAAACGGCGGTGCTAGATTTTCTCGACCTGCCCGAACCACTGCGCGGCGCCCTGATCGACGAATGCGCGCGGGTTGCCGCGTACATTCGTGAGGAACCGCGCTTCACCCGGATCAACTTCGCCGCGATTGGCAATCTGGTTCCGCAACTGCACCTGCATGTCGTCGGTCGCCATCCGGGTGATCCCTGCTGGCCGCAACCGGTGTGGGGACATCTTGCAACCGATCACAGCTACAGTGCCACCGAAGTTGCGACGATCCGCGATTGCCTGATCCAGCGAATCGGCCTGACGCCCAACTGCTAGCACTTATCAACGGGCAAACGCAGTACAAAGCCGTCCGCGTGGTGAAAATCAGGCGCACTGACCGGATGTCGCAGCGCCCAGTAGGCGCGGTTGCCATGTTGATCCTCGATGACAGCGGACAACGCCAGTCGCAGCTCGGCGCCAGCCGGCAACTCGATCAGCCCATCCAGATCAACAACCGCACGCAATTCAAGCTGTTCCGTATCGACATGCACCGTTACCAGCGGTGGTTGACATATGAGCGGCACACTCATATCCCGACGATAGGCGCTGAAGCGGTAGACCGCCCATGCCGCTGAAGGGGCAAAGTTGAACTCGTGGTACGCGTCATCCCCATCCAGGGCCAGGAAGGCTTCACAGCAGGTGTGCTGCCAGAGTCGATCAGTGTGGCACGCCGGTTGGGGTGGCGGAACGCACAGGCGAGCGATGTCTCCGCTGAAGATGTAATCGAATAGCAAAACACCGGCGCGGAGCCAGTGGGCCCGCGCGGTGATGCTGTCGATCCATGGACAGGGGGTCGCAGGGTGCGCCTGCAAGCGCAGGCCAGGACTTGAAAGAGGCATGAACAACAGCACCTCGGGGTTGGTTGAAGTCATTACAATCACGGCTGGCGCGGTGCGGCGAAAATTTGCCGTGCGATGCTTGTCGATAAATGCCCATGAATAAACTACAATGCGATTGATTGCCCAAACTGGAAAACGTGCAAGCCGATGCTCGACTGGCCTAGTTACCGTTTGGCAATATTGACATCAGGCCGTGGAGAGACGTTTGGAATGAGCAAGAAATTGTATGTGGGCAACCTGAATTATGCCGTTAGCAACGAAGATCTGGAGCAACTGTTCGCCAGCCATGGCACGGTCGTTTCAGCCCAGGTCATTCGCGACCGCGACTCGGGGCGCTCGAAGGGCTTCGGTTTCGTGGAGATGAGCAGCGACCAGGAAGCGCAAGCTGCGATTGCCGCCTTGAACGGCAACTCGATCGGCGGTCGTAACCTGACTGTGAATGAGGCCCGTCCGCCGCAGGAACGTGAACGTGGCGGCGGTGGCGGCGGCTACGGTGGTGGCTACGGCGGCGGCGGCGGTGGTGGCTACGGCGGCGGCGGCGGTAAGCGTAGCGGCGGTGGTGGCTACGGCGGCGGCGGCGGTCGCCGCTTCTAAAACGCATGCCGGACACCGCAGCCAAGCTGCGGTGCGCCCTGGCTCAGATTGGTGATTGGTTTTCGATTGTTTGTTTGCCAATCCGGTGCCGCTTCCTTCCCTGCCCCAGTGGGACGGGGAAGGAACGTATTGTAGAGTAGATGGCGTTAATAACTTTCAGTAATTGCAATTGCAGTATTGGTGTTATTAGGTGCAATAAACAATAAAAAAGGCTTGCCAGAGCAAGCCTTTTTTCATGGGAGCAGGCATTAGCCTGCTCCCAAGGGAGTTACCCCAGATCTCAATCTACAGGGCGGATATTAGCCGCCTGCTTACCTTTGGGACCTGTCGTAACATCAAAAGAAACCCGCTGATTCTCGCGGAGGGTCTTAAAACCCTGCATCTGAATGGCCGAGAAATGTGCGAACAGATCTTCACCACCACCGTCCATGGAGATGAAACCGAAACCCTTCGCTTCGTTAAACCACTTAACAGTACCCGTTGACATGTATTGCGTGTCTCTACATTTGAAAAGTTAGAGCAAAAAAACATAGTTGCATGCATATCCAGCACAAAACAGTCCAAGGAAACAACAAACTGTCGACTGGGGAAGTCATGCTGGATTCACTATAGGTTACGGCGGGGGACAAAACAAGCTTTATTTTCTACGTATTCCGCGCGACGGGCACCAGCAGGCGCTGCACCACCACCACCGGCAAAGCGGAACGGGTCCATCGGATTGACTCGGTGCCAAAACGCACCGCCATTGCCAACGCCTCCGGCAGTGCCTGACCACAGGCCAGTCCGTGCAGAAGACCCGCGGCAAACGCATCACCAGCACCCGTCGTATCCAGTGCCTGCACCGACTCTGCCGCTACCCGGTGCTGCTCCTGCTCATTCACGGCACGGGCACCGGCCGCACCCTCGGTCATGACCACCCAGCGAACCTCATCACCCGCGACATAACGCCCCAATGCCCAGAGTGACCGGCGCTCCTGCTCGCTTAGATCGGACGCTGAAGCCAGAAGAATAGATGCCGGACGCGAATCGGGCAGACTGGGCGGCAAATGAGCGACGACTTGGGCGCCGCGCCGCGCGGTTGCCGTCAACAGAGGCGCCAGATCAGCACGCCGGCTGCGCACATACACCAGATCAGCCGGCATATCCAGCAGACGTTCGGGCGGGTCGCGCTCCTCGCAGCGACACAGATTGATCACTGTGCGCTCACCATCGGGATCAATGCACAGCAGCGAATGAGTTGTCGGCTGATCAAGCCGGACGATGGCCGAGATATCCACACCGGCGGCCGCCAGTTCCGCCAGCAGCGCATCACCACCCGCATCGTGCCCCACTGCCGCCAGCAGACGCACGGCATGACCCGCCGCCGCCAGAGCCAGCGCGGTATTAGCCCCGCCGCCGCCCAGTCGAATACCGTCAGCCACCCCGCTCAAATGCCCACCGGCGCGCAGTGGCCCGGTCAACCGGATCACCTCATCACGCGCCACCGCGCCAATCACCACAATTCGCGCCATCGTTTCCATCATCCCGAACCCGGCGCGGCGAAACCACCCGGGATTGCTATAGTTCACTCAGGACCAGGCACCGACCGGCGCCAAGCCTGCTTTATCAAAGCGAATTCCAGCGGAGTAGCATGCCATGATCGCCCCACATCTCACCATTCCGGCCACCACCACCAGCGCCGATGTCCTGGCCTTCTGGTTCACGGCCGCAGTCAGGCCCTACTGGTTCGCCGCCACCGCACAATTCGACCAGACCCTGCGCGAACGCTTTGCCAGTTGTTATCGGGCCGCTGCCACCGGAGCACTCACCGACTGGGAACAGTCAGGGGATGGCGCACTGGCACTGGTGATCGTCCTCGACCAGTTCCCGCTGAACATGTTTCGCGGCCAGCCAGCCAGCTTCGCCACCGAGGCACAGGCACGCGCAGTCGCGGAACGGGCCATCGCGCGTGGTTTTGATCAGACACTGAATCCCGAACAGAAGCTGTTTCTATATCTGCCATTCATGCACAGCGAGAATCCCGCCGAGCAGGATCGCTCGGTGCAGCTCTACCAACAGCCCGGACTGGAGGACAACCTGCGTTTTGCCGAACACCACCGCAGCCTGATCCACCGCTTCGGGCGCTTTCCACACCGCAATGCCATTCTCGGACGGGCCAGCACCGCTGATGAACTCGCCTATTTGGCATCGCCCGAAGCCTTCCACGGCTGAAGCGACGCACCAACCCCTTGCGATTATCGCCCTTGCACCCGATATGCGCACACTCACTCTGATCGTGATCTGCAGCATTCTGCTCCTGCTCAACGCCTGCCAGATGCTGGATGAGGCCGAGCGGCCCTATCGCATCGAACCGGGCACTCCGATCGATCTACTTCAGCCACTGGTGATTCCCGCTGATCAGGTCGGCGTGTTCGTACCGGGTACCCCAATCGGCAACCGCTATCGCTACGAGGCCGCCTGCCGCCTCGAACTGCGCAGTCTCGCACCTGCGGCCCGTACCGTCAGCGCCGACCATATGACCATCACCCGCGTGCAGCGCGAAGCACAGATATTCAGCAGCCGGTCGTCGGCACTGCGGCCGGTACGCCTGTTCGACAGCGACGGCCCGCATCTGCTGCAGTTCACCACCTATCTATATCTGGATACGCCACGGCAGCCGGATATCTTCCGCCTCGTCTGCGCCCACCTTCAGGACAGCGCCAGCCAGCCGCGCCATTTGACCCGCGCCGAAATCAGCACTGTTCTAGCCCCCGTGATGCGTCTGAACTGACTCGCTCACACCACGCGCTAAGCGTCACGCAGCATCCGCTTTCCCCATTTTCAACATAACCATCTATTTAAAAAGGTAATTTTTCTTAATTGCCTTCGCAAACGCCACGACTGTTTCCAAATCGCTGCACTAGGCACGGCCGCAGCAGCTTTTTCGCCATTCAACACCAGAAAAAACGTCTCAACCATGAACAGCACGGGGATTTTTTAGCGTCTTTTTATTATTAGGCTGACAGGATGAGACGGGATTATCATTAGCGTGTCAGGCTGACAAGCTTGTCGATGCAGTCATGCAGGCATGGGGCATGGCACCCTACTTACGCATCCATATTCCTGCATGCGCCAAGCGGCAACTGCTGCGTGACCGCCCTGCGCCAACAAAAACGAATAACGCCATGACCGCGATGCCCCATATGTTCACCCGTCGTATTCTGCTGTGTGTAACGGGTTTATCACCGCAAATCGTCACTGAAACCCTCTATGCCCTAGCTGTAACGCAAACACCGGCATTTCTGCCCACCGAAATTCACCTGATCACCACCCTTGAAGGCGTCGAACGCGCCCGTCTGACCCTATTGAGTGAGGAACCGGGCTGGTTTCGTCGGCTGTGCGCTGATTACCAGCTCGACCCGGCGAAAATCCATTTCGGCATTGATACCCTGCACTGCATTCGCGGCGCCGCCGGGCGGCCGCTGTCCGATATCCGCACCCAGGAAGACAACACCGCAGTTGCCGACACCATCACCACCCTGGTGCGCGACTTCACCGCCGATCCCGGCTGTGCAGTGCATGCCTCGATCGCGGGCGGGCGCAAAACCATGGGTTTTTATCTCGGTTACGCGCTGTCGCTGTTAGGTCGGCCACAAGATCGACTATCGCATGTGCTGGTCTCCAGCCCCTTCGAGACCCATCCGCAGTTTTTCTATACCTCGCCGGAGCCGCGGGTCATTTTCGCTAACAGCCCTGACCAGCGCCCACTCGACACTCACACCGCACAGGTCACCCTGGCGGATATTCCTTTCGTGCGCCTGCGCGATGGCTTGCAGGAAAACCTGCTCGCACCCGGAGCCAGCTTTAGCGCAGTCGTCGCTCAGGCCCAACGCAACCTGGCCGCGCCATCCCTGACACTCAATACCGCAACCTGCCAAATACGTTGTGGAGAAACCCCGATCCCACTGCGCCGGGTAGATTTCGCCTTCTATGCCTGGCTAGCCCGCCGCGCCCAGTCCGGTCAGACCGGCGTGTGCCGCAACGAGATGAATACCGAAGACAGTGCTGCTTTTCTAGCCGAGTATGCCGCTCTGCATAACGAAATGGACCAGGATATCGACCGAGTGCGTAAGGCGCTCGCAAACGGCATGGATCCTGAGTATTTCGACAATCGGCAAGCCATCCTTCGTAAAGCCTTGGTGCGGAAACTAGGAAATACTGGAGCACAACCCTACCTGATACACAACGACAAAAAGCGCCCGAAATCGCGTTATGCCTTGAAACTGAAACCGGAGCAGATTCATTTCGAGGCACTAAAACCAGCGATTGACGACAAGCTTGTCGATTCAGACGCAAACGACACTGTAGCGTAAATTGGCAGGCGTTCCACCGGTGCAACCAGGATCAGTTCAGGATCCATGAATAGGACAAGGATGTTCGGCGCAGGGACGCGCCAACCTCACTCGCTTTTCATCTTCAGACGCAACAACCCATTTCCAGGAGTACGGTTCGCATGGCACATACGCTGATTTCCTTTCTCGGTCGCGTTCCTAAGCAAGTCGCGGGTTATCGCCCCACGACTTACAGCTTTGATGGTGTTCTTGATGAACCGACTGCCTTTATCGGATGGAGTTTGCGTCGGCGACTCACGCCCGATCGACTGGTGATTCTCGGCACTGCCGGCAGCATGTGGGACCACCTGTTCGAGCGAGATATTGATCTGGGTACAGTTGCCGAGGATGAACGACTGGCGTTGCAGGAGGCGACTGAAAACAGGATCGTGACAGCGGAATTGCTGAAACCGCTCGCACCCGTGTTACAACAGCGGCTGGGCTGTGAAGTACGGCTGGCGCTGATTCCCTATTGCCATAACGAAGCTGAGCAACTGGATCTGCTAACCATTATGGCTACACAGGTTGAATTGGGTGATCGGGTCAGTCTGGACGTGACGCATGGTTTTCGTCATTTGCCGATGCTGGCTTTGCTCAGCGCCATGCATCTACGGGTAGTACGTAATGCGCATATCGAAGGGATTTATTATGGCGCCTATGATCACGACAGTGGCGCAGCACCGGTTGTCGATCTGAGCGGTTTATTGCGAATTGCGGATTGGCTGGATGCGCTCAGCACCTATGACAAGGACGGTGATTATGGTGTATTTGCCAAACTACTTGGCCCAGCCGGTGACCAGTTATCCAAAGCCGCATTTTTCGAACGCACCAGCAATCCAGTGAAGGCGCGTGCAGCGCTCAATACCTGGATCAATCGTGCTGAACGATATCCAAATGCTGATCCTGCAGCACATTTATTCCGTGAACCTTTGGAAGAACGGGTGCGCTGGTTTCGGCAGCCCAATCGCCCAGCCTGGGAAAAAAGTCTGGCTTGGGAATATCTGGACCATCAGGATTATGTTCGTGCCGCCATTTATGGGCTGGAAGCTGTTATTTCCAGTGAAGCGGCCCAATGCGGTCAGGATATTGGCAGTTTCGACTGTCGCGATGCACTGCGTGAAAAACTGAAACACACACGGGATGGCTTCAGGATGCTCGGGCATTTACGCAATGCGCTGGCTCATGGTTTGCGTCCATTCAATAAAGATATCGAACGCATCATCAGTGATGAAGACAATCTACGCAACACACTGAAGAGTCTTTTCACGCAATTACTTGGCAAGCCATGACTACCTATTTCATTTCTCGACATGGTGGTGCGATGGATTGGGCTCAAAGTCTGGGCATTATTGTGGATCAGGTCATCAGCCATTTCGATCCTGAGTGTGTGCAGACGGGTGATATCGTTATTGGGACTTTGCCGATTCATCTGGCGGCCCACGTTTGCGCCCATGGTGGACATTATCTGCATTTGAGTCTCAATGTGCCGCCAGAGTGGCGTGGCCGGGAGCTTTCGGCGACTGAATTGCGTGCCTGTGGAGCACGCTTGGAGGGTTATCGCGTTATTCGTGAAACAGTACTCGATAGCAATTTCGTTTCTCTTCAACTCAGTGGAGGATTGCAATGACAGTCATAACCGCAACATACCGCGTGGTTACGCCCATGTTTATCGGCGACGCGGATCAGAAAGCCACCAGTCTACGCCCGCCTTCGATTAAAGGCGCGCTGCGTTTCTGGTGGCGGGCGCTGAATTGGGGAAATTGCCGAAAAAAAGCCGGATCGGTCTCTGAAGCACTTAACCATCTTCATCAGGAAGAACAACGCCTGTTTGGAACTGCTGCTGTTATCGAAGATAAAAAATCACTTGGTCAAGGTGTTTTTTTATTGCGCGTTAGTAATCAGCCTAAAATCATAATCGATAATTCATGGCCAACCAATAATACCGGCAGTGGCTATCTTGGTTTTGGAATCATGGAATCTGGTCAATCCTCAAAAAAAAATTATCAGCCACACCGTGAAGGCATTCGTGAGGGTGTTGACTTTGAATTAGAACTATATTTCAAACCAGGAACAAATCAGACTGATGTTGATGCGATTACTGAAACCCTGAAAATTTGGGGTCTTTTTGGTGGTTTGGGTAGTCGAGCACGGCGCGGTTTTGGCTCGGTGACATTGTTGAAATTAAATGGGCAGGATACCCGACTGGATCAGAATGCTTATCGTGCAGCAGTTAAATCTGTACTCGCCAATGCTGTTGATACCAATAGTTTTCCGCCCTATACCGCATTGAGTCGACATAGCCGTTTTGGCATTCTATCCACAAGCCAAGATGCGCGGTTGGCACATAATCAGGCAGGTCTGCTCTATAAAGCTCACCGTGGACAGACTAGTGCATTACGTGGTACAGCCAAAATTCCATTTGGTTTGCCTTTACGTTTGCCTTTACAAGGTGTCGATCTGGAAAGCCGTCGTGCGAGTCCATTGATTTTCCATATTCACGCTTTGCGCGATGGCTCTTTTGCTGGCGCTGTACTTTACCTGCCGGCTGAATTTCACCATGAAAGCCGATATCAGACTGCTGATTTGGAAAATTTCTACCGCGAAGTAAAGCGATTTATACCGATGGAGTCCTAGTCATGAATCAAAAAAAATTTCATTTCACACTTGGTCCAGTGCAGGGCTTTGTCGCTCAAGCCCGCCGCACACGCGATTTCTGGGCCGGTTCCTTTTTGCTGTCTTGGCTAGCAGGCGCAGCGATGCAAACCGTGATCATGCAGCGTGGAGACATCGTCTTTCCCACGCCGGATGAAGATTATCTCAAGTGGCTAAAAGGGCAGAGTCGTGGAAAGCCACCCCGGCAGGGCGGTATTCCCAATCGATTCAAAGCCAAAGTTAATCAAGACTTTAAACCCGAATTAGTCGTGGATACCGTTAAAAAAGCCTGGGAGGCACTGGCAGAAACTGTCTGGCAGAAAGATTTGGAGAGGCATTGCCAGATGTACCCGGACACCCGACAGATTTGGGATCGACAAATAGGCGGTTTTTGGGAGATCGCTTGGGCTATTGGCGATGATGATTCACTACTCGATCAGCGTAAAAACTGGCGCATACAACTGCCACCGACTGAAGCAGGGATCAAGTGCTCAGTCATGTCCGGCTGGCAGGAATTATCAGGATTGATAGCGCCAAACAGTAAAGAATTAAATAAATTTTGGCAGCCATTACGCAAGGATTGCGGGCGCGATCTGGCCGAAGATGAAAATCTATGCGCAATTGCCTTTATCAAGCGACGGTTTCCACACTGTTTTGAGCAGGTCAAGGTCAAGGATATGCCCGGCAACTGGACCCTGCACGGTTGGCCAGTCAATGCGCAAACGCCTTCAACGCTGGATCTAGCCGCTGCCAACTGGCTGGCCCGCACGATACTTGACAATCAAGAATCAACCCTGAATCGCCTGCATCAGGCCGCAGATGCCCTTTTTGAACCGAATGACTGCGGCATCAATCGCCTGAGCTTTGTCAAGGAAGCTTATAAAGTGCGCGCGATGCAGCACCTAAACAGTAGCGCTGTGTTTAGTCATGTGCTCGACAATAAAAAGGAATGCCCAAATCCCAGCGCAGTGCGGCAAATGAAGGACGCTATCAAGAAACTCGTTCAACCGACGTTGCCCGCACCGTTTTACGCTATTTTGTTGATGGATGGCGACAGCCTAGGTGAACTGTTACGCGAAAGTGGCGCAAAGGTTTCCCATGCACTGAATACATTCACTAAGGCGGTGCCGGATATCGTTTATAAACGCAACGGCTTTTTGATTTATGCCGGCGGTGATGATGTGCTGGCTTTATTGCCGTTGGAGGATACTTTGCAATGCGCAGCGGATATTCGCCAATGCTATCTCAATGCTTTCAAGACCCAAAACCTATCGTCCACTATTTCAGCCGCAATTGAATACACTCATGTCAAAACGCCACTGACCCGGATTCTCGGTGATGCCCATCATCTGCTGGATGATATTGCCAAGGAAGGACGTGGGCGTGATGCAATTGCGGTGCGAGTTTGGAAACCGGGTGGGCTGGCGCTGGAATGGGCAATGCCATGGGAAAAAGCACTTACCGAGGACAGTAAAAAACTGAAGATCGAACAAATAGCCGATCAACTCGCCGGCGATAAATCGACTGCCAAGAGTAAAGATGCTGAAGGCGAAAATATTGACCGTTTCAGCAGCAAATTCTTCTACAAAATTCGCGAGCGTTTTGATTTGCTTAACCCAGAGAAGAACAAACAAGAGGAGTGGGGAAATGAATCGGCCATTTTCAGTGAAGATGATGCCGTAACCTTGCTAGCTGTGGATTATCTCGCATCCGGCATCAACGAGGGGCGGCACAATAAATTAAAAATCAAAGACGCTGAGGATAAAATCAAGCTGCTGCTCGAACAGTGTCGGCCGGTGATCCGTCGCCCCAACGAGAGCAATGAAGAAAATAAATTTCCTAAAAGCAAGCGATTGGAAGTCGATGGCGCGCTATTAGTACGCTTCCTCGGCCGCAAGGGGGTAGAACGATAATGAATAATGAAAGGCAATGGCGATTTGATCCGCTGGATAGCTGGTTTTTCCGTGAAGCGCGGACTTTCGACACCAGCGGTAGCAATGAACTCAACAGCCTGTTTCCTCCACCTGCTCGCACGGTGGCCGGGGCAGTGCGAACCCTGATTGGCGAAACGCAAGGCGTTGATTGGCAGGATTTTGCCAATGCTGAAAAATATGCTGATTTAAAGCAATCCATCGGTTCTGGTGATGATTTAGGAGCACTGCGCATCCGCGGACCTTATCCACTCTGGAATAATGAGCGACTGTATCCCGCACCACTGCATCTGTTGGCCAAAGAGCAGAAGTATGGATTTTTAAAACCGGGCGTTGTTGTCCAATGTGATTTGGGCAAGGTAAAACTGCCGAAATTGGAAGAATCCCTACCCGGAGCCAAGCCGCTGGAAAATGCCTGGCTGACCAATACTGATCTGCAGCGGGTTTTAAAAAATGAATCGCCAGAAAAAGTTTGGCATTCCCGAGATTTATATAGTACTGAATCCCGGCTTGGTATTGCCCGCAATAATGCTCAGCGTACAGTTTCTGATGGGCTTCTCTATCAAACCCGTCATATTCGGCCACGCGCAGAACTGGCAATTGGCGCAACAGTCAGCGGCATTGACCCAGAATTGTATCCAGCGTATGGCGTAATTCGCTTTGGCGGTGAAGGACGGGCTAGCACAGTCACAGTTGAGGAACCATCATTAGCTACCGTAGAAGCACCAAAAATTGATAGCAGAAATCTGCTATTAGTTCTGCTCACTCACGCGGATTTCGGCGGTAAATGGGAATTACCCGATTTCAAAGAAGAAACGCAGGGTGATATTAAAGTCTGGCGCGGAAAGATTAATGGTGTTGATCTGATTTTACACAGTGCTGTGATAGGCAAGGCAGTGCGTGAAGGTGGCTGGGACTTGCTGAATAAACAGCCGCGCCCGGTGCAAAGCCTGGTTCCAGCCGGCAGCGTTTACTTCTGCACAGTTGAAGGTGATGTACAGACGGCCGTTAAAACCTTGCACGGTTGTCATATCGGGCAGCATACCGCGCTGGGCCGCGGCGAGCTGGCGATTGGTTTCTGGTAAAAATGTCGAATAACTGGAGAAAAAACATGACTCATACCGCATTGCTGGGCTTGTTAGCCGAAACTTCGATTCATGCTGGGGCTGGCCAAATGGCTGGTGTGATTGATCTGCCGATTCAGCGCGAGGCACATACCGAATGGCCGGTAGTTTTTGGTTCATCCGTCAAGGGTGCACTGCGTACCTTGGCCGATGAGCAGCAAGCCTCATGGCGTTTCGCGGTGTTTGGTCCTGAAACCAGTAATGCTTCAGATCATGCGGGTGCGTTACTGGTTAGCGATGCTCGTTTGCTGTTATTGCCGGTGCGCTCATTAACCAGTCATTTCAAGTGGGTAACCTGTCCAGCATTACTTAATCGGCTCAAGGCAGATATCAAGCGTCTCCAATTGAGTGATGCTGATTTTGTAATTCCTGAATTTGATAACGATAAGAAGGAAATAGCTCTGGTAGCGAATGCAGCAACTGGTGCGCTGTTTCTGGAGGAATTCAAATTCACTGCCAAGGCGGCTGATCTGGACACGCTGATTAAGATACTAGCCCGCTTGATGGATCGAGATGATGCTGTCGCCGCATTAAAACAGCAGTTAGTGATCGTGCATGACGATCGCTTTAAGCATATGGCGAAATTTGCCACCCCGGTTAATGCACATGTCTGTATTGATAATAAAACCAAGACTGTCAAACCCGGTGCATTGTGGTATGAGGAAAGTCTGCCAGCAGATACCGTGCTTTATGTGGGCCTGCATGCTCAGGCAACGCGGACCGAAAAGGAAAAAAAGACTGCTGGCGAAGTACTGAGCCATATCACTGATGAACTGTTTTCCCGGCCTTATCTTCAACTCGGTGGGAACGAGACTGTGGGTATGGGCTGGTGCAAAGTAGCAATTTGCAAGGCGGGGAGTTAAGTCATGAGTAAGCATCATAATTCTGGGAATTATCAAAAAAACACTAATCAAAAAAGCCCCAACGTGACCGGCTCTGCTATTTCCAAATCATCAGCAGCGGTATCGAAGGAAAATCCTGCGGCGAAGCAAAATGTACAAGCCAATGCGAATTCCGCTTTTTACAAAGCACCGGTAGATTCGTCGCTGCAGTCCAATCCGGCGAATTCTCTGCCCGCCACTGCCACCCTGCAACAGCGGCGGGCACATTTCGCACTGACCCAAATTAAGACACTGGCGAATAAATGGAAGGATGATTCGAAGAAGCAAAAAGAATTCAACAGCTATGCCAGTGCCATGCCGTTCATGATCCACGCGAACGGCTTGGGCCAAACCGCCGCTTTTTATCGGCGCAAAGGCACCGAGCATACCTACTACCAACTTTATCAGTTGCTCGGCGACTGGCTCAGTCAACCGAATCAACCCTTTACTGGGAAGCCTGATTTACTGGATGGAATCACACAATCCGATATGGAAACCTATATGGCAGCACAGATTGAGGCGATGCTGTTTCTTGATTGGGTTAAAAAAATAGCCAGTGCCTTCCTCGCCAAGGATGAGGATAGCGGATCATGAATATGCCCTTATATCGTTGTGATTTGCAGCCGGTACTAGGTGATGCCGGCAATCGGGGACTTTGGTACAGCCGTTTTTTTAATAGCTATGCTGGCGATTGGACCATTCCCGATGACGGCAAGCGTCAGTGGGTCAGTGACAACGCGAAAAGGACCGGGCAGCAAGAAATGCTGCAGATGGCCGCGCTTCGTCAGTTGAATCTCATCACTGCTCTGAATGGACGTGGCTCGGTATTCAAAACCGATTGGCATTTCGCCACCGGTCTTGGTCTACCCCATCCGGTTGAGAATGGCTTGGCGTGGCATCATACCCTGGGTGTTCCTTATTTGGCCGGCAGTGGTGTGAAAGGATTAGTGAAGGCATGGGTTGAGGTTTGGGATGAATCACAGAGTGATGATGAAACGCGAAAGAAGCGGTGTGATGACTGGTTCGGTACCACGGAAAAAGCGGGTAACTTCATTTTCTTCGATGCACTGCCGATAGAACCCGTGTTGTTGACACCTGATGTCATGACACCACATATGGCTAAATGGTATGAGCAGGGCGGCAAGATCAGTGACTGGCAAAAGGAACCGGATAAAGTACCCGCCGACTGGCATGCACCTGTACCCGTACCTTTTCTGGTGGTGAAAGAAGCCAAATTGCTATTTGGTATTGCGCCACGTACTGAAAAATCTGCGGATCAATTGCCGAAGGTCTTTGAGGCTCTGAAACAGGCGCTGGATTGGCTGGGCGCAGGAGCCAAGACCGCTGTCGGTTATGGGCGAATGGTGGAAGATCCCAGCAAGACCGCCCACTTGACCGAAGAGATAAGCAAGGTTGCGGCAAAGGCGGAGATAAGCAAATTGTCGCCCGAGCAGCAGGAATTGCGCGCCCTGCATGAGCGTTTCGCAGCGGATCAGAAACGCGGCGCCAGGGAAGCTGGGGGTGAACTGATTGGTAAAACCAACCAGTTGCTCAAAGAGGGATTGAACTGGCCAGTGGCGGATCGGCAGGCATTGGCGACGCTGGTCGAGGCGATCTTTTCCTACATCGGTTGGGGTAACAAGAAGAAAGAACGTAAGGAGAAGATCGCGGCACTACGTGGGTGAAAAAACAGCACCCTCTCACCCAACCCCTCTCCCACCGGCGGGAGAGGGAAATTGAGCGACAAGCTTGTCAGGTCGGACAAAGGATCACAAGTTTGGCACACTCTGCGCCAGGAATTACAGAGCCTTGCAAGGAAAATCACCATGTTTCAACGTTTATATGAGTTGAGCGAGTGCCTGCCGGAACGAGCGACTTGGGAACGCCTTAATGAAGGAATGCCGGATTATTATGACCGTGGTCTAGCATTATGCTTCGATTCAAACAGTCAATGGATAGGCGTCAAAACTTATATGGGTAATAACGGTGTAGTCTATCGTTCTGGCCCATCAAATGGAGTTGATTTCACGCCCTGTTGCAAACTGGCTGGCAATACAGCCATCCGTATTTTTAATACAACCAAGGTACTGGTTAATTATCCAGATTTGCCTGCAAAAAAACGGCAGTGGCTGGCTGACAGTTTGGCTTCATTCAATGCCGATCGGGAAAATATATGGGCCGAGGTTGAATTAAAACAAAAGCAGGCTGGAGTTGATAAGAACCATCGTGGTTATGTGTATTGGGCCGATGAAAATATGGCACCTGTTTATGCCTGGCCGGAAACCAAGGCATTCATGGTTGATTGTGCGCTGGAATCATATGCCGGTAAGGGCGGTGTGCGAGAGAAGGGTAGTTGCGCAGTTTGCGGTAGCCATGACGTCAAGGTCTATGGCAATTATGCAGTGCTGGCCTGCTACAACCTGAATAATCCAGGCAGCATTGCAGGTGGTTTTCAGGCTCATCAGGCACATCGAAATTTTCCGGTCTGTGGCGATTGCGCGCTATCCCTTTCCGATACGCTGACTTTTACTGAAACCTGGCTATCCAGCAGCATGGCCGGGCAAAGCTATTTCATTTTGCCCTACAGCAATAATCCGGATGTGCGCGAGGAGTTGCGCGAGCACTTTAGCCGGCAACCCGACCGTTACCAGCTTGGCAAGGCGCGCGATCTGCTGGCAGATGAGCTGGCGCTGACCGGTGAATTTGCCAAGTGCGGTGATCAATTAGCATTCGCGCTGATCTTTTACCGACAGCAAAATGCGGCATGGCGAATTCAGGCCGAGGTGCAGCAATTATTACCCAGCCGATTGCGTGTCCTGCATGATGCGTCTCAAAAAATTGCCAGCGCTTCTGATTTGATTGCTGAAGATCATAAAGAAAGTAAACCGGTTCATATCCATGCCCTGACTTTTAAAAATTTTTCCAGTCCAAGCGATAAATCCAGTGATGAAACCTTGCGTAACTGGCTGGCGGCTCTTTTTTCCGGACAGACAATTGATCGCCGCTATTTCTTACATAACCTGGTCGCCAAATTATTGGATACTGGCAAGCGTAATACCAGCTTTTTATACGGGATGACCCGCTACGCTTGGGGCTTGTATCGCTATGCCTGTCTGACGCAACTGATTATTCACGATCCTGTTATGGAGCATCCCGCGATGTCTGATGTCATTCCCAAAAGTCCCTACGGACGCTATGTAAAAGAACATGCTGACTTTTTCTGCCGCCCCGAGCTGATTATTGCGTTTCTGACGGGCTGCTATGCTTCCCAGGTGGCATCTGTGCAGCGCCATGAACGCGGAGCCGATCCGTTTACCAAGAAATTCATTGGCCGGTTACTGAGTCGCCAGCATTTACAGCGACTCTATCGCGAGGGCCATGGCAAGCTGGCGCAATATGGGAAGCTGAGCTATGTCATCACCAGTCTTGATCCTGATCTTGCTAATGCTTGGGTAGCCTGTGGCGACGACTGGACGATCAGCGATGATGAGGCAACCTTTGCTTTCACCATTGGCTATAGCCTGGCCTATCGTATCAGTCAGCTGGATAGCTCCAGATAATCACCGTACTTTAATATTAATAACCCGCTCATCAGGATTATTTATTATGACAATTCTTTCCAAGCGCTACGAAATTCTGTTCATCTACGAAGCTAAGGACTGCAACCCAAATGGCGATCCGCTGGATGAAAACCGCCCGCGCACCGATCAGGAAACCGGCGAGGCGACGGTGAGCGATGTGCGGATCAAGCGTACGGTACGTGATTATTTCCTGAGCCTGGAGCCGGACGTTGAAAAACGGCTAGCAGCGGGCCGGGAAGTACTGATCCGCGATACGCTTAAAGCCGACGGCTATCTATCCGAGAGCAAGGATCGGGCCGAGCAATTTCTCAGCGAAGCGGCCAAGGGCAAAAAGGGCGAGGAAAAGCGCCGGCTGCTGGAAAGTGCGGTGCTGCGCGGCTGCATCGATGCCCGGCTGTTTGGCGCGACCCTGCCGCTAGGCAAGAGCGAGCCGTCGCTGCAACTGACTGGGCCGGTGCAATTTTCCGCCTTCAATCGCTCGCTGCATCGGGTATCGCCGACCCTGGTGCAACAGAACGCCGCCTATGCCGGCAGTGACAAGGGCAATCAGAAATCCTTCGCTGAACGCTGGCTGCTGCCCTATGCCCTGATTGCCGCTTATGGAGTCGCCAACGAGACTGCCGCGCGCACGACCGGCCTGAGCGAGGCTGATCTCGATTTGCTGTTGCAGGGTCTGTGGCGGGGCACGGCGGCGCTCAACACCCATTCCAAGCTTGGCCACGATCCGCTATTGCTGGTGGTAGCGCACTATCAGCCCGGTTATCGACTTGGCGCGCTGCCCCGGCGCATTGCCCTGAGCGACAAGACGACCGAGGATACCGCGCTGCGCTCGACTCACGATTTCCAGCTTGAGGTGGGGGAACTGCTTGCTGCCTGGCGCGATTTTCCGATGCTCACCGACTTGCGCGTGCTTCAGGATGCGCGACTGCGCTGCCGAGCTGGCGGGCGGACCGGTTCGTTTACCGAACTGGCCACAGCGGCGGGCCTGCCAGTGACGACGCTGGCGGTCTGACCATGCGCACCCTGGTATTCGAGGTCGCCGGCGAATACGGCCAATTTAAAAAGCCCTATTCGCCGATGAGCCCGGTGAGCTATCCCCTGCCGCCGCCGCCGGCAGTGCTGGGGATGCTGGGCGCGGTGCTCGGCTATGGCAAGAACGAATATACCCAGCGTCTGAACTGGGCGCGGCTGCGGATCGCGGTGGGCTTGCGCAAGCCACTGCGGGTATTTCGCGCCGCGCTCAATCTGCTGCAAACCAAGGACGGTACCGATGCGTTCTTCCGGCCACGCGCCGGACAGAACGTGCATACCCAGGTGCCGTTCGAGTTCCTGCGCCAGCCGCATTTCCGGATCTACGTCGCTGGCCTGGCGGAGCCGGTCGCTGATGAACTGGCTGCATGCCTGCGCAATGGCCGCAGTGCCTACACGGTTGCGCTGGGCCTGGCGCCCTGTCTGGCCGATGAGGTGCGCTGGATTGGCGAATGGTCGGCGCGCGCCCTGCCGGCGGGCGAATGGACCGTGCATAGCGCTGTGCCGCTGCAGGCGGACATCAGCGTACATTACGAGGACAACCGCCACTATCATCGCCTGCGCCTGCCGGCGGTGATGGATGATGCGCGCATCGTGCATCGCTATCAGGAAATCGTGCTGGCCGAGGATGCGCAACCCTTGCGCATCGCGAGCGGCGAAGAGAGTTGTTATGGCGTTGGCGACGACATCATTACCTTTCTCTAGCAGCTTCGCCCACCCTGACGACCCACTGCCGGAACACCTGGAGCGGGTCGCGAAACGGGCGGCGGCCAGTATTGCCCCAAGCGCGCGCACCGAAATTCGCGCCATCGCCTTTGTTGCCGGGCTCTTCCATGATCTGGGCAAGGCGACACCCTGGTTTCAGGATTACCTGCTGCGCAATGGGCGGCGCTCGGTGTTCAGTCACCATGCCGAAAGCAGCGCGATCCTGGCCTGGTGGTACAGCGGTGAACTGAGCTGGCCATTGTGGCAGCGTCTGGCAGTGTTCATCGCGGTGCGGCGGCATCATGGAGCGCTGCTGTTCCAGGATTGGCCGCAACTGCTGGAGCAGACCCGGCTGAATTTCAGTGTTGATACTGACGCAGTGCTGTCGCAGCAAATTGCAGCGCTGGATTTGGTGGGGATTCACCGCTGGCTGTGCAGCGTGGCTGGGCGGCATCCCGACTTGAGTCTACCGCCCGTGCCGGGCGCATTGAGCATGGAGCGCATCAGCGAGCAACTTTTTGATCAACGGCTTGCTGGTGGCTCGAAGCTGCGCAGGGCCTTCAGTGCACTTGATCAGGCGCTGGCTACGCTGGCCGGATTTGGCGCCCTACTGGCGGTGGACAAGACCGATGCAGCCTTGCAGGGCGGGCAGATAGCGCGGCGGGCGCTGCCGGCGGACGCAGTAACCGTGCACAAGGCACAAGCGTTTGCCAACGCCCGTCTGCGCAGACGGGA
Source organism: Candidatus Competibacteraceae bacterium (assembly GCA_003989075.1). GTDB lineage: Bacteria > Pseudomonadota > Gammaproteobacteria > Competibacterales > Competibacteraceae > RXIX01. The sequence continues at coordinate 23,673 of RXIX01000002.1, read as the reverse complement.
TGCGTTGAACGCACGCCGCGAACAGATCGCGACCACGGTAGCGGCCACCTGGCTGGCGCACGTAGACGCACCCCTGCTAACCCTGACCGCGCCGACTGGAGCGGGTAAGACGCTGGCCATTCTCCATGCCGCCCTGCAGATGCGGGCAGTGCTGGAACAGTGCCATGGTGTCGCGCCGCGCCTGATCTACTGTCTGCCGTTCACTGCAATCATTGATCAGAACCACGCGATATTTCGCGCCGTATTGCGCAGTAACGGCCTGCCCGACCACGAGGATGTATTGATCAAGCATCATCATTTGACCGAGGCGACCTTCCGTACCGAGGACGCCGAATATCAGCCTGATGGCGCTGGGCAACTGCTCACCGAAACCTGGAACAGCGAACTGGTGGTGACCACATTTCATCAACTGCTGCACTCGCTGCTCAGTCCGCGCAATGCCAATCTCAAACGCGCTGGGCAATTGAGTGGAGCGCTGGTGCTGCTTGATGAAGTGCAGGCGCTACCGTTGCGCTATTGGGAGGCGTTGCGGCAACTTTTCCTGGCTGCCGCGCGCAGTCTGGGCACACGCTTCGTGTTGCTGACTGCGACTCGGCCACTCATTTTCCAGCCTAGGGATGCGGTTGAACTGCTACCCGACCATGACGCACATTTCCGGGCGCTGACCCGTACCCGCCTATATACCCGGCACCGGGAAGCGTTGCCGCTGGATGAGTTCGCAGCACATTTAGTGGACAGGCTGCACACTGATCCGCGCGCGATGCTGATTATTGTCAACCGGCGGCGGGCAGTGCGAACGCTGTTCAACATGCTGCGGGATGCATTGCCGGAGCAGCCGTTGGTGGCGTTGTCGACCAATCTGACACCGCTGGATCGGCGGGCACGGATTCGACTGATTCAGCGACTGTTACGCCAAGGCCGACTGGTAGTGGTAGTAACCACGCAATTGGTTGAAGCTGGAGTAGATTTCAGCTTTCCCGTGGTGCACCGCGATCTGGCACCGCTGGATGCGATCATTCAGGCAGCGGGGCGCTGCAATCGACATGGTGAAAATGGGGTGATGCCTGGCGAGGTGCATCTATGGCAATTACAGGCACGCCTGGCTGGTGGCCGTCTGGGTGATCTTTTATGGCGGCGAGTCTATGACAGTGCGCTGATTGAAGTAACCAGCGAAGTACTCGGCATGATGGAATATTGGGATGAAAGTGAATTTTTGGATTTAAGCCGGCGGTATTTCGTAGGCTGTCGGGCACGGCAGGATCAACAGCGGGTTGATGAGCAATTGACACGCGGCGATCTGATTGGCGTAGAACAGAATTTCCAGTTGATTGAATCAGGTCCACCAACAGTAGCCCTGTTTGTACTGCGCACGGCAACGGATGCAGCATTATGGGCTTGCTATCAGACAGTTCATGCCGATGCAACACTATCGCCAGCGGAGCAGGAAAAACGTTTTCGGCCCTTCAGGCGCGCCTTTTATGAAAGGGTTATACAGGTTTATGCCCAAGAGGCGCCGGGATTGGATCGCGATGTAGTAAACCGGCTGAATTTTGGTATGGAAACTTATGATCGTGAAGCGGGCTTTATTGGTTTGGCTGAAGAGGACTCAACATGCATCTTTTAAGTAGAGTACCCTGTACCCAGGTGGAATTATGCTGGGATCAGGAACTGGCCGGTGGTGCGGAAATGCGCACCCGGCAATTACGCGGCGCGCTGGCGGAGGCATTTGCTCAAGATGATCTGTTTCATCAGCATGATCCGATAACCGGCAAGCCGTTGTATCGCTATCCACGAGTGCAATATCGCTGGCGGGATGGACGCGGTCTGGTAGTCGGCTGGAGCGAGGCAGCCGGGCGTTTACTGGCGCTGCCGTGGCTGGATTTGGAATTGCGTCTGGGGACTGATAAACGGGTGATCAGTGATGCGGCACTGACCTTTCGACAAGGAGAGTTTGGTGTCAGTGATCATCTATTGTCTTATCGACTGGTGACACCGGTTCTGCTTTTCAAGTCGGAGAATTATAGCCGCTATCAGGAGTTGGGCGAAGCGCAGCAGCGGGCGGAGCGCGATCGCTTGCTGGTATCGAATCTGCTGATGGCGCTGCGTGGTCTGAATGTGAATTTTTCCGATCGATTATATGCGACGTTTGCACAATTACGTACCCGGCCATGCCATTACAAGAATCAAGAACTTCTGGGTATCAGTGGTGAGTTTTTATGCAATGCGGTTTTACCTGATGGATTGGGAATTGGTCATGCAGTCAGTCACGGGTTTGGCTGGATAATGGCGATTTGATTTAACTGTCTATTCTTTAAAAATTCATTCAGGTTTTACCTTTTTTCAGGAAGCTGGCAATTTAGTATTTGCGGGCAACTTGATCAATCTGCCTCTTTTTAAGGGATGTGGTATGGATCTGATACTGACTTCTTTTGGAAGCTATCTGCACCGTCAAGGTGAGATGTTTATCATCAATCTTAAGGAGAAAAAGCAGGAAGTATCATCGCACAAAGTGCGTTCGATCATGATTACGACTGGGGCCAGTTTATCGACTGATGCGATTGAGTTAGCGATTGAAAAGAATATTGATATTGTATTTCTTGATGCGGTCGGCCATCCCTATGGACGGGTATGGCATGGGCGACCTGGTTCGACTACAGCGATTCGTCGTGAGCAGTTACGATTGGCTGATACCGAGAAAGGATTGCGAGTGGCTTTGAGCTGGTTATTGCGGAAGATGGATAACCAGATTGGGTTTTTATGCGATGCGCGACAGAAAAGGAGTCGCTTATCAGCGGCTTTAACTGGCAAAATAGATGCTTTGCTGGAGTTGCGTCAATCACTGGATAAGGTAAACGGATTCCTGGATGTCATGCGTGGAAAAATCATGGGTTTTGAGGGACAGGCTGGGCGGGTTTATTGGGAGGCGGTAAATTTTATGTTGCCAGATAACTTCCAGTTTGAGGCGCGGTCACGCAACCCTGCCAAGGATGAATTTAACTGCATGTTAAATTATTCCTATGGTGTTTTATATGGCACGGTGGAGCGGGCTTGCATTTTGGCTGGTTTAGATCCTTATGTGGGTTTTATTCATACTGATCATTATCAAAAAAAGTCACTGGTTTTTGATCTGATTGAGTGTTACCGGGTTTGGGCGGATGAAACCGTGGTTGGGTTATTCGCGGCACGCAAGGTAAAGCAGGATATGTTTGATCGTTTTCAGAATGGTTTTTTGCTTAATAAGAATGGCAAAGCGGTATTGATGCAGCGACTTGGCGAGTATCTGGATGAGGGTATTCGTTATCGTAATCGCAATATTAAACGGCGAGATGTAGTGCAGTTGGATTGTCATCGATTAGCGAATGAATGGATTGGGAGAGTGGCCGATGAAGACGACTGATACTCTGGTGTGGATTCTTTATGATGTGGTGGAGAACAAGCCGCGCAGCAGAATTGCCAGACTGTGCAAGGAGGCTGGATTGTATCGGGTACAGAAGTCGGTGTTTTTGGGCACGATAGAGCGCAATCGTCTTGATGAATTACGGTTAGCGATTGAGGCGTGGTCGAATGATGAGATTGATTCGGTTTATATCTTTCCAATGTGTGAGCCGGATTTCAAGAAGGTCATTTTGCTTGGACAGGCTTTTGACAGAAAACTGGTAACGGATGAGATCAGGGCTTTATTTATATGAGCGAGATCATTTGGGATACCGAGCAGACGCCTATGATTACGCCATCGGAGGTTATGCAGCATATTTATTGTCCGCGTTTTACATGGTTCATGAATGTGCAGAACATTCCGCAGCATGAGGAAAGTCGATTCAAGGTTTTAAAGGGTCGTGAGGTGCATCGGCGACGTTCGTTAGAAAATCGGGATTATTTACGCCGTAAAATTGGTGCGGTGAAACGGGAAATTGAGGTTTATTTAGCGTCGCCGACTTTGCGGTTAAGGGGAATTGTTGATGAGGTTTTATGGCTGAAGGATGGAACAATTTCGCCTCTTGATTATAAATACACGGAGGTGCGTGATGTGGTGTTCAAAACACATGAGATGCAGATTATTTTATATGCGATGCTGATTCATGAAGTGTATGCTGCCTCGGTAACGAGGGGATTTGTGGCTTATGTGCGTAATGGCAATCAACTGCTAGAAGTTCCAGTAACCGAGGAGAAGATGGCGCAGGCACGGTTGCTGATTGGGCAGATTTTCGACATAATGAGAAGCGGTCGTTTACCGCATCGAACTGCGCATCGTATTCGATGTGAGGATTGCTGTTATAAAAATATTTGCGTTTGATTGCTTTTTGCCTCTATTTGTCACTAAATAAGAAATTCGAGGAAATGCCATGGTATTTTTTGTTGGTAATGCTTATTCTCGCGAGCAGATTCATGAACAGTGTGGTGGCAGTTTGCAGACGTATCTGCCTTGCAAGGATGGAGTTGTAGTAGCGGCCTGTTTGACAGTGGAAATGAATCCACAAGCACCGTGTATCATTCTGTGTGGTAATGGTCCTAGTGTTCGTCAGGCGGGAGAGTGTCTAGTAAGTCAAGCAAGGCCGATTCCAGTATTTATTAAAAATATCAATAGGCAGTGGATTTTTCAGGGGTACTTTGAGGTTGTAGAGTCTTTTGTTGATTCTGCAGATTGTGCACCGTATCTGCGAGGGTCCGGACGCGATCAGGAGAGTATTTCACGGGTTGTTCGGTTGCGATTGGTGTAGCTTGTCTCAAAAAAAGTACGATCTTAGCGATTAGTCCGTTGCAAGGTGGTCGGAAAGAGACTCATACCGGTCCTACTGGAACACTGCTGAGGAAAAAATTATTGGCTGAATCATACCGTGCCTCTTCAACTTATTGATTGTAATATTTTTTATATGAAAAATTGATGTAAAGCAGGCTGGTTTCAGGACTTTTTCGCGCGTTTTCGGGGGTAAAAATGTCAAAAAAGGTCGGGTACGAGTCCGATGACTCCGCAGTAGAGAGGTTTGAATACCCAATCCAATACAACAAGGATTGAAGGCGACTAGCCAATCTCCCCTACTGAACCCCATCAGGCACAGTCATCTGCATCGCCACCCACGCCTGTCCCAGACTTAAACCCCCATCATTCGGCGGCATCTGCCGAGCGGTAAACACCTGCCAACCAGCCGCCTCCAGTCGTTCCCGCAAACACACAGCCAGCAACCGATTCAAAAAACACCCACCACTCAACACCACCCTCCGCAAACCCCAGCGACCGCCCGCCCACTCCAGCCACTTATACAAAGCCAGCGTCAGAGTCGCATGCAACAGCGCCGCGCCCGCATCCGCCGCCATATCCCCAGCCAACTCATCCAATAACTGCAACAGATCCAACACCCCATCCTCACCCACCTGAAACCCATTCCTCAGCGGCGCCAGTGGCCCATAACGACACGCCAAAGCCTCCAGTTCCATCGCCGCCTGGCCCTCATAAGCACTCCACTCCCGCACCCCCAGCAACGCAGCAGCCGCATCAAACACCCGGCCCGCGCTACTGGTCACCGCCACCCCAACACCCCGTGCCAGCATCTGCCCGATCAGCTCTGCCCGCTCCCCAAACCACCGCCCCAACTCTGCACCGCGCCCCAGCTCATACAAAACCGCCGCCGCCATCCGCCATGGCTCACGCGCCGCCCGATCACCACCCGGCAACGGCAACTCCCGCAAATGCCCACAACGCACAAAGCGCGCCCCATCCACCCACAGCAACTCACCACCCCATAAACCGCCATCCACCCCCAGACCAACCCCATCCAGCGCCAAACCCAGCACCGGCCCACGCAAGCCCCACTCCGCCACAACCGCCGCCACATGCGCATGATGATGCTGCACAGCAATACACGGCAGCGCCCACTCCGCCGCATAACGCAACGCCAAACGGCTGCTCGGAAAATCCGGATGTCGATCACAGGCAATCCGCACCGGCGTAATCTCCAGCACCCGACGCAAATGCGCCACCGTCTCCTCCAGCGCCCGACAGGCAGCCGCATTATCCAGCGTACCCACATGCGGCGACGGATAGGCACAATCACCCCGGGTCAGGCACACGGTATTCTTAAAAAACCCACCCAGCGCCAACACCGCCGGTCCCGCATCCGGCAAACGAATCGCCCCAGGCACATAACCACGCGCCCGACGCACAAAACCCCCATCAGCCGCCACCACACTGTCATCACAACGCGCCACAATCGCCCGATCATGCAGCACAAACGCATCCGCAATACCGCGCAAGCGCTGCAGAGCCTCAGCATCGTCAACCACCAGCGGCTCACCGCCCGGATTGGCGCTACTCATCACCAACAGCAGCGGCCACGGCTGCTCCAGCCACGCCAACCCCGCTGGCCGACCTGCCGCCTCATGAAACAGCAACTCCTGCAACGGCGTGCTCGGCAGCATCACTCCAAAATCAGCCAGACCGGGCGCAATACCAGGCAACCGCCGCGCACGGTCCAGACGCTGCCGCAACAGCACGATCGGCCGCTGCGGCAACTGCAACAACCGCCAGCTCACCGCATCACCCTCAACCCACTGCGCCAGCGACACCCGATTCGCCGCCATCAACGCAAACGGCTTCGCCTCACGCTGCTTGCGCTGGCGCAGACTGGCCACAGTCGCCGCATTGGTCGCATCACAGGCCAGATGAAAACCACCCAGACCCTTAAGCGCCACAATTGCCCCACCACGCAACAGCTCCAGCACCGCCGCGATCACATCATCCACCGCCAGCAGCATGCCCGAAGCATCATGTAGGCGCAGACGCGGCCCGCAGCGTGGACAGGCGTTGGGCTGGGCGTGAAAACGGCGATCATCGGGATCGTGATACTCACCGGCGCACGCCGCGCACAGCACAAAACCGGCCATGCTGGTGCGTGACCGGTCATAGGGCAGGGCAGTGCTGATGGTGTAGCGTGGACCACAATCGGTACAGGTAATGAACGGATAGCGCCAGCGGCGATTGGCCGGATCGAACAATTCCGCCCGGCACGCCGGACACAGCGCCGTGTCGGGCGGCATCTCGACACTGATTGCACCACCGCCACTCGCCGCGATGAAAAAACCGCTCTCGCCGACACACAGCGGTCGCGCCCGCACCCGCAAGGCCGCAATACAGGCCAGCGGCGGCGGTTGCCGCAAAGCCGCCACAAAATCACGCAGCAGCGGCAATGGACCCTGCACCTCGATCCACACCCCAGCGCCATCGTTGCCCACCGCGCCGCTCAAACCACGCTGCCGCGCCAACCGGCAAACGAAAGGCCGAAAGCCGACCCCCTGCACCTGACCACGCACCCGGATTGCCCAACGACGCGGCATCGTCTGCATTGCGCTAGCGCCGCAGCGCGGCACAACGCTGGCGCAACCAGTTCAGCCAAGTGGCAAAACCCGCGCCACTGCGCGCCGATAACTGCAACACCGGCAGATCCGCATGCACCCGCCGCACATCATTCAGGCAGCGCACCAGATCAAAATCGACATGCGCCAGCAGATCCACCTTGTTCAGCAGCAGCACGCTGGCAGCGGCAAAGATCGGTGCATATTTCAAAGGCTTGTCCTCACCCTCGGTCACCGACAGCACCAGCACCATACCGTCCTCGCCAAGATCGAAATCAACCGGACAGACCAGATTGCCGACATTCTCGATGAACAGAATGCCGCCCTCGGGCAACGGCAACCGATCCAGCGCCCGCCCGACGCCCTGGGCATCAAGATGACAGCCCTTGCCGGTATTGATCTGCAGCACCGGCACCCCGGTCGCGGCGATGCGCTCGGCATCCTGCGCCGTATAGGGATCACCGCTGAGCACCGCCAGCGGACACTCATCGCGCAAGGCGGTGACGGTGCGTGCCAGCAGTGTGGTCTTGCCGGCGCCGGGCGCCGATACCAGATTCAGCGCCAGCACGCCAGCGGCAGCAAAACGATGCCGGTTGACGGCGGCAAATTCAGCATTTTTCGCCAGAATATCCTGCTCCAGCACAATCCGCCGCACCGGTCCCAGACCGGACCCAGGATCATGCACCAGACCACCCGGCCGCAGAGGAACCGCCGGCAGCATGTCCGGATGACCGCAACCACAGCTCGTACACATCACTCCACCTCCAGTTCCCGAATGCGCAACTCGTGGCCGCCGGTCAGGCGCCAGCGGTGACCACCGCAGTGCGGACAGGGATCGAAATGCGTATGCACCGCCCCGCTGCGCGCGCAATCGGGACACTCGGCGCGACCGGGCTGTTCGATGATCGTCAGCTCCGCCGTCGCCGCCAGCGTGCCACAGCGGGTGATTTCAAAGGCAAAGCGCAGGGCCTCCAGTTCAACATTGGCCAGCTCGCCGATATCCAGAACCACGCGCCGCACCCGCTGGAAACCGTGCCGCCGCGCCTGCTCGGCGATACTGTCCAGGATGCTTTCGCAAAGGGAAAATTCGTGCATGAGCAAAAGCCTAGTTTGAACGCAGCGCATTCGCTGGCAATCTGCACACCGGCGCAGCTATGGCAGTACCCACCATCCTGCGCCATACTCCGTCGTCATTCCCCGCACCCGCGCTACCGTGAGAAGCCATGTCCCTGCTCAACACTGTCGCCAATAGCCGACTGGTCAAAACCGAACGGCCGATCATCATTGCCCTGGTCCTTCTATTGTTGGGCCTGCTGCTCGAACACAGCGCAATCAGCCACGGCGGCGTGCTGCTCTGGGGTCTGCTGCTGATCATCCTGGCCGCGATCATCGGTGTGGCCTTCCGCATCAGCCACCATGCCGAGGTGCTGGCGGTGCGCCTGGGAGAACCCTATGGCACCCTGATCCTGACCATGGCGGCGGTGTCGGTGGAAGTGGTGATCCTGGTGGTGCTGCTGCAGGGCGAGCCCAACCCGACCCTGGCCCGCGATACCGTATTCGCAGCGGTGATGTTCGACATCAACGGCATTCTCGGCCTGGCGGCGATTGTCGGCGGCCTGGCGCACGGCACACCGCGCTACAACCTCGATTCAGCCAATGCCTTCATTGCCATGCTGCTGGTGGCGCTGGGCGTGGGCATGTTCATTCCCGATTTCATTCCCGATGCGCAATGGCGAACCTATTCGCTGTTCTCGGTCATGGTGATGGCGGTGATGTATGTAGCCTTCCTGCGCCTGCAGACGGTCGAACACCGCAAGTTCTTCGAGTACGGCAGTGAACTGGAAGAGGAAAGTCACGATCAGGCCCAGAGCCCGAACCGGCTGCATGTGGCGGTCATGATCGGCGCGATCGTGCTGGTCGGCCTGATGTCGGAAGTGCTGTCGGCGCTGCTCGATGCCGGATTGGCGGGCAGTTCCCTGCCCAAGTCGCTGCCGGCGGTACTGGTGGCGCTGATTTCCGCCAGCCCGGAGATTCTCACCGCGCTCAACGCCGCCCGCAATGACCGGATGCAAACCACGGTCAACATCGCCATGGGCGCGTCGCTGGCCACGGTGCTGCTGACCCTGCCGGTGATCGAGAGCATCGCGCTGCTCAGCGGCGAGCGCATCATCATGGCGCTGACGCCGATGCAGGCCGGCCTGCTGCTGCTGACCCTGCTGACGGCGATGAACAATTCGCACGATGGCCGCACCAACGCCATTGAGGGCGTCAGCCATCTGGTGCTATTCGCTGCCTTCATAGCCCTGGTGCTAATGGGATTGCTTTAGGGACTTATCGGGTCAGTCTGTGGACTGGCCCGACCCTGCACCGGAACAGCAGCCAGGTTCTGCTCACTCGCGCACCTGGTTGGCGCACTGGCCGCTGCGCTCGAACTCGGCGAAATTGCCCAGCGTGGTTTCGGCGATGTTGCGCAGGGCATGGTCGGTGAGAAACGCCATGTGCGAAGTTACCAGAACATTGGGAAAGGTCAGCAGCCGCGCCAGTTCATCATTGGTCGGCACCTTATCGGACAGGTCGCGGTAAAAATAGTCGGCCTCTTCCTCATAGACATCGATCGCCAGCAGACCGATTTTGCCATTCTTGAGAAACTGCAGAACCTTGCCGGTATCCAGCAGTGCGCCGCGGCTGGTGTTGATGATGAACACGCCATCCTTGAGATAGGGCAGGGTTTGCTCGTTGAGAATGTGATGGGTCTCGGGCGTCAGCGGGCAGTGCAGGGTGATGATGTCCGCCTCACGGGCGAAGGTCGGACCATCGACATAGCTGGCGTACTGCTTGACGGCTTCATTAGGGTACTGGTCATAGGCGAGAATGCGGCAGCCAAAGCCACTTAAATTGCGGATCACCATCTGGCCGATCTTGCCCGTGCCAAACACGCCTACCGTCTTGTCGCGCAGCTCAAACCCCTCCAGCCCGGCGATCTCGAAATTGAATTCGCGGGTCCGGTTATAGGCCTTATGAATCTTGCGCCCCAGGGTCAGAATCAGCGCCAGGGTGAATTCCGAAACCGCGTTGGGCGAATAGGCCGGTACCCGGGCAACCGTGATGCCGTACCGCGCGGCCGCTGCCAGATCGATCTGGTTATAGCCGGCGCTGCGTGTGGCGATCATCTTCGTGCCATGCTGGGCCAGATCCTCGATAACTGCGGCTGTGCAGGCATCGTTGACGAACACGCACACGCCCGGAAAACCACGCGCCAGAGCCACGGTATCCGGCGCCAGGCGCGGCTCGAAGAAATGCAGTTCATGACCGAAGACGGCATTGTGCTGCATCAGGGAATGACGATCGTAGGATTTGCTGCTAAAAACGGCGATTTTCATTGGCGTATCGACCTCGGAGCAGGGCCGGAACCAACCGGCCCGTGAGTGAAGGAAATTGCCGCCGTGTCGTTCCCGCGTCAGCAGGAGTCCAGCACATTTTCAATAGGCTGAATTCCCACCGGCGCGAGGATGAACGGCCTGACAGGCTTACCAGGCGCCGCTCAGTTGTCCGCGCATTTCCGCCGCGTACTGATCGGCATTAAAACCCACCACCAGGTGCAGGGTAGAATCGGCCAGCCGCATCACCCCGGCTACGCCAGCGCTGCGCAGCGCCGCTTCGTTCACGGCGCCAGCATCGCCGAGCACCAGCCGCAGGCGGGTTTCGGCACAGGCATCGACCCGCTGAATGTTGCCGGCACCACCCAGCGCGGCGATGAAGTCGCGCGCCTTGCCCGACGCCTGCGGATCACGCAGCCTGGAGACAATGCCAGCGGGCAGCGGCGCAGTAACCGGCGATGGTTCCTCAACTGCATCAGCTTCCGGGCCAGCAGTTTTCAGATACTCCTCCATGTCGGTCTTCAGATTCTCGGAGCGGGTGCCGAAAATCGCCTGCAGGCCACTGCCAACCACCACCACGCCCGCCGCACCCAGAGCCTTGAGCTTATCGGGACTGGCCTTGCGCACATCGTTCAAATCCACCCGCAGCCGGGTGATGCAGGCATCCAGCGTCTTGATATTGCTGCGCCCGCCAAAGGCCAGCACCAGTTGCCGGGCGAAACCGTGGGCGATATCGGTGGCCGCGGCGCTGGTCATCACCTCTTCCTCGATCTCGCGGCCGGGTGTCTTTAGATCGAATTTCACAATGACTGTGCGGAAGATGGTGTAGTAGAGCAGCGCCCAGAGCGGCCCCATCACCAGCAGCCACCAACCCTGCGTGGACTTGGCGTACAGCACCACATAGTCGATGGCGCCATGCGAAAAGGTCATGCCGTGCTTGACGCCCAGTTCGATGCACAGGAAATAGGCCACGCCGGCCAGCAGGGCGTGAATCAGATACAGCACCGGCGCTACGAACATGAAGGCAAATTCAATCGGCTCGGTGATGCCAGTCAGCCACGCGGTCAGCGCCGCCGAGATCATGATGCCGCCGATCTTGGCGCGGTTCTCCGGACGGGCGCACTGCCAGATGGCAATCGCCGCTGCCGGCAGACCCCACATCTTGAACAGATAGCCGCCGGCCATATTGCCTGCGGTTGGATCGCCGGCGATGTAGCGCTGAATCTCACCGGTGATGACCTTGCCGGTGGTCGGGTCCATATAGCTGCCGACCTCGAAGAAGAACGGCACGTTCCAGATGTGATGCAGGCCGAAGGGAATCAACAGGCGTTCAATGACGCCATAAATGCTGAAGGCCAGCGCCGGATTGCTCTCCGCCGCCCAGTGCGAAAAGCTCTTGATGCCGGCGCCAATCGGCGGCCACACGAAGCTGAGCACGATCCCCAGGCCAATGGCGGCGAAAGCGGTCACGATCGGCACAAAGCGCTTGCCGGCGAAAAAGCCCAGATAGGGCGGCAGATTGATCCGGTAATAGCGGTTGAACAGCGCCGCCGCAATGCCGCCAATCAAAATGCCACCGAACACGCCGGTGTCGATGGACACCATGCCCATCAGCTCCTTGCTTTCCACGCCGAGCACCTTGGCCATGACGCCCAGCGTCGCCAGCATCACCACATAGCCGACCACAGCCGCCAGCGCCGAAACACCGTCGTTATTGGTCAGGCCCAGCGCCACGCCGATCGCGAACATGATCGCCATCAGGCCGAAGATCGCGCCACCGGATTGGGCCATGATGCTGGACACCAGATCCGGGATAATGGCGAAATGGGCACTGCCAATGCCCAGCAGGATACCGGCGACCGGCAGCACCGAAACCGGCAGCATCAGTGCCTTGCCAATCTTTTGCAAAAATGCGAATGCGTGTTGCCACATGACAGCGCTCTCCGGGTCATCAGGCGATAGTGGCGAAAGGATCGGGACACAGCGCCCGAATGTCCGCACCGTTTTCCAGGGTCAGGGCCCGCCGCGCCAGCGCCTGGCATTCGTGCCGCCGCAGCCCACGAATCTGCGCCTTGATGCTGGGAATGGTCGGCAGGCTGACGCTGAGCTCGTCGACCCCCAGACCGATCAGCAGCGGTACCGCCTGCGGGTCACTGGCAATGCCGCCGCAGACCCCGACCCATTTGCCTTGGGCATGGGCGGCTTCGACCGTCCAGGAAATCAGGCGCAACACCGCCGGATTGAGTCCATCGACCTTGGGCGCCAGCTTGGGATGACCGCGATCCATGGCCAGGGTGTACTGGGTCAGATCGTTGGTGCCGACGGAGAAAAAGTCCACCTCGCGGGCGAACTGCGCCGCCATGATCGCGGCCGCCGGGATTTCCACCATGATGCCGGTCTCAATCGGCCCAACACCCAGCCGCTGCCGCTCTTCTTCCAGAATCGCCTTGGCATCGCGCAGCTCGGACAGCAAGCCGACCATGGGAAACATCACCCGTACCTTGCCAAAGGCCGACGCGCGCAAGATCGCCCGCAGCTGAGTGCGCAGAATCTCCGGTCGATCCAGGCCAATGCGCAGGCCGCGCTCGCCGAGAAACGGGTTGTCCTCCCTGGGAATCGGCAGATACACCAGTGGCTTATCACCGCCGACATCGAGCGTGCGAATAATCAGCGGCCGCTCCGGACCGAGTACCGCGGCGATCGCCTTGTAGCTCTCGAATTGCTCATCCTCATTGGGAGCGGTGCTGCGTTCCATGAACAGGAATTCCGAGCGCAGCAGGCCGACGCCCTCGCCACCCAGGCCCGACACCTGCTCGGCCTCGGCCAGCCCGCCGATATTGCCGGCCACTTCCATCCGGTGACCGTCCTGAGTGATGGCCGGCTCGTGTGCAACCAGCATTTCCGCCTGCCGGCGCTCGGCCAGCCGTTCCTGGGTCTGACGGATGCGCGCGATCTCCCCGGCGCTGGGATTCAGCCGCAGCGTGCCCTTGCCACCGTCGAGAATCACCGGCGTGCCGTTGGTCAGTTCCAGCGCCCGCGCTTCGATGCCGGCCACCGCTGGAATATCCAGCGAACGGGCCAGAATGGCGACGTGCGAGGTCGCGCCACCGAGCGTGGTGCAAAAACCGCGCACCCGGTCGCGGTTGAGGCTGGCGGTATCGGAGGGGGTCAATTCCTCGGCGATCAGAATGGCGTTGACCGGTGGTTCCGGGCGTTCCGGCGCGGCGCCGGTCAGCAGGGTCAGTACCCGCCGGCCTACATCGCGCAGATCGTTGGCGCGCGCCGCCAGCAGTTCGTTGCGCAGGCTGGCCAGGCGCTCGGCGTGGGTGCTAAAGGCACGCTGCCAGGCGAATTCGGCACTCTTGCCCTTGGCCAGTGCCGAATGGGCAATATCCAGCAGGTCAGGATCGTCCAGCAGTTCCTGATGGGCGGCGAAAATGGCGGCCTTGTCAGCGGCGCGCTGGCTGTGCAACTGCGCCTGCAGGGCTTCCAGGTGAATGCGCGCTTCATCGATGGCATGATCCAGCCGCTCGCGCTCCTGTTGCGGATCGCCGGTGGCGGTTTCGGTGACCTGGATTTCCACATGGCGCACCTGGAACACTTCGCCCACCGCCAGCCCGGGCGACGCAGCCACACCGAGCAGCAGGTTCGGGTCTTCCGAACGCGGGCGCGGCGCGGGCGCGGCAGCAGCCGATACTTCAAAACTGGCCGGAGCCGGCGCAGGCTTGCAGCCCTCATCGCCCAGCCCTTCCCAGAGCAGTGGCGTCAGGGTTGCGATCGCCGCTTCGGCATCGTCACCCTTGGCGATCAGGATCACCTTATCGCCCTGACCGATCTCCAGACCCATGATGGCGACTACGCTCTTGGCATTGACCGCCTGCTCACCCTTCTGGATGCGGATCTCGGCCTTGAACTTCTTGGCAAGATTGGCCAGCACCGCTGCCGGACGGGCATGCAGGCCGGTTGGATTGGGAATCAGGATGGCTTCAGAGGTGGCGGTTTTGATCGTCTCGGGCGCGTCCTCAGCCTGGGCGTAAGCCAGAGCCAGCTCCAGAATCACATCCTGACCTGCGGCAACCACCCCGGAATGCGCCGCGAAGATCTCGACCTGTTCGCTGTTGGTAATGACGATCTGGGTGAGCAGGCTCTTGGCATGGGTGGCGATAAAGTCGGCGTCAAAATCAATCAGCGCATCGCCGGTCCTGACCGCATCGCCGGTCCTGACCTTCGGGGTAAAACCGCTGCCCTTGAGACCGACGGTGTCCAGGCCGATATGCATCAACACTTCGATGCCTTGCGGCGTGGTAACAGTGACGGCATGCCCGGCCGGGTGCAGTTGAGCGATCTGGCCATCGCAGGGCGCACGCAGGCATTGATCCAGTGGATCGATGGAAATGCCATCACCAACCATTTTCTGGGCGAACACCGGGTCCGGTACCTGCTCAAGCGGCAATAACACACCCGAGAGCGGCGCGATCAGCGTGATTCGAGTGGAATCATGATCGAGTTCATTTGGACTCTTCATAGTTGTGCTCGATAGTTATAAGAGATGAAAGAGCAGACCACGCACATGAGCCAAAACCGCATCTGGTCATGCATGGACAACGCCTCCTGACGAGGAGCCGGATATGCGTATCCAGGCTGATCCTGAATGAGCCGATCGATTAAAAAAGCCCGCGGACGGTGTCTATGGCCGGCCGCGGGAGAGTGCAGGCACATAGACCCACACGGTTCCACCACAGAAGTACGCCGTGCGGCCGGCTAGCGCGCAGCAGCAGCCAGCGCGGCACTCGACTCATTCAGAGGCCGTTTGAGAAAGAATAGAGCTGCGGTTGTCACCAGGGTACCGGCCACGATTGCAATCAGGTACGGGCCCAGATTCGTCACCGCATTCGGAATCGGCAGCACGAACACGCCACCATGCGGCACGCGCAGCTCACAACCGGCCAGCATTGAAATCGCCCCGGTGACCGCTGAACCCAGCACCAGCGCCGGAATCACCCGTAATGGATCCTTGGCGGCATAGGGAATCGCACCTTCGGTGATGAAGGAGATACCGAGCACAGCGGTCGCGCCAGCCGCCTCGCGCTCATCCAGCGAGAAGCGGTTCTTGAACAGCAGCGCAGCCAATGCCAGACCCAGAGGCGGCACCATGCCAGCGGCCATCACCGCCGCCATCGGCGCGTAAACCTGGCTGGTAATCAGTCCGGTAGCGAAGGCGTAGGCCGCCTTGTTGACCGGTCCGCCCATGTCGAAGGCCATCATCGAACCGAGCAGCAGGCCGAGAAACACCGCGTTGCTGCCCTGCAGACCCTTCAGCCAGGCGGTGATCGTGGCCAGCGCGGCAGCGACCGGCTCACCAACCACGTAATACATCAGCAGACCGACGATCACCGTGCCAAGCAGCGGCAGGATCAGCACCGGTTTCAGGCCGGCCAGGGTGCGTGGCAACGGAATGTGGTCACTGAGGAACTTGACGACATAGCCGGCGATGAAACCGGCAGCGATGCCACCGAGAAAGCCCGAGCCGATGGTACTGGCGATCATGCCTCCGATCATGCCCGGGGCGATGCCTGGCCGATCGGCGATGGAATAGGCGATGAAGCCGGCCAGAATCGGCACCATCAGCGTAAAGCCGGCCTTGGCACCGATCTGGAACAGGGTCCAGCCGAGCGTGCCCTGATTGGCGTCCTCGAACACGTTGATACCGCCAAGGGCGAAACTGATCGCGATCAGCAGGCCGCCGGCAACCACGAAGGGAATCATGTAGGACACGCCGGTCATCAGATGCTTATAGGCACCGGTGCGGGTTGCGGCCTGCTGGGCCTTGGCCTGCTGGACCTGCTGTTCGATGCCAGCAGCGCCCGTCCCACCGCCCATGCTCCGGGCTTCGGCAATCGCAGTGCGCACCAGTGCGGCGCCATCATGAATGGCAGCCTTGGTGCTGGCTTCGTAGATGCGCTTGCCGGCGAAGCGGGTCTTATCAACCTGGGTATCGGCGGCAATGATCACCAGATCGGCCGCAGCGATGTCCGCAGCGGTCAGGGTGTTCTTGGCACCGACTGAACCCTGGGTCTCGACCTTGATGGCATGGCCCTGATTTTTCGCGCCCTGTTCCAGCCCTTCAGCGGCCATGAAGGTATGGGCGATGCCGGTCGGGCAGGAGGTGATGCCGACGATTTTCAGACTGGCAGCCGGGCCCGGGGACGGCGCGGCGGGAACCGCGATGCTGGCCAGTGCCGCCTTGATCACCTCGACACCGCTGCGGATCGCCGGCTCAGTAGTGGTTTCATACAGCGGCTTGCCAGCAAAGCGCGCGGTATCGACACGGGTATCGGCAGCGATGATCACCACGTCGGCGGCGGCAATAGCGGCATCCGCCAGGGTGTTGCGGGCGCCCACCGAGCCCTGGGTTTCAACCTGGATGCTGTGTTCCAGCGCCCGGGCGGCCTGTTCCAGACCTTCGGCGGCCATGATGGTATGGGCAATGCCGGTCGGGCACGCGGTGACGGCAACGAGTTTAGCCATGTGCGGTTCTCCTGCAGATTTTATGCGTCCCCTCCACCGGGGAGGGGCTGATGATTTTGTGTCAAGCAAGGACGTTGACGACGACCTGCTGGGCCAGAGCGCGCACCTCGGCCGGGCGCGGCAGATGCGGACCGATCCGGGTCAGCTTGGCGGCGGCGAAGGCAGTCGCCAGTTGCGCGGCCTCCGCCAGGGCAAGGTTTTCCAGCCGTGCGGCGATCAGTCCGGCCACCATGGCATCACCGGCACCCACGGTACTGGTCACCGCCATCGCAATCGGCTCGGCGCGCACCGCCTGCTCGCGGCTCAGGAACAGCGCACCGTCACCACCCAGCGACACCACCACCCATTCGGGCGCGGCGGCACCGGCAAGCAGGCTCCGCCCGGCCGCGATCACCGCGTCCAGAGTGTCCAGCGGCGCACCGACCAGATCAGCCAGTTCATGACGATTAGGCTTGACGATGCGCGGTCCGGCCGCCAGGGCCGCCCGCAGCGGTGCGCCACTGGTATCGAGCAGCACGGCGCCGCCACGCGCCTGCACCCGCGTGGTAAGCGTAGCGTAGGCGTCCTCAGGCATGCCCGGCGGCAGGCTGCCCGACAGCACCACCCACTCGACCTGCTCGACCAGCCGCTCCAGCCGCTCCACGATCTGCGCCAGCAGATCCGCTGCCGCCGCCGGCGTAAATTCCGGTCCGGGCATATTCAGATCGGTGGTCTCGCCGCGCTCGCTATCGACCAGCTTGGTGTTGATCCGGGTCAGGCCGTCGAGATAGCAGCAGTGATTGGCGATCTTCTTGCGCTGGAACAGCTCCTCGAACAGGGCGGCGTTGTCGCGACCCAGTTGGCCGGTGACCGCGGCGTTGATGCCGAAATCGGACAGGCAGGACGCAACGTTGATCGCCTTGCCGCCGACATCGACCTGCATGCGCAGGGCGCGATTGACCACGCCCAAGTGCAGATCGGCGATCGTGATGGTGTGATCCAGGGCCGGATTCAGGGCAACGGTGACCACCTGCGGGGGGGGTGCAAAGGGATTCAGGGGATTCATAGACTGCGGACCTCCTCAGCGGTACGGGCACGCAGCGCGCGCCGGGCCAGTTCCTGCATCGCCGCACGCGCTTCCCCGCGCAAGGCGGCCTTGACCGGAGCGATATCCTGGGCGCTCATGCTCAGCTCATCGACACCCAGACCGGTGAGAATGCGCGCGCCCAGCGGATCGCCAGCCAAACCACCGCAAACGCCCACCCAACCGCCACCCACCGAGCGGGCCGCAGCCTGCGCGCCACGTACCGTAGCATCGATCAACCTGAGCACCGCCGGGTGCAGGCTATCGGCCTGCGCGGCCAGTTCAGGATGCTGACGATCGACCGCCAGGGTGTACTGGGTGAGGTCATTGGTGCCGATCGAGAAGAAATCGACCAGCGGCGCGAAGCTTTCCGCCATCACCGCCACCGCCGGGACCTCGACCATGATGCCGCGCTTGACTTCGGGACCCTTGACCTGCTCGCGCGCCTGTTCGCAATGGCCACGCAGCGCCTCGATTTCACTCAGATGGGTCACCATCGGAAACATGATCCACAGCGAGCCATGCTGGGCAGCGCGGTACAGCGCACGCAACTGGGTGTAGAGCAGATCCTGACGCTGCAGCAGCAGGCGTGCGCCACGCACGCCAAGGAAGGGATTGTCCTCATGCGGCAGGTTCAGATAGGGCACCTGCTTGTCACCGCCGATGTCCAGGGCGCGGATGATCAGCCGCCGACCGGCCATGATCTCGACCATCTCGCGATAAACCTGATACTGCTCCTCCTCGTCGGGGGCGCTGTCGCGCTCCAGGAACAGAAATTCGGTGCGCATCAGGCCGATGCCTTCGGCGCCGGCATCCAGCGCTGACCGGGCCTGCTGGGGATTGGCAACGTTGGCGGCGATTTCGATGGTATGGCCATCGGTGGTGGTCGCCGGCAGATGGCGGGTGGCACGCAGGCTTTCGCGGACCGCGTTCTGCCGGGCAATCACTTCGGCAACGCTGCGCTGATCCGCTTCGCTCAGGCCGGCATAGAGGCAGCCACTGCTGCCATCGACCACTGCCATGCCGCCATCGGGTACGCCAAACAGCGCCGGACCCGCGGCAACAATCGCCGGCATGCCAAGGGTGCGGGCCAGGATCGCGGTATGCGAGGTCGGGCCACCGGCGCTGGTGACCAGGCCGACGACGTAGCGCGTGTCCAGATGCAGGGTATCGGACGGGGTGAGATCCTCGGCAGCGAGAATACTTGCTTCAGTCAGGGTGAGCTGCTGACGCTCGATACCGAGCAGTTGCGCCAGCACCCGCTCACCCACGTCGCGCAAATCCAGCGCGCGCGCCGCCAGCAGGGGATCGTTCACCTGCTGGAGTTTGGTGATGCGCGCCTGCAGGGCCTGCTGCCAGGACCAGGCCGCACCATGGCCCTGCATGATGGTCGCCAGTGCCTCACGCACCAGCACCGGATCAGCCAGCAGTTCACGCTGGGCGGCGAAAATGGCCGCTTCGGTGGCGCTGAGCCGTTGCCGGGTGCGGGCTTCCAGGGCCTCGCGTTCGGCGCGCACCGCCAGCAGGGCCTGTTCCAGGGCCTCGCCCTCAGCGACCACATCACCGGGCTGATCGCGGATCTCGAAGCGCTGCGCGACATGGCGCACCAGTCGGCCGAGTGCCAGACCCGGGCTGGCACCCAACCCGTAAAGAGTGTGTGCAGCGGCGCTGGGTGTCCATTCCGCCTGGGTCTTGCGTGCGGCCAGCGCAGCGCGGCGGGCCTGCTCGGCGTCAGCCTGCTCAACACTGGACAGGCCGCGCACCGTGTCGAGCAGGCTCTGCAGGGCGCGGGCAGCATCGGTGCCGCGGGCGGCGAAACGCAGGGTAGTGCCATAGGTCACGCCCAAGGCAAGCAGATCGGTGAGCGCCTTGGCATCAGCGAACTCGTTGCCCTTGTACACCCGCAGTTCACAGACAAAGCGCTTGGCGGTCTCGACCCAGCGCATGGCCGGACGGGCATGCAGGCCATTGGGATAATCCACGCTCCAGGTGTTTTCCGCATCGACCGCCCAGGGCGGCGCAGCGGGCACTTCGCGGACACTGGGCGCGGCAGCGTCATCCAGCGCGGCGATGAACACCAGCGGATTGTGGGCATGCACCAGAGCATCAAGCGCCTCGGGCTGCTGCATGAGGCGGGTCAGGCGACGCAACAGGCCGATATGCTCATCGGACTGCGCGGCAATGGCGACCACCAGATGGGCTTTCTGGCCGGCGTTCCACTCCACACCCTCGGGAAGCTGCAGGATGGCAATGCCGGTGTGGTGGATCAGGTGGCGGTCCTCGATCATGCCGTGCGGGATCGCCACGCCACTACCAAGGAAGGTGTTGGCGACCTGCTCGCGCTTGAGCAGGCTGTCGATGTAGGCCGGTTCGATGTAGCCGGCGCTGGCCAGCAGTTGCCCGGCCAGGCGGATCGCTTCGTCCTTGCTAGCGGCATGCGTATTGAGGCGGATACAGGATTTAGTAATCGTTTTCATCTGATTTTTACCTGTGGTGGCGCTGAATCTACTACCCCTTAATGTAATCGATTACATCAGGCATCATCAAGGGTAGAACAAAACTTTCTGCCACGCCAGGTGACGTGGCGTGCGCAACTCAGAACAGGACCTTGGTGCCGATCGATACCACGTTCTGGTCGCCATACAGGGGCGTATCGGCGTTGCGGCCCAGATATTCCGCCCACAGCAGGGTGCGCTTGCTGAAGTTGTACTGATAGCCAAGCCGATAGTTGTCGATGTTGGACTCGCCATCGATACCGGTATCGGTTTGACCATAGGCCGCCCGGACAGTGCTGTTGCCAAAATCGTACTGGCCGACCAGCATCCAGCTTTGCGCATCATCGCCATTGGCATTCGGCACGCCGTTGATGCTGACATGACGCTCAAAGTTGACGTCGTTGAAATCGCCCTGCTCGTAGATTGCACCCACCAGCCACTGAGGCGTCTTGTAGCCCAGGCCCAGACCCCAGTTGTACAGATCAAGGTCAACGCTGCGACCGGTTTCGAGATCGAAATCACGGTTGCCATCAAGCTTGATGTAGGTCAGGCCGGCAAAATACGGACCCTGGTTGTATTTGACGTTGACTGTCCAGATATCCACGCCATCCGAATAGCCCTGCGGCGTGTTGATGCGGCCATCGAGCACCAGCAGTGCCTCACCGCTGAAGCCGTTAAAGACCGGGGTCCGGTAGTCGATGCTGTTGGCCAGAGTGCCGAGGGCGCCGTTGTCATCGGTCTCATCGGTCAGCGTCCCGCCCAGATAGACCGTGCCGTTGAACATCTTGCCGCTGTTGAAAATATCGACGACGTTGAGCACCTTCCAATAAGGCGTATCCTGCGTGCCCAGGGTCACGGCGCCAAAACCGCCCTGCAGGCCAACGAACTTCTGGTTCAGACCACTGAAGTTGCCACCTTCAGTCATATCGACATTAAAGTCGTACTGGTAGAAGGCACTCATGCCACCACCGAGATCTTCGCTGCCCTTGATGCCCAG
The DNA here is from genome assembly GCA_003989075.1 of Candidatus Competibacteraceae bacterium. Lineage (GTDB taxonomy): Bacteria > Pseudomonadota > Gammaproteobacteria > Competibacterales > Competibacteraceae > RXIX01. Next base: position 1,866 of record RXIX01000002.1, on the reverse strand, counting down.
CTTGGAACCGTTGTTGACTACATCCCAATAGGTATCGGGCGCGCGCTGATCATCAACGTAATCCACCGAGACCTTGGCCTCGCCATACAGAATCGTATCGGCCTGGACGGCAAACGGCGTGGTAAGGGCAGTGGCAATCGCCAGCTTCAGCAGGGACTTGGACATGTTCATGACAGGATGTCTCCTCGAAAGGCATGGGTCGGGGGCCGGGATGGCGCATTTTTCATCGATGCATTGGCAACACAGTTGCCAGCGCTGAAGCCAGCGGTCAGGCCGGCGGGCCAATCGCTTAATCGCGATAATCGTTTTCGTTACTTCTAGCAGCGTGTTAGGGCTTTTCTTGTGGAAGAAAATGTAATCGTTTACATTGCGACCTGTCAACAGGCCGGATGCAAAAAAGTAGTGACTCTGGTATGGCAGCGGTCATGACGGTATGATGATTGATGTAATCGTTTACTTTGTCACAGGGGAGGTTAAGGCATCATGGCTCAGATCAAGGATGTCGCCCTGCACGCCGGGGTTTCGGTCGCGACGGTTTCGCGGGTACTTGCCGGGCAGACTGCAGTCACCGACGCAACACGCCAGCGGGTGCTCGATGCCGTCAAGGCCCTGGACTATCGACCGGATCTTGCCGCCCGGCGCTTGCGCTCGCGGCGTAACGACACCATCGGCCTGATCGTGGCCGATATCCGCAATCCCTTTTTCACCGAAGTCAGTCGCGCCGTTGAGGATATTGCCTATCAGAACCGCATGCGGGTGATCCTGTGCAACGCTGATGAAAACCCCGACAAGGAAGCGTTGTACCTGGACCTGATGCGCGATGAGAACGTCAGCGGCGTGATCCTGTCGCCGACCCTGCGGACCCTGGCGCGCCTGCCGCTGCGCGATTACCCGTTTCCGCTGGTGCTGGTCGACCGCTGCAATCCCGATACCGTCGCTGATGCGGTGGTGCTCGACAACAGCGATGCTGCCTATCGCCTGACCACGCACCTGATCGAACAGGGTCACCGGCGGATCGTGTTCATCTACGGCGCAACCAGCGCCACCGGCCACCAGCGCCTCGACGGTTATCGCAACGCCATGGCCCGCCACGGCCTGGACAGTGAGGCGCACGCCGTGCCGGCAACGGCGGACGATGCCTGCCAGGCCACACGCCAGCGCCTGACGGTCCAACCGGCACCGGATACCTTCATCGGCAGCAATGGCTTGATTTTACTAGGTATTACTGAAGCTCTGCGCGAGGTGCAACTGCGCTTTCCCGAACAGGTTGCTCTGGCCGGTTTCGATAACCTGCCATGGACTCGGCTGGTGGAGCCGGGTATCACGGTCATCGCCCAGCCGGTCTACGATATCGGGCAGGCGGCGATTGAGCTGCTGATGCAGCGCATCGCCAACCCCGGTCAATCGATCCGCCGCGTTGTCCTGCGCGGGGAGCTGCTGGCACGGGGTTCCAGCATGCGGCGTGCGGCCTGAAGGTCGGACGGCCAGACGGCGCATTCATCCACTCATCCATCACCAGCAATCGACCCGGCGGCTTGCCAGGACCAGCCCCCCGGTGCATCACCGGGGCGCCTTGATTCAGTTATAGTGATGATGAATTTATTACGATGAGAAGCCGCCATGCCGTTCGTTGACAAGATCGGGGAAGCCGTCATCGGCAAGCCACGGGATCCACTGCATCCCGATACCCGCCACAACATTACCCTGATCGCCTTCCTGGCCTGGGTGGGACTGGGCGCTGATGGCCTGTCCTCAGCCTGCTACGGCCCTGCCGAAGCGTTCCTGGCCCTGGGTCCATACACCCATTTTGGCCTGTATCTGGCCGCTGCCACCTTCCTGACCGTGTTCATCATCGCCCTGGCCTAT
>RXIX01000001.1 GCA_003989075.1 Candidatus Competibacteraceae bacterium | reverse complement strand
TTGCGGGGAACACACGCTGCTAAGTCGATGCTGCTGATTGGTCCGGGACGCTGGGGAACAACTTCGCCGGAACTGGGCGTGCCCGTGCGGTTTGCGGAAATCAACAATGTGGCGGTGCTGTGTGAGATGGTGACTATGCAGAATGGCTTGGTTCCTGATGTGTCACTGGGTACACATTTTTTCAGCGATCTGGTCGAGACCGATATTCTCTATTTGGCGCTGTTTCCACAGCGGCAGGATAATAAATTGAATACAGCTTTTTTTGATCAGCAGCCCAATTGTCTGGCTGAGCTGTTGCCGAATGCGGTGAACTGGTCGGATTGCGTGCGAGTGATTGATCTGCCGAACGCGCAGTGCCAGGCGGTACTGCGGTTGAACGCGAATACGCTGAAGCAGAACGTGTTTTGTTATCTTGATGTACCGTAGGTATTTTTTCGACCGCCAGACTGCGCTGCACGGATTTGCCAATCCCCCGTGACTGATTCCGGTAGTCACGGGGGATTTTTCGTGTTCTGTGAAGCCTGTTAGCGCGATTAGCGTCGCTGATTATAAAATTCCTGATAATGGGAATTATCTTGAATTTTTATCTAAAAAAGAACGTAAAAATACGTTTTATGTAATCATTTTTTTCGAACGAAATACCCTGGAATGCGTTAGAATGTGTTTTTCTTCTCCCTGTCCAGTCAGGAGCATTCCACGATGGGTCGTGCCGGTATCCGTTACGAAGATGTCAGCGAAGCCGCCGAGACCTTATTGAGTCGCGGCCTGAATCCCACGATTCAACGGGTGCGCGAACTACTCGGCACCGGCAGCAACACCACCATCAGCGACCATTTGAAGCGCTGGCAACAGACGCTGGCCGATTCACCCCACGCGATTCTGCCGCCAGCAATTCCCGAGGCCGTGGCTGCGGCGCTGGAATCCTTCTGGCGCGTCGCTGTGCAGCAGGCCGAAGCAGCCTTTGTCGAGCAGCGCCTGGCTGCTGAACAGGCGGTTGCTGCGGCCGAACAGGCGCGCACCGCAGCTCTGGAGAAGGAACAGCAGGCCATCGCCGAGGCCGAGGCGCAGCGACAGGCACGCGAGTGTGCCGAACACGCAGCACGGGAATTGCAGGCCGATGTGCTACGGGAACGGGAACGGCGTGCCGCCGCCGAAGCCGCCATCGCCGCTGCTGAGCAGCGTGCCGAAGCCGCTGCTGCCGAACAGGCCCAGGTACGTGAGGAAGCCGCCGCCCGTCTTACCCAGCTTGATGCACTCCTGCACCAGTTGCGTCGCGATCACGAACGGCAGCGCACCGAGGCCGAGCAGCGGCTGGTCGCCGAACAGGCGCGCGGTGAAGCCAATGAAACCCGCCTCATGCGTCTGCTTGATCAATTGCGCACCGAGCACGCTGCAGAACGTCAGGTATTCACGGCGGATCGGCAGGATTGGCGGCAGCGTGAAACCGCCTTGCAGACACAGTTGACTGCCCACCAGCGTGAGACTCACGAGGCCCTGCGTGCTCAGGCCATCGCCGAGGACCGCCAGCAGGCCCTGCGCACCGAACTGGAGCGGGCGCGCACCGCACAGCAGGCCAGCGAAGAGCGCTATCGACAGGCTGTACATGAACAGGAAACCCTGCGCGCCGCGTTTGACACGGTGCAGCAGCAGTGCCAAGCCCTGCAGAACCGGTTGGAAGCATTGGAAAAACAGAAGGATATCGATAAGTCTGCTGCACCAGCAGCAGAGCCACGCTAATTCCCTGTGGCGCGCTCCCTGTTTAGGCCGCGCGGGAATCGCTAAACTTTCCGTTTCAGTCAGCGTTGCGCCTTCGCCCTGACTCCCCTGTACCGCCGATCCGTTTTTCCGCGAGGTTTGTTTGAATGCCCAATCCAGCACAACACGCCAAGGTCGAAAACCGTCATCTGCTCTCGGGCAATGAGGCGGTCGCGCGTGCGGCCTGGGAGGCCGGCGCCCGGGTTGCTGCCGCCTATCCCGGCACGCCCGCTACCGAGATCCTGGAAAATATCGCCCGCTATCCGGACATCTATTCCGAGTGGTCGGTGAATGAGAAGGTCGCGGTGGAAGTCGCGATTGGCGCTTCGCTGGCCGGATCGCGCGCCCTGGCAGCGATGAAGCATGTCGGCATGAACGTCGCATCCGATGCGTTTATGACCCAGGCCCTGGCTGGCGTGGTCGGTGGCCTGGTGATTGTGGTCGCCGATGACGTCGGTCTGTCCTCCTCGCAGAATGAGCAGGATTCCCGTTACTGGGGACGCTTTGGCCACATGCCCATCCTGGAGCCGGCTGATTCCCAGGAAGCCTATGAAATGGTTAAGGCCGCCTTCGAGATCTCCGAGGTCCATGAGGTCCCGGTGATCGTACGCATGACCACCCGCGTCTGCCACGTCAAGGCCATGGTCAGCTTCGCCGGCGAGCGCATCGAGCATCCGGCACCCGGCTTTCAGAAAAATCCGCAACGCTGGGTGATGACGCCGGCCAATGCCAAACCGCGTCTGCCCCTGATGCACCAGCGCGACCAAACCCTGCGCGCCGCCGCCGAAGCCAGCGACCTGAACCGGGTGCTGACCGGTACCGATCGCCGCCTCGGTTTCATCACCTCCGGCGCAGCGTTCATGCATGTGCGCGAAAGCTTTCCCAATGCGCCGGTGCTTAAGCTCGGTTTCAGTCACCCACTGCCCCTGGAACAGGTGCGCGCCTTCGCCGCCTCGGTCGATACCCTGGTCGTGGTTGAGGAAACCGAGCCGCTGATCGAAACCGAACTGCGCGCTGCCGGCATCGTCACGCGCGGCAAGGACCTGCTGCCGCGCTTTGGCGAACTGGCGCCCAATGTGCTGCGCCCGGCCCTTAAGCCCCTGCTGGGCGAACCGGTCGCGATACCGATGCTGGCACAAACCGGCGTGTTTCCACGGCCGCCGACCATGTGCGCCTCCTGCCCTCATCTCGGCCCCTACTTCGCCCTGTCCCACATCCGCAACCTCAACATCGTCGGCGATATTGGCTGCTACACTCTCGGCGCCGGTCATCCCTGGAACGCCCTTGACACCTGCACCTGCATGGGCGCCTCGCTGAGCATGGCCCACGGCATGGACAAGGGGCGCGGCACCTCCGACGAGAAAAAACACCTGGTCGCGGTCATCGGCGACTCCACTTTCCTGCATATGGGCATGCAGGGCCTGCTGAACATGATTTACAACCGCGGTAACGTCACCGTACTGCTGCTCGATAACCGCTCAGTGGGCATGACTGGCGGCCAGGAAAATCCTGGCACCGGTCTTGATCTGCACGGTGTCGAAGCGCCACGGGTCGACTTCGTCAAGCTGGTCGAAGCTCTCGGCGTGCGTCCCGAGCGTGTGCGCACCGTCGACCCCTATCAGTTGCCCAATGTGGTCAAGCTGGTGCGCGAAGAAATCAAGATGAACGAGCCCTCGGTGATCATCACCGATCGCCCCTGCTCGCTCACTGATCGCTTTGAGCGCTTTAAGCCCTATACGGTCATTGACGAGCAGTGCACCGGCTGCGGCAACTGCATCGATCTGGGATGCCCGGCGATCTTCGTCGACCGTCGCGAAACCGCACCGACCAAATCCGGCAAGACCAAAGAGCTGACCTTCGCCCGCATTGACAGCAGCGCCTGCACCGGTTGCCACATGTGCGTCGAGACCTGCGCGCCGCTGGCCATCGTTCAGCTCACCGCGCCACCCCAGCCGGCCGCACAGCCCATCCAGGTGCATCGCCATGCGCACTAACCGCGATCCGGACGCCGTCACCAATATCCTGGTGGTTGGCATCGGCGGCCAGGGCGTCATGACCGCCGCTGAAATGCTCGCCCGCGCCGCGCTCACTCAGGGTTACGATGTCAAGAAAACCGAGGTCGCCGGCATGGCACAGCGCGGCGGTATCGTCTCCTCCCATGTCCGCTTTGGCCCCCGGGTCTATTCGCCGCAGATCGAGCCCGGCGAGGCCGACCTGCTGATCGGTTTCGAAGCCGCCGAGGCCCTGCGCTGGTGGCCCCATCTACGCCCGAATGGCGTGGCTATGGTCAACACCCTGCGTATCGCTCCGCCGATAGTGTCGGCCGGCATATACGACTATCCGGCTGATCCGCTGGCGACTCTGGTCGCGACTGGTCTGGAAGTGCATGCCTTCGATGCCGGCGCCCTGGCCGAGGCGCTAGGCAACCCCAAGATGGTCAATACGATCATGCTCGGCGCGATCAGCGATTACCTGCCCTTCCCCGCTGAGATGCTCAAGGCCTGTATCGTTGACGGTTTTCGCGTCCATAAACCCGCGCTGGCCGAAATCAACGCCCGCGCCTTCGAGGCCGGACGCGCCGCCGGTCACGAGCGCACCCACAACGCCGATTGAATGCAGGTAAAAGCTAGACTGTTCGACAGGCTCAGGGCGAACGGAAAACACCGTACCGCCGTTTGCTGTGAGCTGTGAGCCTGTCGAACAGTCGAAGGATGATGGCTGTACGGGCCATCATCCTTTCCCCTCTGGATGACGAAGACCTGTTGGAATGATGTCACCATGCGATCTGATTATTTGCCTGCGTCCCGTGCAGGGACACCTGCGCGCCTGAAACTGCGCGACCGGCTCGCCATCTGGCGGACCGCACTGCTGGCTATGCTGCTGGGGCTCGTCGTGACCTGGGCCGGCGCTGCGGAACCGATCCGCATTGGTGCTTTCCTTGCAGTCACCGGGCCGGCCTCCTTTCTCGGCGATCCCGAACTGAAAACCCTGCAGATGGGCATCGCCGAAATCAATGCCCAGGGCGGCGTCATCGGCCGGCCGCTGGAGCTGATCCATTACGACACCGGCGGCAATGCCCGTGAAGCGGTCAATTTCGTCAAGCGCCTGATCCGCAAGGATAACGTTGACCTGATCATCGGCGGCACCACCTCGGGTGATTCCCTGGCAGTGATCCCCGAAGTGGAAAAGGCCGGCATGCCCTTCATTTCCCTGGCTGCTGCCGTCGAAATCATCGAACCGGTCAAGCCCTGGGTCTTCAAGGTTGCGCCTACCGATCGCATGGCCGCTGCGCGCATTCTCGCCGACCTGCGCCAGCGCAACCTGACCCGGCTGGCCCTGATCAGCGGCGATGGCGGCTTTGACAAATCCGGGCGCGAGCAACTGCTGGCTCTGGCGCCGCAATACGGCATCACCCTGGTTGCTGACGAGTTCTACGGCAACAAGGACACCGACATGAGTGCCCAACTGGCCAAGATTCGCGCCACCGATGCGCAGGCGATCCTCAATTTCGGCTTTGGCCAGGCGCCGGCGATCGTCACCCGCAACATCAAGCAACTGGGCATCACTCTGCCGCTGTACCACTCACACGGTGTCGCCTCCAGGACCTTCATCGAACTGGCTGGCGATGCCGCCGAGGGCGCGCGGCTGCCCGCAGCAGCCCTGGTCGTGGCCGAACAGTTGCCCGATGGTGATCCGCAGAAACCCGTGCTGCTCGCCTATCAGCAGCGCTATCAGGCCGCGCACGGCCCGGTATCGACCTTCGGCGGGCACGGTTATGACAGCCTGCGCATGGCTGTTGCCGCTATCACCCGCGCCGGCAGCACCGACAAGGCCAAGGTCCGCGAGCAAATCGAGAAAACCCAGGGTCTCATCGGCACTGCCGGCATTTTCAACCTCAGCCCCGCCGATCATCTTGGCCTGGGTACTGAAGCCTTCCGCCTGGTGGAAATTCGCGGCGGCAACTGGCACATCGTCAACTGAGCATGCCCGAGCAACTGCTGCAATTCCTGGTCACCGGCGTGACTGTCGGCGCGGTATATGCGCTGGTCGGGCTGGGCTTCGCGCTGATCTACAACGCATCCGACGTGGTCAATTTCGCCCAGGGCGAGTTCGTCATGCTCGGTGCGCTGCTGGCCATCGCCCTGCTTGGTACCGGTCTGAGTCTGCCCCTGGCGGCGCTGGCCGCAATCCTGATCACCGTGCTAGTCGGGCTGCTGCTGGAACGGGTCGCGATTGAACCGGCTCTGGGTGCGCCCGTGGTCAGTACCATCATCATCACCATCGGCGCGGCCATGGTGCTACGCGGCGCTGCCCTGCTGCTCTGGGGTAAGGATTTTCATACCCTGCCGTCCTTTTCCGGCGATGCGCCGCTGAACCTGGGCGGCGCAACCCTGTTGCCCCAGAGTCTGTGGGTGCTGGGTGTCACCGCGCTGCTGGTGCTGCTGGTGCGCGCCTTTTTCAACCGCACTCTGCTCGGCAAGGCCCTGCTGGCCTGCTCCTGCAATCGCGCCGCCGCACAACTGGTTGGCATCAATGTCCGCGTCATGCTGCGCCTCGCCTATGGTCTGTCCGCCGGATTGGGCGCGGTGGCCGGCATCCTGATCGCACCGATCACCTTCAGTTCCTATGATGCCGGCGTCATGCTCGGCCTGAAGGGCTTCTCCGCCGCTATCGTCGGCGGTATCGGCCACCCGCTCGGCGCGGTGGTCGGCGGCCTGCTGCTGGGCGTGCTCGAAGCACTCGGCGCCGGGCTGATATCCTCAGGCTACAAGGACGCCATCGCCTTCCTGTTTGTGCTGATGGTGCTGTTTTTCGAGCCGACCGGCCTGTTCGGCGCGGCCAGTGCCGAGCGGGTCTAGGCCATGCGTCCTTCGACACGCTCAGGACGCATGGCTGGTTTTTACCTGTTCGCTGCCGCTGTGCTGCTCCTGCCCTGGCTGGGCATTGATCCCTATTTCATCACCGTGGTCGGTGTCGCCGCCGGACTGCACATCATTCTCGCCGTGGGTCTCAATCTACTCATGGGCTACGCTGGCCAGATTTCCCTTGGCCACGCCGCATTTTTCGCCATCGGTGCCTATGCCTCGGCGATTCTGACCACCCGCTATGCCTGGCCGGGACTGCTGGCCCTGGCGGCGGGTCTGGTGCTGGCCGGCAGCATCGCCTGGCTGCTGGCCCGGCCGATCCTGCGCCTGCATGGCCATTATCTGGCCATGGCCACCCTCGGCTTTGGCGTTATTGCCCATGTCATCATGGTGCAGGCCAGTGGCTGGACCGGCGGTCCCGACGGTCTCGGCGGCATTCCCCCGCTGAACCTGTTCGGCTGGGTGGTGGATAGCGATACACGCTGGTACGCGGTGATGGCCGCCGCTACTTTGCTGGCGCTCTGGCTGTCGCTGAATATCATCGATTCGCGCATTGGCCGGGCGCTGCGTGCAGTGCGCGGTTCCGAGTTCGCCGCGCAAATCATGGGCATCGACACCGCCCGCGCCAAGACCCAGGTGTTCGTGGTCTCGGCCCTGTTCGCCGCCTTCGCTGGCAGCCTATTTGCCCATCAGCAAAGTTTCGTCAGCCCCGATTCCTTCAATCTGGCAATCTCGGTCGAGCTGGTCACCATGGTGGTGATCGGCGGCATGGCCTCGACCTTTGGCGCGGCGTTTGGCGCGATTGCCCTGACTCTGCTGCGTGAGGGTCTGGTGGTGTTCGAGGATTACGAAATGCTGATCCACGGTGCCCTGCTGATGGTGGTGATGATTATCCTGCCGCAGGGCCTGTTCGTCGGGATCGGTCAGGGACTGCGCCGGGTTCTGGCCCTGGTGCTGAGTCGGCAGCCATGAATTCTGCAGCCGACGCCTGTGCCCCGCTGCTGACGGTGAGCGGGCTGGAGCAGAGTTTTGGCGGCGTCATGGCCCTGGCCGGCATTGATTTCCAGGTGCCCGCCGGCCTGATTTACGCGGTGATCGGCCCTAATGGCGCGGGTAAGACCACGCTGTTCAATGCGCTGTGTGGCTTTTGCCAGCCGGCTGCCGGCTCGATTCGCCTGGATGGCCGCGAGTTGCTCGGCCAACCGCCCTACCGCATCGCTGCTGCTGGCGTAGCCCGGACCTTTCAGAATCTGCAACTGTTTTTCAACATGAGCGTGCGCGAGAACGTCATGGTTGGCGCTCATCTACGCGCCCACACGGGCCTGCTGGCGGCGGCGCTGCGTCTGCCCCGGGTGCGTGCCGAGGAAGACCGTCTGCGGGCCTGGGCCGATGACGCGCTGACCTTGTGCGACCTGTCTGCCTGGGCGGAACGGCCGGCCGCTGTCCTGCCCTATGGTTTGATGAAACGGGTTGAAATTGCCCGCGCGCTCGCTGCTCAGCCACGCCTGCTGCTGCTTGATGAGCCGGCCGCTGGCCTGAACGATACCGAAACTCTTGATCTGCGCGAACTGATCACCCGCATTCGCGCCAGCGGAGTGACGATCCTGCTGGTCGAGCACCATATGCCGCTGGTGATGAGCATCGCCGACCGCCTGCTGGTGCTGGATTACGGTTGCGTGCTCGCCGAAGGCAGCCCCGCCGTGATTCAGGCCGATCCCCGTGTGATCGCCGCTTATCTCGGTGGCGCGGAGTCCTGCCTTGATGTCGAGTGATCCTGAAGCCGCATCCGTGACGCCCCTGCTTGCTGTGACCGGCTTGTGCAGCGGCTATGGACCGGTGCGCGCCGTCGAGCAGCTGGATTTGCATGTCATGCCCGGTGAACGTGTCGCCCTGGTCGGCGGCAACGGCGCGGGCAAGAGCACCCTGCTGCACACCCTGTCCGGACTGCATCCGGCTCGCGCCGGCACGATCCGCATCGCCGGCCAGGACAGTACCCGCTGGCCCGCGCATCGTATCGTCGCCGCCGGTCTATGCCAGGTTCCCGAAGGCCGCCAGGTGTTCGCCCCGCTCAGTGTCGAGGACAATTTGCGCCTGGGCGCCTATAGCCGCCGCGATACCGAGGGCGTGCGCCGCGATCTGGAGCAGGTCTACACCCTGTTCCCGATCCTCGCCGAGCGCCGCCAGCAGCGCGCCGGTACCCTGTCTGGCGGCCAGCAGCAGATGCTGGCCATGGGCCGCGCCCTGCTCGGTCGGCCGCGCCTGCTGCTGCTCGACGAGCCCTCCATGGGTCTGGCGCCGCTGCTGGTCGAAGAAATTTTCCGGGTCATCGTCGCGCTGAATGAGCAGCAGGGCGTCGGCATCCTGCTGGTCGAACAGAACGCCCGCGCCGCGCTGGCCATCGCCGCGCGCGGCTATGTCATGGAGAATGGCCGTATCGTCAAAACCGCGCCTGCGGCGCAGTTGCTGGCCGATGATGCCGTGCGCCGCGCCTATCTGGGCGGCTAGGCCGGTCCGGGTTTCAACAGGGGTTGGGAGGTGAGGCATGTACGTTGAGCAGATCATGACCCGGCAGGTCATCCAGGTCAGTGAGGATACCCACCTGCCGCGGCTGGCGGCGCTGATGCGCGACCACCGGATCCGCCATTTGCCCGTGGTGCGTGAAGGACACCTGGTTGGCTTGATCACCTCTCATGATCTGGAACGGGCCGCGCCATCGCCGGCCACCACCCTCTCGGTTGGCGAGGCTCATTACCTGCTCGGCCAGATCACTGCTGCCCGCATCATGCGCCGCGAGGTGGTCAGTTGCGCGCCGGAAACTCTGGTCGAGGAAGCTGCCCGTCTGCTGCGCCAGAAGCACATCGGCTGTCTGCCGGTCGTCACCCCACAAGGCACCCTGGTCGGTATCCTCACCCATGAGGATCTGCTCGATTTCTTCCTCGATATCACCGGCTGCCTTATGGAGGACACCACCCGCATCGCGGTGCACCTGCCCGACACGACAGGTCAGCTCGGTCGCCTGCTCGCCGCCATCAACACCGCCGGCGGCTATATCGCCACTGTAGTCTCGCCGCTGCATCCCGATCAGACCGGCCTGCGCATCGCCGTGGTCCGCTACCGCGCCGCTCATCCACGCGCCCTGAACCAGTATTTGCGCGACCAGGGCTATGAACTGCTGACCGAAACGTTGCCGCCTGGCGTCTGAACCGTCCCCGACACGACCTGATCATGAGCTGATACATGGATTCCGCGACTGCGCGCGGAATGACATCGATCATGAAATGAACAGCTACAACCCCCCCTGACCACCACGGAACTTTGCCGATGATTCTGGATATCGACCAGGAAACCCTGCCCCGCGAAGAATTGCAGGTCCTGCAACTGCGCCGACTGCGCGCCACTGTCGAGCGCTGCTATCAAACCGTCAAATACTACCGCGAGGCCATGGATGAACTCGGCGTCAAGCCCCAGCATATCCAGAGCCTCGCCGACGTGCGCCTGCTGCCGTTCACCAAAAAAGAGAACCTGCGCGAAAACTACCCCTTTGGCATGTTCGCCGTGCCCACCGACCAGGTGGTGCGCATCCACGCCTCCAGCGGCACGACCGGCAAACCCACCGTGGTTGGCTATACCCGCCGCGATATTCACACCTGGGCGCGACTGATGGCGCGCAGCCTGGCTGCGGCCGGCCTGCGTCCCGGCGATCGCCTGCATAATGCCTATGGCTATGGCCTGTTCACCGGTGGCCTGGGTGTGCATTACGGCGCCGAGGAATTGGGCGTTATGGTGACCCCGGTATCCGGCGGCCAGACCCAGCGCCAGATCATGCTGATCCAGGATTTCCGCCCGGACGGCCTGTCCTGTACCCCCTCCTATGCGCTCAACCTCGCCGAGACCGCCGAGGATCTGAATGTCGATCTGCGCAAGCAGCCGCTCAAGGTTGGCATCTTCGGTGCCGAACCCTGGACCGAGGAGATGCGCTACGAACTGGAATCGCGCCTTGGTATCGACGCGGTCGATATCTACGGCCTGTCCGAGGTCATTGGTCCCGGTGTTGCTATTGAATGCCTGGAAGCCAAGAACGGTCTGCATGTCTTCGAGGACCATTTCCTCATCGAAGCCGTCGATGTCAACACCGGTCAGCCGCTGCCCTATGGCGAAGCCGGCGAAATCGTCATCACCTCGCTCACCAAGGAAGCCTTTCCGATCCTGCGCTATCGCACCCGCGATGTCTCGGTGCTCGATCCTGCACCCTGCCGCTGTGGCCGCACCCATGTGCGCATGAAACGGGTGACCGGCCGCACCGACGACATGCTGATCATTCGCGGCGTCAACGTGTTCCCCTCGCAGGTCGAAGCCATCCTGATGCAGACCGAAACCCTGTCGCCGTTCTATCAGCTGGAAGTATTTCGTGAAGGCAATCTCGACCTGTTGACCGTCAATGTCGAAGGCAGCCCGCCGCTGGTCGCTCAAGGTCAGGCGGCCATGGATCGGGTCGCCAGCAAGGCGCAGAAGGATATCAAGGACTTTATCGGCGTAACCGCGCGCGTCGTGGTCAAACCCACCGGATCATTGCCTCGCTCCGAGGGTAAGGCGGTCCGCGTCATCGACCACCGCAGGAAACCGTAAACGTAAAGAACATCATCCAGATCGGCCTGCCCTGCACGGAGTCGCTGTCACCCTGCGCAAAGTCGCAGGGTCCATGCTCTTTCCTGACCCGGAGAGCGGCGTTTGGTCCATCAATCCGGCCGAACTTGAACAAATCCCGGCCTGGAAAATGCGCGGGTTCTATAGTTAATTCAGTACAACGATGGCTGTACGGGCCACCATCCTCTCGCTCGATCCTTTCCTGTATCCGGAGGCACGCCACGATGCCGAATCCGAACGAAACACCATCCCCTGCTCCGTCGGCTACCGCGCCTGAAACTACCGCCGAAACTGCCGCCACGTCCCCAGCACCTGCACCCCTGGCCGCCCGGCCGGCCGCGCGTCCCCGCCGCCGCTCAACCGATGCCAAGGACGATACCTACCGCGCCTATCACATCGAACGCTCGTTTCTCGGCACCCACATCCCCGAAACCATCGATCGCATGGTCAGCGCCAACCTCGCTCGCGGTACGGGCGGCATCTCGCCCGCGGTACTGGCCATGGCCTACCTCGACTGGCTCATGCACCTTGGCCTGTCCCCGGGCAAGCAGGCGCTGCTCAACGAAAAGGCCGTTCGCAAGATGGTGCGGATGATGCTCTACGCCTTCAAATCCGCCCAGGAGCCCCAGACCCAGCCCTGCATCGAACCGCTGCCGCAGGATCGCCGCTTCGATGGCGAGGAATGGCAACACTGGCCCTATAACTTGATCTACCAATCGTTCCTGCTCACCCAGCAGTGGTGGTACAACGCCACCACTCACAACCGCGGTGTCGATAAGCGCAACGAGGCCATCGTCTCCTTCGTCACCCGGCAGATGCTGGACATGTTCTCGCCGTCGAATTCGCCGCTGACCAACCCGGTCATCCTCAAGGCCACCCTGGAGGAAGGCGGTCAGAATCTGGTGCGCGGCTGGACCAATTTCATGGCCGACATGGAACGCCTGATTGCCGGTAAGTCGCTCGGCGAGAACGAACAGAACAGTGCCTTCGTCGTCGGTCGCGATGTCGCTGTTACGCCCGGCAAGGTCGTGTTCCGCAACCACCTGATTGAAGTCATCCAGTACCAGCCCACCACGCCGCAGGTTCAGGCCGAGCCCATCCTGATCGTCCCGGCCTGGATCATGAAGTACTACATCCTTGACCTGTCGCCCGGTAACTCCATGGTGCGTTACCTGGTTGAGCAGGGCCACACCGTCTTCATGATCTCCTGGAAGAACCCCAGCGCCGAAGACCGTGACCTGGGTATGGAGGACTATCGCCAATTCGGCCTGATGGCGGCGCTGGACGTGATCAACACCATCCTGCCCGGGCGGCGCGTGCATGGTGTCGGCTACTGTCTCGGCGGCACTCTGCTGACCATCGCTGCTGCGGCCATGGCCCGTGATGGTGATAACCGACTCAAGACCCTGACCCTGTTCGCCGCGCAAACCGATTTTTCTGAAGCAGGCGAGCTGCTGCTGTTCATCAATGAAAGCCAGGTTTCCTTCCTCGAAGACATGATGTGGGATCAGGGCTATCTGGATGCCGGGCAGATGGTCGGCGCCTTTCAGTTGCTGCGCTCCAACGACCTGATCTGGTCGCGGCTGGTCCACGATTACCTGCTCGGTCAGCGTCAGCCACTCAATGATCTGATGGCCTGGAACGCCGATCAGACCCGCATGCCGTTCCGCATGCACTCGGAATATCTGCGCCACATCTTCCTCGGCAATGAACTGGCCACCGGTCATTACAAGGTGCGTGGCCGGCCCATCGCCATCACCGATATCCGGGTGCCGATTTTCACTGTCGCCACCGAGCAGGACCATGTCGCGCCCTGGCGCTCGGTGTATAAGATCAACCTGCTCGCCGACGCCGAACAGGTCACCTTCCTGCTGACCAGCGGCGGCCACAATGCCGGCATTGTCAGTGAGCCCGGCCATCGGCGCCGCAGCTATCAGATGAGCTGCCGCACCGATCAGGATCGCTATATCGATCCGGAAACCTGGCAGGCCATCGTGCCCAAGCAACAGGGGTCCTGGTGGCCCGCTTGGCAGGACTGGCTGGTACGGCATTCCGCCGAGCATCGGGTGTCGCCGCCCGCCCTGGGTGCTCCAGAGAAAGGCCTGTATCCGATCGATGATGCTCCGGGCCTGTATGTGTTGCTGAAATAAGACACTGCCGTTCGCCTTTCGCCGTTCATCCTTCGACAGGCTCAGGGCGAACGGAAAACAATAAACCGGTCGGGAGATCGCAACCGTGGCTTTGCCCCCTCTGCTGCAACCCGCGAATACCGGCGAGGTCACCGAGTTCCTGCGCCGAACTGCCGCAACGCCGCTGGTCCAGGGCGCCCGCGGCCGCCTGATTTTCGCTCTCGATGCCACCGCCAGTCGCCAGCCCGGCTGGGATCAGGCCTGTCAATTGCAGGGTGATCTGTTCGCGGCGGCGGCGACGCTCGGCGGTGTGGCGCTGCAACTGGTCTGGTATCGCGGTTATGATGAGTTCCACGCCGAGCCCTGGCAGACTGATGCCGCTACCGTGCAGCGTCGCATGAGTGCGGTGCACTGTCGCGGTGGCCTGACCCAGATAGGCCGCGTTCTGGCCCATGCGCTCGCCGAAACCAGTCGCCACCGGGTAAACGCTCTGGTGCTGATCGGCGACTGCCTGGAAGAGCAGTTGCCACCCCTGACAGCCTTGGCCGGGCAACTTGGCGTGCTTGGTGTGCCAATCTTCCTGTTTCAGGAGGGCCAGAATGCCGATGCGGCACGTGGCTTTCGCGAGATCGCCCGGCTGTCCCGCGGCGCCCATTGTGCCTTTGATGCCGGCAGCGCCCGGCAACTGCGTGAACTGCTCGGCGCTGTGGCGGTCTACGCCGCCGGGGGGCGCACGGCCTTGGAGCGCTTATGCGCCACCGCTGGCAGTGAGCAACTGCTCCGCCTGACGCGGCAGTTGTAGCCACCGTTTGCCACGGTTCGCAACCATTCAGGCCATCCCGGGAGTTTTGATGCTGTTACGCGTGGTACTGATCGCGGCGGTCCTGTTGGGCGGATATACCCTGCTGCGCTGGTTGCGGCGCACCGGTGGGTTGAGCTATCTGGGCCGCGTCCTGCCTCTGGCCGCGCTGGCGGTACTGCTGGTGCTGCTGACTGTGCGCGGCGGTGCCGAAATCGCTGCGCCGCTGCTGGCGGTGTTGGCTCCCTTCCTGTTACGGGCCTGGCGCGCCGGGCAACTTACGCCACCTGCCCCGGCGGCAAGCTCAGCCGGCAGCGGCGCGCAGTCCACGGTAGTCACCCGGTTTTTACGCATGAGTCTTGATCACGTCAGCGGCGCCATGTCGGGAACCGTGCACGCCGGGCGCTTCGCCGGGCGTGATCTGGCCACGCTGAGCCCAGCCGAATGCCTGCTGCTGTGGCGCGAGTGCCAGACCGATCCGCAGTCGCTGGCGGTGCTGGAGGCCTATCTGGATCGCCACGGCGCGGCGGACTGGCGTACCCAAGCCACAGCGGATACCGGCATACCGCCAGCGGATAAGGCCACCATGGACCGCAGCGAGGCCTACCAGATTCTGGGATTGGCCCCGGGTGCCAGCCGCGCCGAGATCCAGGATGCCTATCGGCGGCTGATGCAGCGTCTCCACCCTGATCAGGGCGGCTCAGCCTACCTGGCTGCGCAATTGAACCAGGCCCGTGCTACCCTGCTGCGTGGCTCGCCCTAGCCCTGACGCTGCCGTTCAGCGCGTGCTGCACGCTGCTGATAGCATGCCCGGGCCAGCGCCACATCGTCGAGAAACCAGCCCAGCTCACTCATCAGCATCGCCTGCGGTCCATCCACCAGGGCCTTGGCTGGATTCGGGTGAAAATCCACCAGCACCATGTTGGCCCCGGCGACCACGCCCTGCGCCGTAACATGCATCAGGTCGGAAATGCCGTCCGGAGCCTGCTCGCGTGAGCCAACCGAGTGCGAAGGATCGATGCAGACCGGCATCCGCGTCAGCCGCTTTAACACCGGCACATGGCTGAAATCGACCAGGTTGCGGTGCGGATCGCCCATGTTGGTTTTCACCCCGCGCAGGCAGAACACCACTTGCGAGTTACCTTCGCTGGCCAGATATTCGGCGGCGTTGAGCGATTCGTTCAGGGTAATGCCGAAGCCGCGCTTGAACAGCACCGGAAATTCCTGCTGACGGCCGACTGCCTTGAGCAGCTCGAAATTCTGCGTGTTGCGGGTACCGATCTGCAGCATGACGCCGGTCGGTTGACCGGTCTGCTGCAGGCACTCGTGAATCTCCTCGACATGGCTTTCGTGGGTTACCTCCATCGCCACGACCCGGATGCCGTAGCGGCCCGCCAGCTCGAACACATAGGGCAGACAGCCGCGACCATGACCCTGGAAGGAATAGGGATTGGTGCGTGGCTTATAGGCACCCATGCGCGTGCAGTGCTGGCCGTGGGCCTGCAGCGCTTTCAGCATGATTTCAACATGCTCGGGCGTGTCCACCGCGCACAGGCCGGCGAAGACATGCAGTGTGTCCTGGCCAAAATGCACCCCGTTGTAGTCAAAGCCGCTGGCCCGCCGCTCGTCCCGGTGCCGGCCTAGAATGCGGTATTCTTCTGCGATGCGAATCACCCGCTCGACACCCGGCAGCGCCTGGATATCGTCGGCGGACAGGCTTTTGGTATCGCCGATCAGGTAGATCTCAGTCAGATCCTGCTGCGTGCCCTGGACTTTGTGCACCCGGGTGCTGATGCCGGGCAGATGGGCCAGATAGTCCAGCGTTTGCTGGTAATCTGGGGATTGCTCGTTGATCGCGGAATCCAGAATGACAATCATGGTTCGATTCTCTGCGGGAATATTATGAAGGATATGTGGGAAGACGGGCTGTGCCCATCACTGGGGAGCGCCATACTATCACCATCGATTGCTCCGGTCGCCGCTGCGCCAGTCCGGGCGCCGGTCAGTGTTCGGGCTGAGGCTGCTGCTCTGTTGCGCATTGGCGCGCCGCTGATGGTGACGCAGTTGACGCAGATGGTGATGGGCTTTTTCGATACTGTGATGATGGGTCGAGTGGGGTCGGATGAATTGGCAGCGGTCGCGATCGGCACCGGGTTGTGGCATAGCCTGTTTCTGATGGCACTGGGCGTATTGATGGCGCTGAGTCCGTCAGTAGCGCAGTTGCAGGGAGCCGGTCAGCGGACGGCGATTGCGCCTCTGGTGCGTCAGGCGCTCTGGCTGGGGCTGATGCTGGGCCTGCTGTGCGGATTGGGTCTGCGTCATCTGCAGGGGCTGCTGTGGGTGCTGGGCATTGAGCCGAAACTCATACCGTTGATTACGGCCTATCTGGATGCGCTGTCCTGGGGCATGGTACCGGCCTGCGTGTTCATGGTATTGCGTCTGTTCAGTGAAGGCATTGGTCGCACCCGGCCGGTACTGCTGGTGAGTCTGCTCGGGCTGCTGGTCAATCTCGTCGCCAATTATGTGCTGATTTTTGGCCATTGGGGCTTTCCGGCCCTGGGCGCGCGCGGTTGCGGTCTGGCTACTGCGCTGGGTATGGCAGTGCTGCCGGTGGCGATGCTGGTGCTGGTGGTGCGGGATCGTCGCTACCGTGATTATGCACTGTTGCGGGCTTGGGCTTGGCCGCATGGGCCGACTTTGTGGCCGTTGCTGGTGCTGGGTGTGCCGATCGGCGTCGGTCTGTTTCTGGAAACGGCGGTGTTCGCAGCAGTGGCTCTACTGCTGGGTATGCTGGGTGCCGTAGCGGCAGCGGCACATCAGGTCGCTCTGAGTGTCGCTTCTATTACCTTCATGGTGCCGCTTGGCTTGAGTATGGCCACGACGGTGCGGGTGGGCCATGCGATCGGTCGTGGTGATGCGCAGGCTGCACGCCGGACTGGCTTTATTGGCATTGGCCTGTGCGCTGGGTTTATGGTGCTGATGGCGGTGGCCATGTTTACCGGGAGCGCGGTGATCGCCCGGTTTTACAGTGAGGATATGGCTGTGGTGACGGTGGCAACAGGTCTGCTGCAGCTGGCAGCGCTGTTTCAGCTCTCCGATGGTCTGCAGGTGGGTGCGCTGGGTGCATTGCGTGGTCTGAAGGACACCCAGCTACCCCTGTTGATCGTGTTGTTTGCCTATTGGCTGATTGCTTTTCCGTTGGCCTGGTGGCTGGGTCTCCACCAGGGTTTGGGGCCGAGCGGGCCGTGGATAGGTCTGATCGTTGGCCTGACCACGGCTGCTGTGCTGCTGAATCTGCGTTTCTGGTGGCTTAGCGCCCGTTGGGTGCGATCGTCTCCAGTCCGCCCAGATAGGGCCTGAGTACTGCAGGGATACGAATGTGGCCGCGTTCGTCCTGATGGTTCTCCATAACTGCGACCAGGGTTCGACCGACCGCCAGCCCTGAGCCGTTGAGTGTGTGCACCAGTTCCGGCTTGCCAGTTGCCGGGTTGCGCCAGCGAGCTTGCAGGCGGCGGGCCTGGAAGTCTTCAAAATTGCTGCAGGAAGAGATTTCCCGGTACTGTTGCTGGCCCGGTAGCCAGACTTCCAGGTCGTAGGTTTTGGCTGATGAGAATCCGATGTCGCCGGTGCATAGCGCGACAACCCGATAGGGTAGTTCCAGCTTTTGCAGCACGGTTTCGGCATGACCGGTCAGCTCCTCCAAGGCTTGGTAGGAGTCTTCGGGGCGTACGATCTGTACCAGTTCGACCTTTTCAAACTGATGCTGGCGAATCATGCCGCGCATGTCCTTGCCGTAGGATCCGGCCTCGCTGCGAAAGCAGGGCGTGTGGGCAACATTGCGCAGCGGCAGGCGTTCGGCCTCGATGATCCGATCGCGTACCAGGTTGGTCACTGGCACTTCGGCGGTGGGGATCAGGTAATAGCCGGGTTCGCCGCTGAGCTTGAATAGATCGGCTTCGAACTTGGGTAACTGTCCAGTGCCGCGCAGGCTGTCGGCATTGACCATGTAGGGTACGTAGACTTCCTGGTAGCCGTGTTCCTGGGTGTGTAGATCGAGCATGAACTGGGTCAGAGCGCGATGCAGTCGTGCCAGGGGGCCACGGATTACGGTAAAACGTGCGCCGGTGAGCAGGGCGCCCGCTTCAAAGTCCAGTCCGCCCTCTCCGCCTAGGTCGACATGATCGCGCGGACTGAATGGCAGGGCGCGTGGTTCGCCCCAGCGGCGGATTTCGACATTGTCCTGTTCGCTGTTGCCATTGGGTGTGCTGGCATGCGGCAAATTGGGGATGCTGAGCTGCAGTTTGAGCAGTTGTGCCTGAATCACTTCCAGGTCATTTTCGACTTGCTTCAGGGTATCACCCAGACCGGCGATTTCGTTCAGTAGAGGCTGGATGTCCTGACCGCTGGCTTTGGCGCGTCCGATGGCTTTGGAACGGGTGTTGCGTTCGTTTTGCAGTTCCTGGGTGCGTACCTGTAGGGTTTTGCGCTGGTCTTCCAGGCTGTTGATGAGGGTAGTGTCCAGCGTGTAGCCGCGCCGAGCTAGTGATGCAGCGGTGTTTTCCAGTTCGGTCCTGAGTAGTTTTGGGTCCAGCATGGATCGTGAAGCTCCGTCGGTTTTTGCGCGGTTTTTGGACTGCTAGCGCGTTGTTGGCAATGGTGCTTGATTATACCGGGGTTGGTGTTCCTTTTGATTAAGGAGATGATATAAAACCGGCTGCAACAAAAAGGGCGGTCACCAGGACCGCCCTTTGCTTAGCGCTGTCGCATCAGATTCAGATATCGCGACTCCACAGCGAGGCCATCGCCGGGCCGGTGCCTACGCACAGCGAAGCGCCACCCAGAGTCTTGCCCTGCCGTTCCAGTTCGTAGCACAGGCTGACGACGATGCGCAGACCGGTCGAACCAACCGGATGACCGAGGGCGATGCCCGAGCCGTTGAAGTTGCAGTTCTCTGGCGAGAGGCTGACGTTATGTTCTTCCTTGAGCATACGACCTACACCCAGCCACTGCGCTGCAAAGGCCTCGTTGACTTCCCAGTATTCGATGTCGTTGAAGGACAGACCGGCCTGCTTGAGGCACTTGGGAATGGCAACGGCCGGACCCAGACCCATCACCATCGCGTCAATACCGGCATTGCAGATGCCGACCAGCTTCGCCAGCGGCTTGAGACCCAGTTCGCGCGCCTTGTCCAGCGACATGACCACGACCGCGCTGGCGCCGTCGTTGATGCTGGAGGCATTGGCGGCAGTCACCACACCATCCTTCCTGAACACCGTAGGCAGTTTGCCGATCGAAGCCACGGTGGCGTCGCGAATCGGGTTTTCATCGACTTCAAAGAAGGTCGAGCCTTTCTTGCTCTTCAGTTCGACCGGGACGATCTCGCGCTTGAATACGCCCGCTTCGATCGACGCAACCGCGCGGTTATGACTGATCACCGCCAGCTCATCGCATTCCTGGCGGGTAATGCCGTACTTGGCAGCAACGTTCTCTGCGGTCATCCCCATATGCCCGGGAACCAGCTCATCGAACAGACCGTCGTGAATCATGCTGTCTTCGATGTTGCCCTGCCCCATCCGGTAGCCCATGCGCGCCTTGGGCAGCAGATAGGGCGCATTGGTCATGCTTTCCACGCCTACCGCCAGGCCGATATCGGTCTGGCCGAGCATGATGTTGTGGCAGGCAATTTCCAAAGCACGCATGCCCGAAGTGCAGTTCTGGTTAACTGACACTGCGCTGCTGCGATGCGGCAGACCGATGCGCATGCTCACCTGCCGCGCGGGCAATGAGCCCTGCATGCCGGTGTAGAGCTGGCCCATGCAGATTTCGTCGATCATGTCAGCCGAAATGCCGGAGCGCTCAATGGCTCCCCGTGCGGCGGTCATGGCCAGTTCGCGCGCCGGTACATCCTTGAGGGCGCCCATGAATTTACCAATTGCCGTCCGCGCGGCGCCAACGATCACGACCTCTTTGAAAGCCATGGATAATCCTCGTTTTGTGTGGTTGGAGGGGGTTGCATGCCCGGCCAGGTTGCTTGCCTGCCGCTACACCCCGCTAGATGCATCTGAATGGGCGATGCATGCAGCGGAAGATGCTGCTAAGTAAAGCCGATGTTCGGCGCATGTCAATTTCCCAGTATCAGGCCGGGGTTTTGAGGACCATGCAACTTGAAGATGGTATAAACAGCCAGCAGTTCAGTACAGGCAGCGCCATGTCATCGCTGACCATGGGCCTTGATTCAGGCGGGATAGCGCTGGCGCGGGCTTTGCTGATCCCAGGCTCGCAGGCGCTCCAGTTTCTCGGCAATGCGCCCTTCCAGGCCATTGGCGGTCGGCTGGTAATAGCGGGCATTACGGAGCGCCTCGGGGAAATAGTTTTCACCCGCCGCATAGCCATGCTCTTCGTCATGCGCGTAGCGATAATCGGCACCATGGGCCAACTGACGCGCCAACGCGGTCGGCGCGTTACGCAAATGCAGCGGTACTTCCAGAGTGCCCCACTGTTCGACATCGCGTCGCACGGCGGCAAACGCGGTATAGATCGCATTGCTCTTGGCGGCGACCGCCAGATAGACCGTGGCCTGAGCCAGAACCAGTTCGCCCTCGGGACTGCCAAGCCGCTCCTGCGCTTCCCATGCGTTCAGGGCCAGCTGCAGCGCGCGCGGATCAGCATTGCCAATATCCTCGCTGGCCGCGCGCACCAGTCGCCGGGCGATATACAGCGGATCACAGCCACCATCGAGCAGGCGCGCAAGCCAATACAGCGCCGCATCCGGACTGCTGCCGCGCACCGCCTTATGCAGCGCCGAAATCTGATCGTAAAACAGATCGCCACCACGATCGAAGCGGCGCCCGGTTCCATCGTGCAGCACGGCATCCAGTGCCGCATCCAGATCAATCGCCTTGGCCACAGCCAGTTCCGCGGCCAGTTCCAGCCAGAGCAGCAGGCGCCTGGCATCACCATCGGCGGCGGTGAGCAGCCGATTCCGCACCGCCACGTCCAGCGTCCAGCGCCCGCCCAAACCCTGCTCGGTATCGCGCAGCGCCCGTTCCAGCACCGCGCCCAGTGCCACATCATCCAGTGGATTGAGCACATACACACGCAGCCGCGACAGCAGTGCGTTGTTGAGCGCAAAACCGGGATTTTCCGTGGTGGCACCGACAAAGATCAGCGTGCCATCCTCGACGAACGGCAGAAAGGCATCCTGCTGGGCCTTGTTGAAACGATGCACCTCGTCAACAAATAGCACCGTACGGCATTGCCGCGCCTGCCACACCCGCTGCGCCTGCTCGACCGCTGCACGCACCTCGCGCACCCCGGCCAGCACCGCCGACAGTCGAATGAATTCGGCCTGGCAGGCACCGGCGAGCACCTCGGCCAGGGTGGTCTTGCCCGTGCCGGGCGGCCCCCAGAGCAGCATGGAATGCGGCTGGCCCCGTTCGAGAGCAAGCCGCAGCGGCTGCCCCGGCGCCAGCAGGTGCAGCTGCCCGGCCACTTCGTCGAGATGGCGCGGCCGCAGCCGGTCGGCCAGCGGGCGGCGCGCATCGCTGGCACGCATCGCCTCAGCCGGCATCACCGACCACATCCACGCCGGGCGGCGGCGTAAAGCGCAACTGTGCCGGATCCAGCGCCGGGTTACGCTCCAGCGCCTGGAAATCCAGCCGGGTACGCTGTCCCAGACCGTCTTCTATTTCCAGGGTTACCAGCGTGTCGCCCTTGAAGGCCACCCGCAGCACCCGGAACTCGGGCTGGTCCTGACGCGGAATCAGCTCATACCAGCTCAGACCATCGCGGTTGCGCACCCCGCTGACCGTGAAGCTCTCGTCAATCGGCGTGGTACCGCTGAGCAGGGCCAGCGGCGTCGCGCTCAGCGCCTTGTCGAGCTTGCGCACCGTCACCTGCGCCAACCCGACATCATAGGTCCACAGCCGGGCCCCATCGGCAACGATCACCTGTGCAGCGGGTGCGCGATAATCCCAGCGAAACAGGCCGGGCTTTTGCATCAGCATGCGACCGCTGGAAGTTTGCGTTATCCGGCCGCGTTCGTCGTACACACGCTGAATGAAATCGGCGCGCAGGGTGCGCAACTCCTGGAAATAGCGCTGCACCGGCGACGCGGGCGCAGCCAGCGCCGGCAACGCCAGCAGCGTCGCCAGCAGAAACGAGAAGAGCCGTAGCGGTTTGCACATAACGCTCAGAAACACTCCATAACCGGGGATTGAGTATGCCGCGCTCAGGGCGGCGGCGGCGCCAGTACTTCGCGGCTGCCGTTCGATTGCAAGGGACCTACCACGCCAGCCGCTTCCATTTCCTCAACCAGTCGCGCCGCCCGGTTATAGCCGATGCGCAGGCGGCGTTGTACGCCGGATACCGAGGCCCGCCGCGATTCGGTAACGATGCGCACCGCTTCGTCATACAGCGGATCACTTTCACTGCCCCGGCTGTTGCCCTCGCTTTCGCTGGCGCTGCTGTCACTGTCCTCACGCGGCTCAGCCAGCACCTCATCGATGTAATCCGGCGCGCCGGTTTGGCGCAGGTATTCGACCACGCGATTGACTTCGTGATCGTCGACAAAGGCGCCATGCACCCGTTGCGGCAGGCCCGTGCCGGGCGGCAGGTAGAGCATGTCGCCATGTCCGAGCAGTTGTTCGGCGCCCATCTGGTCGAGAATGGTGCGCGAATCAACCCGCGACGACACCTGAAAAGCCACGCGGGTCGGGATGTTGGCCTTGATCAGTCCAGTAATCACATCCACCGACGGTCGCTGCGTGGCCAGGATGAGGTGAATACCCGCCGCGCGCGCCTTCTGCGCCAACCGGGCGATCAGTTCCTCGACCTTCTTGCCAACGATCATCATCATGTCGGCGAGTTCGTCGATCACCACCACAATGAACGGCAGGGTGCGCAAGGGCGTCGGTCGCAAGGTAGCGCCGGCCTCGGCGGAATTCCAGAACGGATCGACCAGCGCTTCGCCGGCGGCCTCGGCGTCGAGAATCTTGTGATTGAAGCCGGCAATGTTGCGTACTTTCAGCGCCGCCATCAGCTTGTAACGGCGCTCCATCTCCGCCACACACCAGCGCAGGGCGTTGGCCGCCTCCTTCATATCGGTCACCACCGGCGTCAGCAGATGCGGGATATCCTCGTACACCGACAATTCCAGCATCTTCGGATCGACCAGGATGAGGCGCACCTCACTCGGCGGCGCCTTGTACAGCAGGCTCAGCAGCATGGCGTTGATCGCCACCGATTTACCTGAACCGGTGGTGCCGGCCACCAGCAGATGCGGCATTTTCGCCAGGTTGGCGACCGTCGGCTTGCCACTGCTGTCCTTGCCCAACGCCAGAGTCAACGGCGATGCGGCCTGGGTATACACCGGCGCTTCCAGCACTTCGCGCAGGTAGACGATTTCGCGCTGCTGGTTGGGAATCTCCAAACCGATCACCGATTTGCCTGGAATCACTTCGACCACGCGCACACTGGTCACCGACAGGCCGCGTGCCAAATCCTTGACCAAGTTACTGATCTGGCTGACCTTGACGCCGGGAGCCGGCTCGATTTCAAAGCGGGTGATCACCGGACCCGGCTCGACCGCAACCACGCGCACCTCAATGCCAAAGCTCTTGAGCAGGCTTTCCACCCGCCGCGACAAGTCCTCCAGCACCGCATCGGAGTAGCCCGCCACGCGCGCCGGCGGCAGGTCCAGCAGCTCCAGCGGGGGCAGAGGCACCGCCACTGGCCGGGGTGGCGCCGGCACGGGCCGCACCGGTAGCGCTTCGGGTGCGCGGGCCTGGAACAGCGCCGCCACGCCGCTGGCCGGATGCGGGGCACGCACAGTGCCGGCATTATCCTCGGCCTCCATATCCGCATCAGCATCGGCATCAAACATCGCGTCGATCATCGGCGCGACCGCTGGCACGGGCGCCGCACTGAGCCGGTCGGCCCACTGCGGCGCGCCAAACCCTGGCGTAGCCGGGCTTTCGATCAGTGGATCATTCGACGCCTCAGCCAGCCGGGGATCAGGTCGCATTTGACCGGGCTCCAGCGGACGCGGCGCGGGCGGCACGATGAGCGGCGCAGGTGATGCGGGAGGTGGTGGCGGCGGTGGCGCTGCGGCAGCGGGGCGACGGGGCGCCATCACTGGAATCAGGGTGTGTGCATCCAGCGTGTCCTGTTGCGCACCCGGTTCCGGCGGCAGCTCGCTGGATAGGGCGGCTGGGGTCAGCGCCGGTCGGGCTTCATGCGGGTGTGTGCCACCCTGCTCCGGCTCGATTGCGCGGCCCAGCGCAACCGGCTCCGCAGGCGGCGCCTCGATCAGCAGCGGTCGGCGCGGAATCAGGGTTGCCGTGGGCATGGCCTGGACAGCCGGCGACACCGATTCATCCGCAGGCTGCTCTGCAGGGCGCCACACCGGCGGCGCAGTATCCTCGGACAAGGCTGCCGGAACCGCCGCCTCGATGCTCCTGGCTGAAGCTGGCAGATGCGGTAGCGACTGCGCAGCAGGCACGCCGGGCGTGCGCTCCACGGCCGCTTCCGGCACGGTTCCCGATCCCGACAGATGCAGCACCGGCTCAATGCGCGCACCGCCACGGTGCCCGGCGCTGCCAGTCGACACCGGCGCCCCCGGCACGGGCGCTGCCTCCACCACGGGCGCGACGGATGACGGCACCACCTCAGCACGTCCGGCACGCCAGCGCCCCAGCCATGCACGCCAGCGGGCCAGCGCCGGGCGCAGTGTCCCGCTGGTCCCGGTCGGGGCCACCGTTTCCGCATTATTCGCCGGCGCACCATTATCCACATCCGGCGGCGGCTCGCGCCGCGCGCGCGCGGTCCATCCCAGTAATCCCGACAAGCCACGCCAGCCCTCCAGCGGCAGCAGCACCAGCGCACCGAGCCCATCCAGCACTTTCAGAACACCACTACCGAGCGCATCCAGCATGGACAGCCAGGACACGCCCGTCGCCAGCAGCAGCCCGGACAACAGCAGTCCCGCCAGGAACAGATTGCCCCCCAGCACGCCGAACGCCTCGGTCAGGAACGGCCCCACATGCAGGCCGACCAGCCCACCGGCGGTCGCGGCATCCGGCAGCAACCCCGGCAGCACGCGCAGGTGCAGCCCGGCCAGCCCGCAGGCACTGGCCAGCGTCACCGCAAAACCCAGCACCCGAAACAGCACCACTTCGCCATCCAGGCCCAGCCACTCGCCGCGTTTGAACAGGCGCCAGCCGGAGAAAAACACCCCCGGCGGCAACAGCCAGGCCGCATAGCCCAGAAAATACAGGACAATATCGGCGAACCAGGCTCCCACCACCCCGCCGAGATTGTGGATCTGGCCCACCTCGGCAGTATGGGTCCAGGCGGGGTCTGCTGGCGTGAAGGTCCACAACGCAGCGGCCATGGCCAGTGCCAGCGCCGCCAGCAGCCAGAAACCGGTCGCGCGCAGAAGGCTGTTAAGAAAACGCAGAATGCCGACCCGGATCACGGGCGGCGCGGTTTTGATGCGGTGTGCCTGCGCCAAAGCTGAATCCTATCTATCGTTGGGGTAAGGCTGGACGGTTGCGCGGAGCACGCGCCCCGGAAAGCACGACCACCGACGGCGGTCATCGAAGATGCGAACGGAGCGCCATTGTCCCATTCCCGGCAGACGAGGTGAAGTGCACGCCCGCAGCGGCGAACCGGCGCTGACCAGTACTGACTAATCCCTAACCCATTTTGTCACTCCCATGCAAGCGGGAGCCTCACGCTATCCTGAGTCATCATGCGCCTGCAACGTGTCAATCGCCTGAATGAAATCGCCGCCGCCGAATGGGATGCCCTGGTTCCCGACGACAACCCTTTTCTCAGCCATGCCTTTCTTGATGCACTGGAACGCCATGGCGGGGTCGGCGAGACCACCGGCTGGCTGCCCTGGCACATCACCTGCCGCGACCCGACCGGCCGCCTGCTTGGCGTAGCGCCGCTGTATTTGAAATTCAACTCCTACGGCGAATTCGTGTTCGACTGGGGCTGGGCGGAGGCTTACCGCCGCCACGGCCAGCCCTATTACCCGAAGCTGGTCAGCGCCCTGCCCTATACCCCGGCCACCAGTCCCCGCCTGCTGCTGGCCAGCGATCAGGCCGATCCGGCAGCCACCGCCCGAGCCCTGATCGATTTCATTCTTGATGAAGCGCACCGTCATGGCCTGTCCTCGGTGCACTGGCTGTTTCCCGCCAGCGCCGATCTTGCGCCACTGCGCGCCGCCGGTGGCCTGCTGCGCCAGGGCTGCCAGTTTCACTGGCACAATCGCGGCTATCGCGATTTTCAGGATTTCCTCGATACCTTCACCGCCAAGCGCCGCAAGACCCTCAACCGCGAGCGGCGCCGGGTACGCGAGACCGGACTGGAGCTGGCCCTGCTTTCCGGACGCGAGGCCAGCGAGGCCCAGTGGCAGCACCTGCACCGTTTCTACCGCGCCACCTTCGACCGGCTGGGCGGCGTAGCAACCCTGAGCCTGCCGTTTTTCCTCGACGTTGCCGCTGCGCTCGGCGAACGCATCGTGCTGGTGCTGGCCCGTGCCGGCGGTCGCGAAGTGGCCGGTGCGATCAGCTTTCGCAGCGCCACCACTCTGTACGGTCGCCACTGGGGCTGCCTGGCCGATTATGACAGCCTGCATTTTGAGGCCTGCTATTATCAGGGGCTGGAATATTGCATCGATAACGGCCTGCAGTGCTTCGAACCGGGCGCGCAGGGCGAGCATAAGATCGCCCGCGGCTTCCTGCCCGCCTTGACCCACTCAGTACACTGGATCGCTGATGCTGGTTTCCGCCAGGCCATCGCCGCGTTCCTGGCGCGGGAGACACCGGCGGTACAGGCCTACGCCCGGAACCTGTTGCAGCACTCACCCTACCGCGACGAGAACACGCCTGATGCCCCTGCCGTGGCTGGACCCTGACAACGACGAACAACCGTTTCCGCACCCGGAGCGTGCCCTGCGCGAACCGGATGGCCTGCTGGCTGCCGGCGGCAGCCTCAGCCCGCGCCGCCTGCTGCGCGCCTACCGGCGCGGCATCTTTCCCTGGTATTCACCGGGTCAGCCGATCCTGTGGTGGTCGCCGGACCCACGCCTGATCCTGCTGCCCGAGGCGCTGCGCATATCGCGCAGCCTGCGTAAGACCCTGCGCCGCGCGGTGTTTAAGGTCAGCGCCGACTGCGCCTTCGAGGCCGTGATCAGCGCCTGCGCCGCGCCGCGCGCTGTCCCTGGCACCTGGATCACTGCGGACATGCACCGCGCCTATATGCGCCTGCACCGTCTCGGCCACGCCCATTCCATCGAAACCTGGCAGGATGGCGAGCTGGTCGGCGGGCTGTACGGGGTCGCTGTGGGCCGGGTGTTCTATGGCGAATCGATGTTCAGCCGCGTCGACGACGCCTCCAAGGTGGCACTGGCGCTGCTGGCGGCACAACTGCGGCGCTGGTCATTCGCGGTGATCGATTGCCAGGTGCGCACCGAGCATCTGCTACGCCTGGGCGCAGTGGAAATTCCGCGCGCCACCTTCCTGAGTCTGCTGGAGCGCTACTGTCCGCTGCCGGGCCAGGAGGGTGCCTGGCAACTGGACCCCGATCTGCTTGCCGAGCTGCAGCTCGTGCAGACTGCTGCGGGGTGAGTGCCATGAATCATCCCGGCCACGTCCTGTATGACCTGCGCCTGTTCCTGACCACCGAGTACCCGTGCAGCTATCTGCCGGAGCAGCGTGCCCGCAATCTGGTGGCCGATCCGGTGATGATCAGCAGCGCGCTGTATGGGCAACTGGCGCCGCTCGGCTTTCGGCGCAGCGGCGATCACCTCTACCGGCCCCACTGCCAGGCCTGCCAGGCCTGTCGCTCGCTGCGCATTCCAGCCGCGCGTTTTCAGCCCAACCGGGCACAGCGGCGCATCTGGGCACGCAATCAGGATCTAACCATGCGCCAGAGGGACGCGCACTTCGACGATGAGCATTTCGCGCTGTTTGCGCGCTACATCGCCACACGGCACGGCGGCGGCGGCATGGATCCGGCCAGCCCCGAAAGCTACTGGTCGTTCATCACCTCGCAGTGGTGCCCGACGACACTGTGCGAGTTCCACCTCGGATCAAGGCTGCTGGCGGTAGCGGTGGTGGACCGGCTGAGCGATGGTCTGTCAGCGGTGTACACCTTCTTCGATCCCGACTGTGCGCCGCGCAGCCTGGGCACGTTTGCCATTCTCTGGCAGATCGCCGAGGCACAGCGGCAGGCGCTGGACTGGGTTTATCTGGGCTACTGGATCGCGCAGTGCGACAAGATGGCCTACAAATCCCGCTTCCACCCGCACGAAATCTTCATCGCCGAACGCTTCGCCTGGGTCGAGCCGCGCACGCCCTAACACGCTTCACAGACTGCCCATCACCTCGCTCAGCCGGCTCACGCCGCGCAGTTCCAGCCCGTCCAGATGCGTGCTGCGCCGGGGCAGATTGGCGCGCGGCACGATTGCCTGCTTGAACCCATGCTTGGCCGCTTCGCGCAGCCGCTCCTCGCCATTGGGCACCGGGCGAATCTCCCCGGCCAGACCCACCTCACCGAACACCACCAGATCATTCGGCAGCGGCCGGTCGCGGAAGCTCGACAGCGCCGCCAGCAGCACCGCCAGATCTGCAGCGGTCTCGTTGATCCGCACCCCGCCAACTGCATTGACATAGACATCCTGATCGTACATGGCCACGCCGCCATGCCGGTGCAGCACCGCCAGCAGCATCGCCAGGCGGTTCTGCTCCAGACCCAGCGTGACCCGGCGTGGATTGCCACCATGGCATTCATCAACCAGTGCCTGAATCTCCACCAGCAGCGGTCGGGTGCCCTCGCGGGTGACCATGATCACACTGCCGGCCACCGGCGTGTCGTGGCGCGACAGGAAAATCGCGGAGGGATTGCTGACTTCCTTCAGGCCATGCTCAGTCATGGCGAACACGCCCAGTTCGTTGACCGGCCCATAGCGGTTCTTCACCGCGCGCAGCACCCGCAGCCGTCCGCTGGGATCACCCTCGAAATACAGCACCGTATCGACCATGTGCTCCAGCACCCGCGGTCCGGCGATTGCCCCTTCCTTGGTGACATGGCCAACCAGGAACAGCGCCGTACCGCTGGACTTGGCATAGCGCACCAGTTGCGCCGCGCTTTCGCGCACCTGGGCTACCGAACCCGGCGCCGATTGCAAGCGCTCGGTGAACACGGTCTGGATCGAGTCGATCACCATCACCCCGGGCTGTTCGCCCTCGGCGCTGGCCAGGATGCGTTCGACGTTGATCTCCGGCAGCAGCCGCAGGTGCTCACGGGACAGTTGCAGACGCTGGGCGCGCAGGCTGATCTGCTGCGGCGACTCCTCACCACTGACATACAGGGTGCGCTGGCGCGTGGCCAGATCGACCAGCACCTGCAGCAGCAGCGTCGATTTACCAATGCCCGGATCGCCACCGATCAGCGTTACCGAGCCGCCGACCAGCCCGCCACCCAGGACCCGGTCCAGCTCGGCGCTGCCGCAGGACTGGCGCAACTCGCCGCGCGCATCGACCCCAGCCAGGGCGCGCACCTCGGCGCCAGCCAGCTGACCGGCATAGCCGGCATAGCCAGCGGCTTTGGCGCCGCCCTTGCCCGTAGGCACCGCCAGCGCTTCCTGCAGGGTGTTCCAGGCGCCGCAGTCGCCGCACTGGCCAGACCACTTGCTGGCCTGCGCACCGCACTCGCTGCAGGCGTAGACCGTGCGGCCCTTGCTCACGCTGGTTGCCGGGCCGGAACCGGGGGCAGCGCCGGCAGCACCTCACGCCGCACCCGGGCCGTGACCCCGCACAGCAGCGTGTAGGAAATCGTCCCGGCGGCGGCAGCGATACGCTCCACCGGCAATCCCTCACCCCATAGCAGCACCGGATCGCCGATCCGCGCCTCAGGATGCCGGCGCAGGTCAAGGGTGATCATATCCATCGACACCCGGCCAATCAGCGCCGCCTCACGCCCCCCAATCAGCACCGGGGTACCCGACGGCGCGTGGCGCGGATAACCGTCACCGTAGCCGACCGCCGCCACGCCGACATCCATGTCCTCAGGACAGCTCCAGGTGCCGCCATAGCCGACCGGCTCGCCCTTGAGCAGGCGCTTGATCGAAATCAGCCGCGTACTCAGGGTCATCACCGGACGCAGATCCTCATCCGGGGCCTGGCCGTCAACGAACGGCGAAGCGCCATAAAGCATGATGCCGGGCCGCACCTGCTCGAAATGTGTATCCGGCCAACCGAGAATGGCGGCGGAATTGGCCAGCGAACGCGCGCCCAACAGCCCGGCGGTGGCGGCTTCGAACTGCTGCAGCTGCTGGCGCGTCGCGGCACCGTCACGCTCATCGGCGCGCGCCAGATGACTCATGAAGCCGATCTGCCGCGCATCCACCGCCGGGCAATCGCGCAGCCGCTGCAGGTTCGCCGCCACCGTGTCCGGCGCCAGTCCCAGCCGGTGCATACCGGTGTCGATCTTCAGCCAGACCCGCAGTGGCTGCTCGACGCGGGCACCGTCCAGCATCCGCAACTGCTCGGGGTGATGCACCGCGATTTCCAGGCCATACCGCGCGCACAGCGGCAGTTCCGCCGCCTCGAACACCCCTTCCAGCAACAGCACCGGCCGCGCGACACCCGCCTCACGCAGGCTCAGCGCCTCCTCGATGCTGGCCACGGCGAAGGCATCGGCGTCCAGCGCCGCAGCAACCCGCAGCAGCCCATGCCCGTAACCATCCGCCTTAACGGCGGCCGCCACCCGCCGGCCCGGCGCCGCCGCCCGTACCCGGCGCAGATTGTGGACCAGCGCCCCCAGATCGAGGCGTACCGTGGTTGCTCGACTCATATGCAGAACCTGCGGAGTAGGATTCAGGGACATGACTTTCAAAGCGCGTGTACTGGCCAAGAAAGGTCAGGCGGGTCGTCCCGATCGGCCCGTTGCGCTGCTTGCCGATAATCACCTCGGCAATACCCTTGTCGGGACTGTCGGGGTTGTAAACCTCATCGCGATAGATGAAGCAGATCAGGTCGGCATCCTGCTCGATGGCGCCCGATTCGCGCAAATCCGACATGATCGGCCGCTTGTCGCCGCGTTGCTCCAGGGTCCGGTTCAGCTGCGACAGAGCAATCACTGGCACCTTCAGTTCCATGGCCAGCGACTTCAGCGCCCGGGAGATCTCCGAGACTTCATTGGTGCGGTTCTCGCTGGTGCCGGGTACCTTCATCAACTGCAGATAATCGACCACGATCAGGCCAAGCTGCCCTTCCTGGCGCTGCAGGCGCCGCGCCTGGGCGCGCAGCTCATTGGGGCTGAGAATGGTGCTGTGGTGAATGAACAGCCGGGCCTCGGAGAGCATGGTCACCGCCGAGGTCAGGCGCGGCCAGTCATCCTCCTCCAGCCGGCCGGTACGCACCTTGTGCTGGTCGATGCGCCCGAGCGAAGACATCAGGCGCATGATCAGGCTTTCCCCAGGCATTTCCAGGCTGAATACCGCCACCGGGCATTTCACCTGGATCACCGCGTATTCGACGATATTCATCGCCAGGCTGGTCTTGCCCATCGAGGGCCGGCCAGCGATCACGATCAGTTCACCAGGCTGCAGGCCGGCGGTCATCTCGTCGAAATCCGGCCAGCCGGTCGGCAACCCGGTAATCGGATTGTCGCTTTGAAACAGCAGGTCGATGCGCTCGACCGTGCGCGCCAGCAGATCCTTGATATTGGCAAAACCCTGCTGGGCATGCGCGCCCTGCTCGGCAATCGCGAACACCCGCTTCTCGGCCTCATCGAGCAGTTCCTTGCTGCTGCGGCCCTTTGGATCGTAGGCGCTATCGGCAATATCCGTGGCGGTGCGGATCAGTTCACGGCGGATGGCCCGCTCGCGGATGATTTCGGCATAGGCGCGGACATTGGCCGCTGAGGGCGTGTCATGGGCCAGCACGCCCAGATAGGCAAATCCGCTGGCGTCTTCCAGCTCGGCGCGATCTTCCAGCCACTCGGCCAGAGTAAGCAGATCAAAGGGCTTGCCCTGATCAGCCAAGCGGCGAATGGCGCGAAAGATCAGTCGATGATCGGCCCGGTAGAAGTCATGTTCGTCCAGCCAGTCACTCACCTGTTCCCAGGTGCTGTTATCCAGCATCAGACCACCGAGCACGGCCTGCTCGGCTTCCTGGGAATGTGGAGGCACCCGCAACGCGTCGGCCGCGGCATCCTTACGACTGGGAAATGGGGCAACAGGCTGCATGGCGGAGCTCTCGGAACCAGGCCGGCGACAGGGAACTCCCGCGGGGGATGGGCAGGCCCGATCCATTGCAGGGACCGGGCCGGGCCGCTGCCGGGGCTGATTCTAGTCTAGACCAAACCCAAACCCCGGCAGCGCTGGAGCGCTTACCGCTCAGGCTTCAGCGATGACGTTGACCCGGATCTGGGTCTTGACTTCACCGTGCAGGAACAGATCAACATCGTACTCGCCAATCTGGCGAATCGGGCCATCGGCCAGCCGCACTTCATGCTTTTGCAGCTCGATACCAGCCGCCGAAACGGCATTGGCGATGTCGGCTGCGCCTACCGAACCAAACAGCCGCCCTTCACTGCCGGTCTTCACCGACAGGGTGACGATCAGCTCGGCAAGCTGCTCGGCACGCGCCTGCGCCTTGGCCAGCGCTTCGGCGGCGATCCGTTCCAGTTCAGCACGACGCGCCTCGAAACGGGCGATGTTGGAGCTCGTGGCCTCGGTGGCCTTGCCCTTGGGGATCAGGAAGTTGCGGGCATAGCCCGACTTGACCTTGACCCGGTCGCCCAGGCCGCCCAGATTGGCGACTTTTTCCAGCAGGATGATTTCCATCGTCAGACTCCGAAATATGCGTGTATTCGTTGCGATACAGTTCGTTGACAGCGTCGGCAGCGCCAGCGCTCAGCGTTGCGCCTTAGGCCGCAGGCGGGCCCGCAGGTCGATCCAGGCATCGGCGAGGCCCAGCGCCAGAACCAGTTGCGACAACAGGGGCAGCAGCAGCAGGTAGAACAGCAGCAGCCAGGCTGGCGACAGGCTGCGGGCAAAGGCCAGGGCATGCACAAGGGCAATACCCTGCACGGTGTACAGCACGCTCAGCGGCAGCGCCAGATTGGTCAGCGGCACCCAGCCCGACAGCAGCGCCCCAGCCAGCAGCACCAGGGTCAGGCCCGCCAGTGGCCGGCCAAGACGCAGAGCGTGGAATTCAGTACGAAAGCCGCCCGGATTGAACAGCGCCGCCTGCCAGCCACGGCCAAGAAACAGCGCCAGAAGCCCATTCAGCAGGATCATGCTGGCCAGGTGCCCAGGCAGGAACGGCGCCCACTCGCCCAGCAGCGCCAGCATCCGGTCCAGCGTATCACGCTCGGCCGCCGGCAGGGTCGGCCCCAGCCGCGCCGCTTCCTGGCGCAGCGGTTCCAGCAGGCTGTTCCACCAGGCCGCGGGATCACCCAGCACCAGGTAGCACAGCAGGACGCCGACCAGGCCAAGCGCGGCGGCCACCTGCAGCGTACGCGCCAGCGACACCGTGGCCCGCAACATCAGGGCCAGCAGCCACAGCGGCAGCCAGCCGGCCAGCAACACATCCAGCATCGGCCACGGCGTACCCAGCACCAGCGCCGCCAATCCAGTCGCCGCGCTGCCGGCCAGAACCAGCAGCAGCAGGCTCTCGGCTGCACCACGCCGCAGCGTTACCAGCGCCAGCGCCGCCGCCGAAACTACCATGAAGGGCGGAAACAGCCAAAACAGCACTGCTGCCACCGCCATAACCAGCACGGCCGACGCGCGGCCTCGCATGGTGAAGGCAGCCAGCGCTTTCATCGCGGCGCAGGACTCCGATACCAGTCAGCGCGGGCCGGCGCGAAGCGGCCTAGTGCCGGTCGCAGAACGGCAGCAGCGCCAGAAAGCGGGCGCGCTTGATCGCGACCGACAACTGCCGCTGATAGCGGGCCTTGGTACCGGTGATGCGACTCGGCACGATCTTGCCGGTCTCGGTGATGTAGTTCTTCAGGACCGCGATGTCCTTGTAGTCAATTTCCTTGACGCCTTCAGCGGTAAAGCGGCAGAACTTCTTGCGGCGGAAAAAACGCGACATAGGTCAATCCTCGGATGCAGATACGGATGATTCGATGGTTGCGGAATCGAGAACGTCGATGCGGGCAGCGTGCAGCACCAGCCGGTATTCGCCCTCGCGCGGGTTGGCGCGGCCAACAAAGCCACGCACCCGTACACGGGCCCCGACCGACAGCCGGCCGGCAATCCGTGCCAGCGGTTCGCCGCAGGCCATGACCGGAATCCGGCAGCGTACTTCGCGCGGCCAGCCAGCTTCAATCTGGGCGGACACATGGTCCAGCAGAAAGCGGCTGATGGCGATGCCAGCCGGTGTGGCGCGCTGTTCACAGGGGCCAGCGACCTGACCGGCAATGATCAGGCAGTTATCGGCGGCCGGTGCGGACGGCATGGCAGCGACGCCCGAAGCGGGCTCAGGCGTCGTCGTCGCCGTCGTCGCCGTCGTCGTCGCGGTCGCCACGGCCACCGCGCTCGTCGCGATCCTCGCGCTCGGGACGCTCATCGCGCATCTTGATCAGCGGCGAAGGCTCGGTCTCGGCGGCGTCGCGCTGCAGGATGAGGTTGCGGATGACCGCGTCGTTAAAGCGGAAGGCGCTTTCCAGTTCATCCAGAACCGGCTGGCTGCACTCGATGTTCATCAGCACATAGTGCGCCTTGTGCACTTTGTTGATCGGGTAGGACAGCTGGCGCCGGCCCCAGTCCTCCAGACGGTGAATCTGGCCGCCGTCCTCTTCGATCATCGCGCGATAGCGCTCGATCATCGCGGGGACCTGGTCGCTCTGGTCGGGATGGACCATGAACACGATTTCGTAATGTCGCATGTAGGCTCCTTACGGATACGGGGCAGCCTCCCGCCGTGGCGGTGAGGCAAGGAGTCACGGCCCGGTACCGGGCCGCAAGGGGCCGGTATTTTAGGTGGAAAGCCCCCGGCGCGCAACGTTGGACATCGCCAGACCCGCTGTGGTGGCAAACAGCGTGACTCGCAACACACCGCCTGCGGCCGGATTCCCGGCATCGGGTACCGCCACGGCCAGAAGCACGCCCTGCGGCAGACGCTGCTCCAGGAGTGCCCGCAGTGCTGCGCCCGCCGCCGCATCGCCGCCCCGCACCACCACCAGCAGACCCAGGGTACGCTGCGGATCAAGGCCCTGCCGCGTCACCTGTCCGATCAGGATATCAAGCGTTTCCGGCGCCCAGGCCACAGTCGCCGCCGGCTCCACCCCCAGACTGGCCGTATACACCGTGCGCGCATCGCCGAACACCGCCAGCATTTCGGCAAAATTGGCACCCAGTGGATCCGGATCAAGCAGGGCCCGAATCAGGTCATCGACGACATCGCGCAACAGGATCAGATCCGCCGCCGGATTCAGCAGCGCCGGCCATTCGATCACACTGTCCAGCTCACGCCAGCGCTCCGGGCGCCGCCGCGGAACCACAACAGGCGCCGCCGGCAGCACGATGCCCAGCAGCAGCATCGGCCGCTCGCGCAGCAGCCCCAAACGCAGACTGAGCCATTCCGACCCTTCCTGATGATCCACACCCATGATCACCAGTCCGAGCAGGGTGCAGGCCGCGAAATCGGCGACCGTTTCGGTATTGCCAATCCAGTAGCTCGGCACGGGCAAATCATCGGCGCGGCGCGCGGCACTGTCATGATCAATCAGGAATGCAGTCACGTTTTCCAGCCCCGCCCGGCACAGGCGCTGTAGCTGCTCGCAGCCCCGCGAACCCAGACCAATCAGCGCGGCCTGCTCCGTAATCGAATCGGTGCTGGAATCCAGATCGCGCCAGGCCTCACCGCCTTGCGTCTCTATCGCCATGCCGTTCTCCGTTCTGCATTTCTGCAGTGTTAAAGGAAATTCAGAACCCTGCACCAACCGCTGTCCACTCACACGGCCTTGCCGCTGCGGCCACACTCAGCAGCGGCCCACCCGCACCGCCAGTGGCCAGCGAATCGGCTGGCGCTGCGCCGGCTCGCCCCACAGCGGCTCCAGCAGCGCGGCCAGCTCCACCACCGGATCATGGCCATGAGCGGCACGATAACGGCCGGTCGCTGACCAGCTGCGACAATAGCCGAGTAGCTCGGGCAGGGTCCAGGCCAGTTCCAGGGTCCATTCCGGCGTCGGGCATTGCGCGAATGGAAACGGTAAATCCCGATAACCGTTCTCGACATGCCGGCGTTCGGCAGGCCAGTACGGCCCGACGATTTGCCAATAAAAGTGCTGCACCGGCGCATCCAGGATCGCATCCGGTAGGCGCGGCACGCCATAGCTCCACACCGCCAGCAGCCCGCCCGGCTTGAGCACCCGCCGTGCCTCGGCGTAAAACCGCTCCAGGTCAAACCAGTGCAGAGCCTGTGCCACCGTGATCAGATCGATGCTGGCGTCCGCCAGTCCCGAGGCCTCGGCAGGTGCAAGCCGGTATTCCACACCCGGATGGGCCGGCGCGGTCGCGATCTGCGCGGCACTGGCATCGGTGGCAATGACCCGCGCAAAGTGCGGCGCCAGATCGAGCGCTGCCTGGCCGCTGCCCGTTGCGCAATCCCAGGCCAGCGTCCGCGCCGGCGCGTGCTCCGCCAGCCAGGCCAGCAGGGCTGCCGGATAGCGCGGGCGAAAATCAGCATAGGCCGCAGCGACTGCAGCAAAGTGGTCACTGAATACCTGCGGCGCCGTCTGTGAAGAATGGCTCATGGCATCCTCGTGTATTGGGTAAAAGCAGCGTTATCGGACCTTATCGGAATACAGCGCGCGCCGTATTTCCTGGCCTGCACAGCCCCGGTCGGCAGCGCCCGCGTTTGGCAATCGCTGAAAATCAACGATAATGCACGCCTGTTGCAAAAACAAATCCCGCTGCAAACACAAGCATCTGATCTCATGAAAGAATTAATTCTTGGTGGTGCCCGATCCGGCAAAAGCGCCTTCGCCCAGCGACAGGCTCTGGCCAGCGGTTTTGCCGTGACCTATCTGGCCACCGCCGAAGCGGGCGATGCTGAAATGGCCGCGCGCATCGCCCGCCACCGCGCCGAGCGCCCAGCCGACTGGGGCCTGGTCGAGGAGCCGCTGGCCCTGGCCGCCGCACTGCGCGCCCACGCCACCCCGGATCGCTGCCTGCTGGTCGATTGCCTGACTCTGTGGCTGAACAACCTGCTGGCCGCTGGCGACACCACGCTGCACCAGGAACTCGATGCACTGTTGACCACGCTGCCCACCCTGCCCGGCCGCATCCTGCTGGTCAGCAACGAGGTCGGTCAGGGTATCGTCCCCCTTAATCCGCTGGCCCGGCGCTTTCGCGATGAGGCCGGTCGCCTGCATCAGGCAGTTGCCGCGTGCTGTGACCGGGTGTCGCTGGTCATCGCTGGCCTCCCCCTCACACTCAAGGAGCAGACTGCTTGAATCCCCGCTGGTTTGAAGAACCTCTGGCCGTACCCGATGCGGCAGTGCGCGCCGCTGCACATGCGAGACAAGCGCAACTGACCAAGCCCCCCGGCTCACTCGGCCGTCTGGAGGAACTCGGCATCACCCTGGCCGCACTGCAGGGCAGTGTCCGACCACACCTCGATACCCCCTGGATCACCGTGTTCGCCGCTGATCATGGCGTAGTCGCCGAGGGCATCTCGGCTTTTCCCCAGGTGGTGACCGCCGAGATGGTGCGCAATTTCGCCCGCGGCGGCGCCGCGATCAGTGTGCTGGCGCGGACCTGGAACGCACGTCTGGAAGTAGTCAACGTCGGCACGGTACACCCGCTGGAAGACCTGCCCGGGGTACTGGATAACCGGGTCGGTCCCGGCACTGCCAATCTCGCCCAGGGTCCGGCGATGAGTGCTGCGCAGCTGCACGATGCTCTGACCGCAGGCCACGATGCCGCCGAACGGGCGGCGATCGGCGGCGCGCACCTGTTCATCGGCGGTGAGATGGGCATTGGTAACACTACCAGCGCCACCGCCATCGCCTGCGCCCTGCTCGATCTGCCGGCCGCGCAACTCGCCGGTCCCGGCACCGGCCTGGATGCCGCCGGTGTGCAGCGTAAAAGTCAGGTCATCGAACAGGCACTGCGCCTGCTGCGCGACCCGCAACCGCTGACGGTACTGCAGACACTGGGCGGTTTTGAGATCGTTGCTCTGGCTGGGGCCTACCTGCGCTGCGGCCAGCTTGGCCTGCCGGTACTGGTGGATGGTTTCATCACCACGGCAGCGGCCCTGGCGGCGGTGCGTCTGCGCCCGGAATTGGCCGACTGGCTGCTGTATTCCCATTGCTCTGCCGAACCGGGCCATCGCCGTCTGCTGCAGGCGCTCGATGCGCGACCCCTGCTGGAACTGGAGATGCGCCTCGGTGAAGGCAGCGGCGCGGCGGTCGCTCTGCCGCTGCTGCGCGCCGCCGCCGCCGTACAGGCCGATATGGCCACCTTTGCCGAAGCAGGAGTGTCCTCCGCATGAACCTGGGCAGCGCTACCCTGATCGACATGCTGCGCCATGGCGAACCCGATGGCGGCCAGAAATTTCGCGGCGCGATTGATGATCCGCTCAGTGCGCTGGGCTGGGTGCAGATGCGCGCTGCCGCCGGCGACTACCGGGACTGGGAGGCGATTGTCAGTTCGCCCCTGTGCCGCTGCGCCGCGTTCGCTGCCGAATTGGCCGCGCGTCTGGACCGGCCGCTGGAGATCATGCCCGGTTTCAGCGAAATCAGCTTTGGCGTCTGGGAAGGGCGCAGCGTCGCCGAGGTCCATGCCAGCGATCCGGTCACCCTGGCGCGCTTCTGGGCCGATCCGGTGGCGCATCCGATCCCGGGCGGTGAGCCGGTTCTGGCCTTCGATGAGCGCATCGGTGCGGCCTGGGCCGACCTGCTGGAACGCTATCACGGTCGCCATGTGCTGCTGGTGGCGCACGGTGGCACCATCCGCATGGTGCTGCGCCGGGTGCTGGGCATGCCGCTGAATCATCTGTGGCGCTTTGAAGTGCCCTTTGCCGCGCTCAGCCGGATCCGCTGCTATCACGAGCCCGGCGCCGAGCCGCGCTTGGTGTTTCATAACGGCCGCCTGACATGATGCGCGCGTTCGCCCTGGCGCTGCAGCTGCTCACCCGGCTGCCGGTGCCCGCGTCGGCCACGCCACCGCAGCCCCGCGATCTGGGGCTGTCGGTGCTGTTTTTTCCGCTGGTCGGGCTGGTGATCGGTGCGCCGCTGGCCGGCCTGCATACCCTGCTGTGGCTGAGCGATCCCGG
This sequence comes from Candidatus Competibacteraceae bacterium, assembly GCA_003989075.1. GTDB lineage: Bacteria > Pseudomonadota > Gammaproteobacteria > Competibacterales > Competibacteraceae > RXIX01. Next base: position 47,394 of record RXIX01000001.1, on the reverse strand, counting down.
CGTGCTGGCCGCACTGCTGCTGACGCTCTGGGTACTGTTGACCGGGGGGTTGCATCTGGATGGGCTGGCCGACACTGCCGACGCCTGGATCGGCGGCCAGGGCGATCGTAGCCGTACCCTGGCGATCATGAAGGATCCGCGCAGCGGGCCGATTGCCATCGCGGCGGTCGTGCTGGTGCTGCTGAACAAATTCGCCGCTCTGCAGATGCTGCTGGCCGGCGACGCCCGCGAGCTGCTGCTGCTGACACCGGTGCTTGGGCGCACCGCGATCGTGCTGCTGCTGGTCACCACGCCCTATGTGCGGCCCGACGGTCTGGGCGCGCCTTACGCAAGCTATCTGCCACGATTGAGCTGCACCCTGGTGGTGGTGCTGGTAGCCGCGACCACCATCGCCCTGCTCGACTGGATCGGTGGCGTGCTGCTAACCGTGCTCGGCTTGGGGCTGCTGGCCCTGCGCAAGAGCCTGCTGGATCGACTCGGTGGCATCACCGGCGATACCCTCGGCGCCGCCTGCGAGCTGGTCGAAACCGCCACTCTGCTGGCGCTGGTGCTACCGGCTGAATAGGCGTGAATACCCGAAATACCCGCGCATCCGGCCGATTGCCGGCTCGCTCTTGTCGATGTTGTCCTAAAATATTAGAATTCTCTAATATTACAGGCCCGAATCCATCCGGTTCGAGGGGACATCGCCATGCCAATCACGAAACGCCCGCTGCCACTGTTCATGTTCTGCGCCGGCTTGCTGGCCTTGCTACCCGGTGCCGGCCGCGCCGCTGAGCTGCCTTTCGCGCTGACCACCGTCCAGTTGCAAACCCTGCCCGAAGAGCAGGTACTCGACGGCGTGGTCGAGGCCGTCAACCAGAGCACGGTTTCCGCCCAGACCGCCGGCCGCGTCGAGGCCATTCTGGTCGACGTCAATGACTTCGTGGCCCAGGGCACGGCCATTGTCCGCATCCGTAATATTGAACAGCGCGCCGGTCTGGAACAGGCCCAGGCCAATCTGCGCGAAGCCCAGGCCCGGCAGATCGAGGCCCAGTCCGAATATAACCGGATCAAGGGGATTTTCGAGCGGCAACTGGTCTCCAAAGCGCAGATGGATGGCGCGACCGCCGCCCTCGATGCCGCTCAGGCCCGGCTCGATGCCGCTCAGGCCAGTGTCGCCCAGGCCCGTGAATCGCTTGGCTATACCACCATCGTCGCGCCCTATAGCGGCATTGTCCTGGAACGCCATGTCGATCTGGGTGAAGGCGTCCAGCCCGGCACGCCGCTGATGACCGGCTTTTCCCTCGACGAACTGCGCGTGGTGGCCAATGTGCCGCAGCGGCTGATCGTGCCGGTGCGCCAGCACAAGCAGGCGCGGGTGCTGCTGCCCAATGACGACGCCAGTATCAACGCCACCAAGCTGACCTTCTTCCCCTACGCCGACCCGAAAAGCAACGTGTTCAAGGTGCGCCTGTACCTGCCACCCAAGACCGGAGGCCTGTATCCGGGCATGTTCGTCAAGACCGCCTTTCAGGTCGGCACGACCCAACGCCTGACCATACCACGCACCGCACTTGCCCAGCGCGGCGAAGTCAGCGCCGTGTATGTCGTCAGGGATGGCGCGGTCAGCCTGCGCCAGGTGCGACCTGGCCGCGCCGAGGGCGAGACGGTGGAAATCCTCGCCGGGCTGGAAGCTGGCGAAAGCGTAGCGCTGGACCCGGTTCAGGCGGGTATTTATCTGAAAAATCAGCAGCAGCGGACTACGGCGGAGAATTAATATGAATGAGGCCACCGAACCGCGCCTTGGCCTGTCCGGGGCTATCGCCAGAAAATTCCTGCGCAGCGAGATCACGCCGCTGCTGGCCCTGGTCGGGCTGCTGATGGGCCTGTTCGCGGTGCTGGTGACGCCGCGCGAGGAAGAGCCGCAAATCAACGTCACCTTCGCCAACGTCTTTATCCCCTTCCCCGGCGCCAGTGCCCAGGAAGTGGAACGGCTAGTCAGCACTCCCGCCGAGCAGATCCTGGCCGAGATCGAGGGTATTGAACACGTTTATTCAGTCTCGCGGCCCGGCATGGCGGTGCTGACCGTGCAATTCAAGGTCGGCGAGCCGCGCACCGATGCCATCGTCCGCCTGTATAACAAGCTCTATTCCAATGCCGACTGGCTGCCGGTCAGGCTCGGTGTCGGGCAACCGATCGTTAAGCCCAAGGGCATCGACGATGTCCCGATCGTCAGCCTGACCCTGTGGACCGAGGATGCGCAACGCAGCGCCGATGATCTGGCGCGTGTCGCCCACACGCTGGAAACCGAGCTCAAGCGTGTGCCCGGTACCCGCGATATCTACACCGTCGGCGCACCGGACCGGGTGGTGCAGGTGCGTTTCGATCCCGCCCGGCTGTCCGGCTATGGGCTGGCGCTGAGCGATCTGCGTAACGCCCTGCAGGCGGCCAATGCCTCGGCCGACGCTGGCGCTCTGGTCGGCGACAACCGCGAGATTCCACTGCAGGCCGGCAGCTTTCTGGTCCGGCCCGAGGATGTAGGTACGCTGGTGATCGGCCTGCACCAGGGCACGCCGGTGTATCTGGCGGATGTCGCCACGGTCACGTTTGGACCCGATACCCCACAGCGCTATGTCTGGCTGGGCACCGGGCCCGCAGCGGCCACCCATGGCATCCAGGCCCAGGGGGAATTTCCCGCTGTGACCCTGGCCATCGCCAAGAAGCCGGGCGAGAACGCGGTGCAGATCGCCGATCAGGTGCTGACCCGGATCGAGCAGTTGCAAGGGACGGTGATCCCGGCCGGCATCCACGTCACCGTCACCCGCAACTACGGCGTCACCGCCAATGACAAGGCCATGACCCTGATCACCAAGCTGATCTTCGCCACCGCGCTGGTGATCGGCCTGGTACTGATCGCCCTGGGCTGGCGCGAGGCGCTGATCGTTGGCGCGGCGGTGATCCTGACCCTGACCATTACCCTGTTTGCCTCCTGGGCCTGGGGCTTTACCCTGAACCGGGTATCGCTGTTCGCGCTGATCTTCTCGATCGGCATCCTGGTCGATGACGCCATCGTAGTGGTGGAAAATATTCACCGCCACATCCATCTTGGCCGGTGTTCGCTGGTCGAGGCGATTCCGCTGGCGGTGGACGAGGTCGGCGGCCCAACCATTCTGGCCACCTTCACCGTGATTGCCGCGCTGCTGCCCATGGCCTTCGTCTCCGGGCTGATGGGGCCGTACATGAGCCCGATCCCGATCAATTCCAGCCTGGGCATGCTGATTTCGCTGGCGGTGGCCTTCGTATTCACGCCGTGGCTGACTTACAAGGTGCTGCGCAGCGTGGTGGAAAAACATCCGCCTGCATCGGCCGCTGTCGCGCACCCGGAAACGGAAAACAGCACGGACGATTTCGCCCACCGCCTGTTCCGTCGCGTGGTGGGCCCATTCCTGCGCGGACGCCAGGGCCGGCCGTTGCGCTGGGCGCTGGGGATCGGCGTGCTGCTGCTGATCGGCGGCTCGGTCAGCCTGGCCTATGTCCAACTCGTGGTGCTGAAGATGCTGCCTTTCGACAACAAGTCGGAATTCCAGGTCATCGTTGACATGCCCGAAGGCAGCACCCTGGAACAGACCACGCGCGTGCTCGGCGAACTGGGCCGCTATCTGGGTACAGTCGCGGAAGTCACCGATTATCAGGCCTATGCCGGTACCGCCGCGCCGATCAATTTCAACGGTCTGGTCCGCCAGTACTACCTGCGCGCGGGTGCCAATGTCGGCGATCTGCAGGTCAATCTGGTCGATAGAAAGCACCGCCAGCGCAAGAGCCACGATATCGCCCTGAGCGTGCGCGGCCCGCTGCAGGCGATCGGTCAGCGCTACAATGCCAACGTCAAGATCGTGGAAGTGCCGCCCGGACCGCCGGTGATGTCACCGCTGGTCGCCGAAGTGTACGGACCCGACTATGCCGGGCAGATCGCCGCGGCCCAGACGGTGCGCGCGGTCTTCACCCAGACCCAGAACATCATTGATATCGACGACACCATCGAGGCGCCTGCCGAGCGCCTGATTGCCCACGTTGACCGGGTCAAGGCGGCGCTGCTGGGCGTTTCGCAGCAGGCGGTGGCCGCCGATCTCGCCACGGCTCTGCGCGGCGAGGATGCCGGCTACCTGCATTCCGCAACCGCCAAGTACCCGATTCCGCTGCGCCTGCAACTGCCCACCGCCGATCAGGCCCGTCCCGCCAGCGTGCTGGCCCTGAAAACCCGCAGTCAGGCCGGCCCGCTGGTGCCGCTCTCCGAAGTGGTGGACCTGGAATCGACCCAGCGCGAGAACGCGATCTATCACAAGGATTTATTGCCAGTCGTATTCGTGTTCGGCGATATGGCCGGACCGCTGGACAGCCCGCTGTATGGCATGTTCGAAATTTTCAGCCGCCTGCAGAACCAGCCCATCGCCGGCGCGCCGCCGCAACAGTTCCTCATCCGCCAGCCGGATCAGCCCTACAGCTACAGTCTGAAATGGGATGGCGAGTGGCAGATCACCTATGAAACCTTCCGGGACATGGGTATTGCCTACGGGGTAGGCATGATCCTGATCTATCTGCTGGTGGTGGCGCAGTTCCACTCCTACCTCGTGCCGCTGATCATCATGGCGCCCATCCCATTGACCATCATCGGTGTGATGCCGGGCCACGCCCTGCTGCACGCCCAGTTCACCGCCACCTCGATGATCGGCATGATCGCCCTGGCCGGGATCATCGTCCGCAACTCGATCCTGCTGGTGGACTTCATCAAACTGGAAGTGGCCAGCGGCGTACCGTTTCAGGAGGCGGTGATCCGCTCCAGTGCGGTACGCGCCAAGCCGATCATCCTCACCGCGCTGGCGGCGATGCTCGGCGCGCTGTTCATTCTCGATGACCCGATTTTCCGCGGCCTGGCGATCTCGCTGATCTTCGGCATCATGGTCTCCACCCTGCTGACACTGATCTTCATCCCGGTGCTGTACTACGCCGCGTTCCGCAGGCAACTGGAGCCGGCAAGCGGTTCAATGACCTAGTCAACGACTCGGCTTTCAGGTCTATACTCCTTCCCCAGGTCCGGCCGGCGGCGCACTCCAATGTGCCATACCGCCGGCCGGACCTGGCACTCCAGCGCTCCCCGGCCAGAGCCCGTTTACTCTCCCGGACCCGACCCCGGATTGCTTGGGGTATTTCCACCATCCCGTCGCCAGGATGGCACCCCAGGAGATCATTCCTCCATGCATAACAAACTATTGTCGTACATCGGCTGGATGCTGATGGCGGTACTCGGCGCTTTTGCCCTCAGCGCCGTCGCCCTGAATCGTGGCGAAACTGTCAGCGCAGTGTGGCTGGTCACCGCCGCGCTGTGCATCTACTTCATCGGCTATCGCTTCTACAGCAAGTTCATCGCCGAGCGCGTCCTGCGCCTGGACGACGGGCGCATGACCCCCGCAGTCAGCCGCAATGATGGCCTCGACTACGTACCCACCAACAAGTGGGTGCTCTATGGCCACCATTTCGCCGCTATCGCCGGTGCCGGCCCGCTGGTCGGTCCGGTGCTGGCCGCGCAGATGGGCTATCTGCCTGGCACCATCTGGATCCTCGCCGGCGTCATCGTCGCCGGCGCGGTGCAGGATTTCATGGTGCTGTTCTGCTCGATGCGCCGCGATGGCCGCTCACTGGGCGAAATGATCAAGATGGAAATGGGTCCGGTCGCCGGCGGCATCGCCCTGGTCGGCGCCCTGGCCATCATGATCATCATCCTCGCCGCGCTGGGTCTGGTAGTGGTCAAAGCGCTCGGTGAAAGCCCCTGGGGCACCTTCACCGTTGCGATCACTATCCCGCTGGCCATGGTCATGGGCATCTACATGCGCCATATCCGCCCCGGAAAAATCGGTGAAGCCTCGGCGTTTGGCGTGATCGTGCTGCTGCTGGCGATTGGCTTTGGCCAGAATGTCGCCGCCCATCCAACCCTCGGCCCACTGTTCACCTACTCGGCGCCGCAACTGGCTTGGGCGATCATCATTTACGGTGCGGTAGCGTCGATGCTGCCGGTGTGGCTGCTGCTGGCGCCGCGCGATTACCTGTCCACCTTCCTCAAGATTGGCGTGGTCACCGCGCTGGCAATTGGCATCTACATCGTCGCCCCTGACCTGAAGATGCCTGCGGTCACCCGTTTCATCGACGGCAGCGGCCCGGTGTTCTCCGGTACCCTGTTTCCGTTCCTGTTCATTACCATCGCCTGCGGCGCGGTATCCGGTTTCCACGCCCTGATCTCCTCGGGCACCACCCCGAAGCTGATCGAGCGTGAATCGCACGCCCGCTTCATCGGCTACGGTGGCATGCTGACGGAGTCCTTCGTCGCAATCATGGCCCTGGTCGCTGCCTGCGTCCTCGATCCGGGCATCTATTTCGCCATGAACAGCCCGGCGGCGATCATCGGCAACACCGCTGAAAAGGCCTCCCAGGTCATCAGCCAGTGGGGTTGGGCGATCACCCCCGAAATGATTACCCAGACCGCGCAGGATATCGGCGAGAAAACCATTCTCAACCGCGCCGGCGGCGCACCGACCCTGGCGGTAGGCATGGCGCAGATCATGGCGGCGGCGCTGGGCGGACAGGCCCTGCAGGCCTTCTGGTATCACTTCGCCATCCTGTTCGAGGCACTGTTCATTCTCACCGCCGTCGACGCCGGCACCCGCGCCGGGCGCTTCATGATTCAGGACCTGCTGGGCAACCTGTACGCGCCGCTCGGCCGCACCAACTCACTGAGCGCGAATGTCATCGCCACCCTGCTGTGTGTATCGATGTGGGGCTATTTCGTCTATCAGGGCACGGTCGATCCGCTCGGCGGCGTCAACACCATCTGGCCACTGTTTGGCATCGGTAACCAGATGCTGGCCGGCATCGCCCTGCTGCTGTGCACCACGGTACTGATCAAGATGAAGCGCCAGCGCTATATCTGGGTCACCCTGGTGCCGACCGCCTGGTTGTTGATCTGCACCTTGACCGCGGGTTGGCAAAAGATCTTTGCCGGGCTGCCGGTCGGCTTCTTCGCCATCGCCCAGAAATACAGCAATGCCGCGGCGGCGGGCACAGTGCTGGCCCCGGCCAAGACCATTGCGGAAATGGAGCGGGTTGCGTTCAACAACTACCTGTGCGGCACCATCACCGCCATGTTCGTGCTGTTGGTGGTGGCAATGGCGTTCTTCGCAGTGCGCATGTCACTGCGGGCCATCCGCGATCCACAGCCGACTGTGCAGGAAAGCGCCTATCAGGCCACGCAACCGGGAGTGGATTATGCCGTCATCCACTGATCAGCCCATGACTGCCTGCGGGCATGAGGAAACAGCTCACCCACCCATGACGCTCGCCAGGCGTCTGGCCTTTTTCCGGCAGGCGGTACGGCGGATCATCGGCGCGCCGGATTATGAGGTCTATCTGGCGCATCACCGCCGCGCGCATCCAGATGCCACACCGATGACGGAAAAGGAATTTTTCCGCTTCGCCATCGAACGGCGCTATTCCAGGGCCGGGCCACGCTGCTGCTGAAGCACAACGTCGGGTTAGGTCCTGGGAGCTAACCCGACCTGTCAGACCATCAGTTACGCAGGTCAGCCTGCACTCGCCAAGCCGACCTGCCAGAACTGCCAGAACTGCCCAGCAGAACTTGTCGTGCGCCAGTCCTCCCGGTGGTACATACTGGAGTGACCGGCGGCTTTGATGGATGATCCGCACCGGTTTTTGGGTTCGGACCCAAGGTCCGCGAGCGACAAGTGACGGACATGTGTGATCCACTGGGAAGAGAACACGGCAATGCAGCGCTATATCCTGACTGAATACGCAGATGCCTCCCCGGCGACACGGGAGGTATATGACGATTTCATGCGCACGACTGGCGAAACATCGGTTCCGATCTGGATCCGCAGTCTGGGGCATAATGCAGCACTGGCGCGCGCCTACTGGGAGCGGGCCAAGGGCACCCTGTTCAGCGGCAGTTTGCCTCTGCCTCTCAAGGAAATGATCGTTTTCGTCGTATCCGCCAGGAACGGCGCCCGGTACTGTTCGGCCTGTCATGCCCAATGCGTCCTGAATCTGGACAAGACGCTGACCTTTGAAAACCTGGAATCCGCCATCAATCCGGACACCGTCCCCCAGTTGCCCACGTATTACCAGACCGTCATCGACTTTGCGCTCAAGGTCGTTCACGACCCCAACAGCCTCCGCGACGAGGATTTCATGGAGCTGATGGAGAACGGATTCAGCCAGGAAGAGATCTACGAGATCATTTCGCTGGTCGACATGGCCACCATGTTCAACATCTACACCAGCTCGCTGCGCCTGGACCTGGATCCTGAATACCGCGCCATCCTCTGAGCGCAATTACCAAGGACCGCAGGCCTCTTTTCCATGACCGCCGGATCGCAATGGAATGCGCGCGCCGCCCAGCAACTGGTGCGGTATGTAGCCCTGTTCGAGCTGATCGACGATATCCAGACGCTGGAAGATATTCCCCTGATCGCTACGCGCGTGGCGATGCGCTGGAAATACTTTGCCAACGTCATGAGCTGGCGTCTGGTCGTGCCCAAGGATGGAGGCTTCTATATCATCGATGGCTGCCAGGGCAAAGCCGGCGTAGTCGATGCGCCGGAGCTGTCGCCCTGGGACGCCTACCACTACACGTTGCAGCGCCCCTGTCTGATCCGCCGGGCCGATCCGTGGCCGGTACCCGAGCCGCCCACGCACCTGAGCGGGAAGAATCCGTTCGAGATCACGGTACTGCCGCTCATGCGCGGGAAGCAGTGTATCGCCCTGTTGAGCGCAGCGGCGCACCATGAGCCGTTCAGCGATCTGGATCAACGGTTTATCCGGATGCTCGGCAACCACTTCGCGGACCGGGTCTCAGGCATCCTGCTGCGACAGCAGGCCACCGGCATCCTGATCAGCAAGGCGACGCGCGACGAACTGACCGGCCTCCTCAATCGCGGCACTATCATCGAGCGACTCGGCAATCAGCTTGCACTGGCCAGGCGCAGCCAACAGGCGTTGAGCGTGATTCTGGCCGATATCGACTGGTTCAAGGCCATCAACGACAGTTATGGGCACCTGGCGGGCGACGCGGTGCTGCGCGAAGTCGCGCGACGCCTGCAGGTGCAAACCCGCGAGGGCGACCAGATCGGGTGTTACGAGGGTAACGGTCAAATCGGGCGCTATGGCGGTGAAGAGTTTCTGTTCGTGCTCTTTCCCTGCGGCGCGGAGGAAATCCCAAGGGCCGCCGAGCGTCTGCGCCGCGCCATTGCCGACACACCGATCACCATCGGCGGCGAAACGCCCAGGGATCTGCGGGTCACGATCAGTCTCGGTACGGCCAGCACCAGCGGTCAGGATGCTATCCGCATGGAAGCGCTGCTCAAGCAGGCCGACGATGCGCTATATCTTTCCAAGGCCAGCGGACGCAACCGGGTCACGGTGAACGCGGGCGGCGCGGCGGCGCAAGGCATCGAAGACCGGCTTACCCGATACTCTCATCACCCTCGCTGAGGAGTGTGGCCGGCTCGGATGCGAATTCGCGCCGATACAGCACCGCAAGCACCCAGACCGTGGTAGCCGCGAATGCCCACGGATGGACAAACCAGGCCAGCAGCGCCAGGCCAAAGTAGTAGGCCCGCAGACCCCGATTGAAGTCATCCCCGGCCAGCGCGTTCAAGCGCCCGAGCCGCCGTACCCAGGCACGACGGATGGAGTCATCGAGCTGATGGGGCAGCGGTGCGGCACCCATCAGAATCGCACAGCGGTTGAACTGGCGAATCGACCAGGTCAGTTTGAAAAAGGCATAGATAAACACGACGATCAACGCAACCAGCTTAAGCATCCAGACTTCGCGGCTCGCGACGACCAGGAATCCGACATTCGCTACCCACTGCATCGCGTGATCAACCGCACCCAGCACCGCGATCAGACCCCCGATGATCACTATCGCGGTTGATGCGAAAAACGACACGCTGTGCATCAGATTGCCGAGCAGGGCCGCGTCCATGATGCGCACCTCGCGTTCGAGCAGCCGCTCCATCCAGATCATCCGCATCCGGTCCGTGCCACGGATCAGACTCTGGCACCCCTGATGAGCGCGATTGGTATAGAGGGTATAGCCTGTCCAGCAGGCCAGGAACCAGGCGAGCGCAAACCCATCTTGCCACGGCAGGGTGGTGCGCAACAGATCCAGCATCTCGGCAGCGTTCATCGGACTGGAAAACCCATCAGGGTTCTACAACAGATACTTCCGTCATGAGCGTAAACGCCCGCAGCAGAGCGCTGATCAGGGGCGGTTTGCGCAGGATGCGCCGGTAATCGCCGATGCGCAGTTGCAAACGGTCGGCGGCAACCGCCATCAACAGATCCGGCACACTGAAGCCCTGCGCCAGCCAGCAATTCCAGTCCGCCGGTGCCGCTCGCAGATCCCAATCCAGATCGCGGCCATCGTAATCACCGGCGTGAGCGGCATGACCGCGTAGCACCACCAGCATGCCCCGGGGCGTGGTCGCGTCGAGAAAGCCATAGCCGATCACGGCACTAAAGCGCAGCCGCATCAACTCCTGCACCATCGCCTGTTCCGCGTTCCAGGACTGCGCATAAGCCTGCATCCAGCGCTCGGTGAAAACCCCGCAGGCCCGCTCCAGACCCGCATCCGGTCCCGGTGCATTCATCCGCCGGCGCCCACCCAAGGATGGTAAGAGAAATACGCCAGCAGCAAGCCACCAAACACGATCCGGTACCAGGCAAACGGCACAAAGCTGTGCTGGGCGACATAGGCGATCAGAAAGCGCACCACCGCCAGCCCGCCGATGAATGCGGCCACAAAGCCAACCGTGAACATCGGCACATCGGCCACTGTCAATTGGCCCCATTCCTTGTACAGGCTGTACAGCGTCGCGGCGAACATGGTCGGAATCGCCAGGAAAAAGGAAAACTCGGTCGCGGCGAAACGCGACATGCCACCGAGCATGCCGCCCATGATGGTCGCCCCGGAGCGCGACACGCCCGGAAACAGCGCTACGCTCTGCGCGATACCGACCACCAGCGCATCCTTCCAGGTCATGGCCTCGACCGACTGCACGCGCCCGGCACTGGCATAGCGCTCGACCAGTAAAATGGCCACGCCGCCAACCACCAGCGCCATGGCTACGGTCACTGGATTGAACAAATACTGGGTGATGTACTTGTGCAGCAGCAGCCCCAGCACTGCCGCCGGCACAAAGGCAATCATCAGATTCAGCACCAGCCGGCGCTTATCCGCCTCGTCACCCATATGCAGCAGGGTCTGCGCGATCCGCTGCCGGTAAATCCACACCACCGCCATGATCGCGCCAAGCTGGATAAAAATTTCAAAGGTTTCCGCGCGCGGCCCGGTGAAATTCAGAAAATCGCCCACAATAATTAAATGGCCGGTGCTGGAAATCGGCAGGAACTCCGAGGCCGCCTCCACCAGGCCCAGAATCAGCGCCTTCAGAATCAGTACGATGTCCAAGAATGCTCCTTCCGGTCACGGTCACGGTTACAGTAAAGGTGGCGATTCTAGCAACTCCGCTCTGCTTTCACGATGGCGCCGCATGCCGGTCAGCGCTATCGCCCTGCTGTCGATCCTGCTGAGCAGCGCAGCCACCGCCCAGATGATCTACAAGTGGGTTGATGAGCGCGGTCAGGTGCATTACAGCCAGAACAAGCCCAGCGTAACCACACCCGCGATTCCCCTGGACATTGCCCCGCCGCCGCCCAGAACGCATGAATCCGGCACCACTGCGGAAATCGCCCGCATCAATGCTCTGGCCGAGCAGATGGCCCGCGAACGCCAGGCGAGCGAACAGGCACGCGCTGCGCAAGCACGGCAGTCACTGGAACAGGAGAATCAGGAACTGCAAAACGAACTGCTCAAGCAGCAGTTACAGCCACCGCCACGCAATCCGGATCACGATGCTGGCGTGCCGTTCTATCCCTACCCCTACTATCCGCCGGGACCGGTTTATCCACCCTATCGACCCCATCCACCGGGGCCACCATGGAGCGGACCCTGTCAATCCGGGCCTGCCTGCCAGCAGTACAGCCCCCCGCCGCCGCCCACGACACCGCCGAAGATCAAGTCACATCCACCCTTCCAGCCGCGTCCGGCCGGACTCGCCCCGACAGGCCGGGGCGGTTTTCAGGGCCGCTGATCCTGTGTGTCACAGGGGTCCGTGTCGCGCGTTGTGCAACCGGCACTGCCAAACCAGTCCAGTTGTGGCCGCAGCCTGACCACTTCACCGACGATCAGCAGCGTCGGCGCACGGACCCCGGCACCGGCCACGACCTCATCCAGCGTCGCCAGGGTCGCGCAGAACACCCGCTGCTCCGACAGCGTGCCGTGTTCCACCAGCGCCACCGGCATGTCATCGGCCATGCCATGGGCCCGCAGCGCCACGCAGATCTGCGCCAGGCTGGTCAGGCCCATATAGAACACCACGGTCTGGCGTGGCTGCACCAGTGCCGGCCAGTTCAGATCCAGGGTGCCATCCTTGAGATGCCCGGTCACCAGCAGGCAGGACTGGGCATAATCGCGGTGCGTCAGCGGAATACCGGCATAGGCAGCGCAACCAGCGGCAGCGGTCACCCCCGGCACAACCTGAAATGGAACACCCGCGGCGCGCAGCGTCTCGATTTCCTCACCGCCACGGCCAAAGATGAACGGATCGCCACCCTTGAGACGCAGCACCCGCTTGCCCTGCCGGGCCAGATTCACCAGCAGGCTGTTGATGTCGTCCTGCGGCAGGGTGTGCCGCTCGCGGGCCTTGCCGACAAAAATGCGCTCCGTAGTCGGCGCCAATAAGGCCAGAATCCCGGCACCCACCAGCCGATCATAGACCGCGACATCGGCCTGCTGAATCAGCCGCAGCGCCTTCAGGGTCAGCAGTTCCGGATCACCCGGCCCGGCGCCCACCAGATAGACCTCGCCTACTGCTGCATCACTACTCGCCATCATCGCTTGCTCCCGGCGGTTCGGATCGTGGAATCGTGGATCAGGTCCGGGTAGCCAGTCTGGCGCCTTTCCGCCAAAATCCACACATGAATACTCGCACCCTGCTTACCCGTTTGGTGATCTCATGATCGGCGCACTGGCCATTCTGCTGGCCTTTCAACTGCTCGGCGAGCTGCTGGGGCATCTTGGCGGCCTGCCGGTACCGGGGCCGGTGCTCGGCATGGTACTGCTGTTTCTGACCCTGCTCGGACGGGGCGCCCTGCCCGAGTCGCTGCGCAACACCGCACAAACCCTGCTCTCGCATCTGTCGCTGCTATTCGTACCCGCCGGGGTCGGCATCATCCAGCACGGCGCACGCCTCGCCGAGGAATGGCTGGCGGTAGCGGTTGCCCTGCTGCTCAGCACACTGCTGACCGTGGCAGTCACCGCGCTGGTGATGCGCGCCTTCATCGGCCGCGCGCATGCTGCCCAGGACGATCAGCATGGATAAGCGTCTGGGCGATATCTGGGTGTACCTGACGGCATCGCCGCTGCTGTGGCTGACGGTGACCCTGGCGGTCTATCTGGCCGGGCAGTGGCTGTTTCAGCGCAGCGGCGGGCGGGCTCTGTTCAATCCGGTAGCGCTGGCGATCACCCTGCTGGTCGGAATCCTGCTGGCTACCGGCACACCGTATGCCACCTACTTCCAGGGCGCGCAGTTTATCCACTTCCTGCTCGGCCCAGCCACGGTGGCTTTGGCCATACCGCTGTATCTGCACTGGGAGCGGGTACGCCGGCTGCTGGTGCCGATTCTAGCCGGGCTGCTGGCCGGGTCGCTGACCGCGATTCTCTCGGCCATCGGCCTGGCCGCGCTGCTCGGCGCGTCACCGCGCACCCTGCTATCGCTGGCGCCCAAGTCCGTGACCACGCCGGTAGCCATGGGCATCGCCGAAAAGATCGGCGGCCTGCCTTCACTGACTGCGGTGCTGGTGATCCTGACCGGGGTAATCGGCGCGGTGGCGGCACCGGCGCTGTTGCGCGGGCTGCGCATTCACGACGATGCCATCAAGGGCCTGGCCATTGGCGTGGCCGCGCACGGTATTGGCACCGCGCGCGCCTTCCAGATCAGTACCCTGGCCGGTGCCTTTGCCGGGTTGGCGATTGGTCTGAACGCTCTGCTGACTGCGGTGCTGGTACCCCTGCTGGCGCGCCTGCTCGGACTGACACCCTGAGCGACGCACGCCGCGTCGCTCCGGGCCATCCCGTGTTCAGGGCGCTGCGCCGCCGCGCATCCAGCTCTGCGGCGTCCAGTCGGGATCAACATCAGCGGCGTTGACGCTCAGGCCGCACTTGCGGGCGAAATAGCGGTGAAAGGCCAGACTCGGCGTCAGCTCGGGATGGAACACCGTCACCAGTACCTGATCATCCTCAGCGGCGGCGATGTAGTCTTCCAGACTCAGCAATACCCGCACCCCGGCGCCAGCCCGAACGATCTTCGGCGCACGAATGAAGGTCAACGGAATCGGCGTCGCCGCCACCGCCGGCACCGCGACCTCGCAGTTGAAGCTGTCGAGCTGGCTGCCAAAGGCGTTGCGGCTGACCGCGATATCAATCAGATCCAGGCAGGGCGTCTCACCGACATTCTCGTGCGCCAGCAGAATCGCCCCGGCGCAGGTTCCCCACAGCGGCAGGCCCTGGCCATGCGCGGTGCGGATCGCCGTATCCAGATCGAAGATGTGCAGCAGCCGCGCCAGGCAGGTGCTCTCACCGCCGGGAATGATCAAACCGGCCAGCCCAACCAGTTCGGTAGCGCGCTTGACCGGCCGGGCTGCGACGCCGATGCGCCGCAGGTGGTCGAGATGCTCCTGCACCCCGCCCTGCAGGTCGAGCACGCCGATCGGCCCGGGATCAGCACCCGCGCTCATTACCAGCCCCGTCCAGCCAGACGCTGCTCGCTGGGCATGTTGGTCACGTCCAGACCCGACATCGGCTCACCCAGATCCACCGACACCTCAAGCAGCTTCTCGGGATCGTTGTAATAGGCGGTGGCCTTGACGATGGCGCGGGCGCGGCGGGCCGGATCGCTGGACTTGAAAATCCCCGACCCGACGAACACGCCATCACAGCCCAATTGCATCATCAGCGCCGCATCCGCCGGCGTGGCAATGCCGCCCGCTGCAAAGTTGACTACCGGCAGGCGACCAAGCCGCTTGACTTCCAGAGCCAGTTCGTATGGCAAACCGTTGCTCTTAGCGAAACTGATCACTTCTTCGACCGGTAGATTGGCGAGCTGGCGGATCTCGCGGTTCATGGTACGCATATGCCGCACCGCCTCGACCACGTTGCCGGTACCAGCCTCGCCCTTGGTGCGGATCATCGCCGCACCTTCGACAATCCGCCGCAACGCTTCGCCGAGATTGCGCGCACCACAGACAAACGGAATGTTAAAAGCGCTCTTGTCGATGTGGCACTCTTCATCGGCCGGAGTCAGCACCTCGCTCTCGTCGATATAGTCGATCTTGAGCGCCTGCAGAATCTGCGCTTCCACGAAGTGACCGATACGCGCCTTGGCCATAACGGGAATGGTGACTGCCTCTTTAATGGCCTTGATCAGGCCCGGATCGGACATGCGCGCTACACCGCCCTGCCTGCGGATATCAGCCGGCACCCGTTCCAGCGCCATGACCGCGACCGCGCCCGCTTCCTGGGCGATCTGGGCCTGTTCGACATTGACCACGTCCATGATGACGCCGCCCTTGAGCATCTGCGCCAGTTGCGCGTTCAGGAGATAACGATTCTCTGCCATGCTGCTAACTCGTCTACAATGTGAGGGAGGCTGGCCGTCGCGCTCGACGTCCGCCCGGACCGGCCGCTTGAGGAAAGCGGCGGAGTATATCACGACCGCGTCCCGCTGCCGTATCCCCTGTGACCGCCGCATGGCCGGCGAATTTCCCCGCTGGCGCAAAAATCCGGATATCCGCATGAATAGAAGCCTGATCGGTATTCCCCTGGGCGATATCGCCGGTGTCGGCCCGGAGATCGTAGTCAAGGCACTGGCCGATCCGGCGCTGTACGCGACCGCGCGACCGCTGGTGATTGGCACGGGTTCGGCGCTGCGCCGGGCGCTGCGCTGCACCGGGCTGGATCTGAAACTGCACCCGGTGAGCGACCCCGCCGCCGGCCATTACCGGCCGGGCAGCATCGACCTGATCGATCTGGACAATATCGATGCTGAACAGGTGATCTTCGGCCAGGTACAGGCTGAAGCCGGCCGTGCTGCCTTCGAGTTCATCAACCGCGCGGTGGAACTGGCCCAGGCTGGGCAACTCGATGCGCTGGCCACCACACCGATCAACAAGGAAGCGTTCCGGGCCGCCGGCGTGCCGGACATCGGCCACACCGAACTGCTCGGTCGGCTGACTGGCAGCACCGACCCGCTGACCATGTTCCAGGTCTTCGAGTTGAAAGTCTTTTTTCTCAGCCGCCACGTCTCGCTGGCGCAGGCGATCGGTCTGGTGACCCGCGAACGGGTACTCGACTACCTGCGGCGCAGCGCAGCGGCTTTGCAGACCCTGGGCATTGCCCGACCGCGGCTGGCGGTGGCTGGTCTTAATCCGCATGGCGGCGAGCACGGTCTATTCGGTGATGAGGAAGGCCGCGAACTGGCGCCGGCCATTGCCGCAGCGCGCGCCCTCGGCTTGGAGGTCAGCGGGCCGATTGCCGCCGATTCGGTGTTTCACCTCGCCCTGAACGGCACCTTCGACGCCGTGCTGTCGCTCTACCACGACCAGGGCCACATCGCCACCAAGATGGTCGATTTCCAGCGCACCATCGCCGTCACCCTCGGCCTGCCCTTCATCCGCAGTTCGGTCGACCACGGCACCGCCTTCGATCTGGCCGGTACGGGCCGCGCCAATGCCCTGAGCATGGCCGAGGCGATTCGTCTGGCCGCGCTCTACGCGCCGCTGTATGGCAAAAGCCGCGCCGCCTGAACCGCGCACCGCATTCCATGTCGGGACTGCCGATCACATCGACGCGACGCGTCATCACAAAAACCACCACGGGCAACTAAACTTTGCGGCGTCTGTGACCTGATTCGGGTGCCGACCCTGATCGTGTCTACGACGTTTCCAGGACGCAATGTCTTCATGCATCACGCAGCATCAAGGAGATTGAACAATGCCCCTTAGCAATCGTCTCGCCGCCGAGTTCATCGGCACCCTGTGGCTGGTTCTCGGTGGCTGCGGCAGTGCCGTGCTCGCTGCCGTCTTTTATGGCCCGGATCAGTATCCGCTCGGCATCGCCCTGGTCGGCGTCTCACTGGCCTTCGGTCTGACCGTGCTGACCATGGCTTATGCCATAGGCCACATTTCCGGCTGCCACCTGAATCCGGCAGTGTCGGTTGGCCTGTGGGCGGGTGGGCGCTTTCCGGCCTCCGACCTGCTGCCCTACATCATCGCCCAGGTGCTCGGCGCCATCGCCGGCGCGGCGGTGATTTACCTGATCTTCACCGGCAAGGGTGATTTTTCCAGCCTGGGCGGTTTTGCCGCCAATGGCTTTGGCGAACACTCGCCCGGCAAGTACGGGATGAACGCAGCGCTGATCTGTGAAGTGGTGATGACATTCTTCTTCCTGATCGTCATCCTCGGCGCAACCCACAAGAACACGCCGACCGGTTTCGCGCCGATCGCCATCGGCCTATGCCTGACCCTGATCCATCTGATCAGCATTCCGGTCACCAACACCTCGGTAAATCCGGCGCGCAGCACCAGCCAGGCGATCTTCGTTGGCGGCTGGGCGCTGCAACAACTCTGGCTGTTCTGGGTCGCGCCGATCGCCGGCGCCGCGGCGGCGGGCTTCTTCCACCGCTGGATGGCCAAGGACTGAACGCGGTTCCAGCCGCGCGTTCGCACAAACTGACCTGATGAGTCCCCGGCGTTGCCGGGGATGCAGGCCGGCATCCAAATTCCGCTCACTTTCGAACGCCCGGTTACCTGTTATTTGGCATCCAGGCACTCTCCACAGCCCGCAACCGGTGACGGCACCGCACGCTTATTCCCGGTTCGGCGAGCTTGCCGTCAGCGTCGTGGGGTTGGCGTTGTACACCGACGGATAGCGGTGCGACCAGCCGATGGTTCCATCCGGGTGATAGGACAGGACCAGCCCTTCATAACTGTCGAGTTGACCATACGGAACCGGGTTAGCCTGGGTGTAGTTCGCGGAAACCTGGAGTTCGGTGCCCACCACGAGATAGCAGTTGGCAGCCCTGGCCACACCCTGGCAAAAGGTATGGCCATTACCGCTCATGCCCAGTGCCGTGAGGAAGGCGCCATCGCCCTGACTGGCGGTTTCCGCACCCACGATGCGCGCTACCAGACAGGCCCGAATCCAGATCTTATCCACCAGACCTCGCCAGCCCTGAAACAGGCTCACGTCCGATGGCCCGAAGCCTTCGCCCAATTGCAGAAATCCCGGGGCACCGTGACAGGAAATCACCAGTTCCTTGAGTTTGCCGCCGGGCGCACTGCGGGCCACGGCCGCGACCCAGGCGATGATATGCTGCTTGGTGTCGGTACGGGTGACGCGCCATGTATTCCACATCTGAACGAATACCGGGGCGCGCTCATCGTTCAGCCCCATGTGCGGATATTGAATGGTAATCATGACTTGCTCCAAAAGGTGGCGAATGAAAATCCATCCCTAAGCACTAAGATAGACACGATTCCATCAGGAACCCATGCGCGTGCTCACGCAGAACCACTTAGCAAGCTCCATGCCCATCTCCCCAGCCCAGAACGCTCTGCCCACCGTGCTGCTGGTCGGCCACGGCACCCGGCTCGCTGCCGGTCTGACTGAATTCGCAACCCTGGTGGCGCAGGTCCGTCAGGCGCTGCCGGAACGCACCGTACAGACCGCTTTTCTGGAACTGGCCGCGCCGGATATCGCCACTGCACTGGAGCAGCTCTGGCAGCAGGGCGTGCGCCGGGTCACCGTGCTGCCGGCGCTGCTGCTGGCCGCCGGGCATCTCAAACACGACATTCCGGCGCTTCTGGAATCGGCGCGGGCGCGCCATCCGGAAATGACAATCATCCTGGCCGCTGAACTGGGCGTACATACCCATCTGCTGCACGTCGCCGCTGCTCGCATTGCTGCGGCTGAAGCAGCCTTCGCGAGTCATTACCAGCGTCAGGACAGCCTGCTGCTGGTGGTCGGGCGCGGGGGCGCCGATCCCGACGCCAACGCCACTGTTGCCCGCGCTACCCGCCTGCTTGGCGAAACCCTGGGCTTTGCCTGGATGGAAACCGCGTATGCCAGTCGCGCCATGCCGTCCGTCGAACAGGCCCTGGAGCAGCTGCGCCGGCTCGAATTTCCACAGCTGCTGGTGTTGCCCTATCTGCTATTCGCCGGGCGACTGGCGCGACAGATCGAGGCCACGGTCACCGCCTTCCAGCAGCGCCACGACCAGCCCCAGGTGGCGCTGGCCTCCTATCTGAACGCCGATCCCGGCGTGGTCGCCACCCTGCTGGTGCGACTTGAGGAAGCCGAAAGTGGCCGTGCACCGCCGAACTGCTGGTTATGCCCAAACCGCGCCCGCCGCGATCCCGTTGATCCCGTTCAGGAATAGAGCAATACAGCGCGCCGCACCGCCTCAAATTCCGCCCGCTGCCGCGCCCAGTCGGCCGCCAGCTCCCGCCAGTCGGCGGCATCTTCCAACGCCTGACGCAGGCTGGCATCGCCCGCCAGCAGGTCAATCGCCGGAATGTCGGCGACAAATTCATAGGGCTTTTCCCGCCAGGCAAATACCTGCGGCGCAAGACGCTTGACGCTGTCCAGAAAGGCCACGCCGGTGGCATAGGCATCAAACTGCTGCCGCTCAGTGATATGAATCTGCACGCCCCCGCAAGTGCCGCCGGCGTGCTTTTGAAACTTGGGCCGGAAATACAGCGGGCGAAACCGGCAGCCAGCCAGACCCTGCCGCGTCAGCTCGGCCGCCAGCGCCTCGGCATCGATCCCCGGCGCACCGGCGACTTCAAAGGGCCGGCAGGTGCCGCGTCCTTCCGACAGTTCGGTAGCCTCCACCAGGCACATGCCCGGATAGACCAGCGCGGTTTCCAGCGTGGGCATATTCGGTGATGGATACACCCAGGGCAGCCCGGTCGCATCGAAATACATCGCGCGCTGCCAGCCGCGCATCGGCACGATCTCCAGTTCGCAGTCGATACCGCGCCACTCGCGGACATAGCGGGCAATCTCGCCGGGGGTCAGGCCATGCCGGTTGGGCACCGGATGCAGGCCGACAAAGGATTCAAAGCCCGGCTGGAGCAGATTGCCCTCGGTGGTGATGCCATTGAGCGGATTGGGCCGGTCACAGACCAGTACGCGCAGGCCAATCTGGCCCGCCGCTTCCATGCACAGCGCCAGGGTCCAGACGAAGGTGTAATAACGCGCACCGACATCCTGCAGGTCGATCACCAGCACATCGAGATCGCGTAACTGCTCCGGGCGCGGCTTCAGGGTGGCCAGGCTCGCCCCGTACAAGCTGTGCACCGGCACGCCCAGACGCGGATCCAGCGCCAGATCATCCACCCCTTCCATATCCTGCGCTTCGCCGCGCGCACCATGTTCAGGACCGAAAATGGCGGCGATGTGCGCACCAGCCGCCTGCAGCAGGTCCAGGGCATGGCGCAGTTCGGCATCAACGCTGGCAGGATGGCAGACCACGCCAATGCGCGCACCACGGATTTTTTCAGGACAGTCGCTGATCAGGACTTCCAGGCCAGTCTGGACACGGGACATCGCGACTTGCGCTCCTTGATTGGGAAATGGGGAGTGGTGATTCTACATGCCAGCGGCATCGGAGTATGCTGATGCTCAACGAGAATACGGGACATGCGCGATGCCGCTACACCGCTTGACCACACTGCGCAAGGCCAAGGTCGCCCTGGCGCTGCTGACAGTCCTGCTGCTGCTGTTTGTCCTGACCCAGATGGACGCGGCCTGGCGCTCCCGGGACGTCGCCGATACCTCTGACCGGGCGCTGGCCCGGGAACTGGGCCTGAGTGATCTAAGCCTGTTCACCGAGGCGCGCTACACCCGCCACCCGAGTCAGGCCGACTACCACGCACCCTTTCAGGATCATCCAGCGGCGCTGGAACACTTCCCTAGCGGTGCACTGCTACTGCCTGTTCCCGGCGCCGAATAATGCGGCGTGCTCAGGCATCATCGCGCGTCTGTTGCACCCAGATCAGAGCTTCGGTAGCAAAGCCCAGGGCCTGGGCCTGCTGCAGCAGAGCCGCGCGCACCGTCGGTGGCAACTGCCGCTCGCGGGCCAGAATCCACAGATAATCGCGGCTCGGCCCGCTGATCATCACCCAGGCATACTGTTCCCGATCCAGGGCGATGACGTGATAACCACCATAGAACGGGCCGAAGAACGACACCTTCAGCGAGCCCACACTCGGCTCGCCGATGAAATAGGCGCGGCCCTCAGCCTCCTTCCAGCGTTGCGCCTGGGCATCGTAGCCACGATTCAGCACCCGCACGCCGCCATCATCGCGCAAACTGTAGCTAGCGCTCACATCGCTCAGGCCGCGTTCAAAGCTGTGATCCAGCCGGGCGATTTCATACCACTTGCCCAGATAGCGCTGCAGCTCGAAACCGCTGAGCGGGGTCACACCCTCGGGCGGCGCCACTGTGCAGCCGCTCAGCAGCATCAGCAACAGCAATGCGATTTTTTTCATATCCACGCCTTCTCCCTTGAAGATGATCAATGCCAGGTGCTTCCCGTTACCGCGATTGTGATACCGTTTTGCTCCCGGCGTTCCCTGACCAAAATGAGATGCGTACCTGGCTCGAACGGCAGAACTATCTGATCGACTACACCCTTGCTGCCCTATTGCGGCGCAAGACCCGCAACCTCGGCCTGCTGCTGGTCTACACCCTGCTGGTGTTCCTGTTCGCCTCGGTACTGCTGCTCAGCCAGGGCCTGCGGCGCGAGGCGGCGACGCTGATGCAGGATGCGCCCGAACTCATCGTGCAAAAGCTCAACGCCGGCCGGCATGATCTGCTGCCTGCGGCCTGGCTGGACACCCTGCGCGGCATTCGCGGCGTCAGCGCGGTGCGCGGCCGGCTGTGGGGCTATTACTACGACCCGGCGGTCAAGGCCAATTACACCCTGATGGTTGCCCCGGAACGCGGTCTGACGGCGGATGCCATCATGGTCGGCGCGACGCTGGCCCGGGTACGCGAGGTCGGTGTTGGCGACTATCTCAGCCTGCGCGCCGCCAATGGCCAGCCGCTGCCGCTGAAAATCACCGCCCTGCTCGATAGCACTTCGGAACTGCTCAGTGCCGATCTGCTGCTGCTGTCGGAAAGCGCCTTCCATCAGTTATTCCAGCCGCCGGCGGACACCTACACCGACGCGGTGCTAACGGTGCGCAATCCGCGCGAGGCGCGCACCATCGCCGGCAAAATCACCCTGGCCCTGCCTGCCAGCCGGCCGATCCTGCGCGCGGAAATTCTGCGCACCTATGACGCGCTGTTCAACTGGCGCGAGGGCATCGTATTCCTGACCCTCGGCACCCTGCTGCTGGCCTTCCTGATTCTGGCCTGGGACAAGGCCGCCGGCTTGAGTGCCGAGGAAAAGCGCGAAATCGGCATTCTCAAGGCCATTGGCTGGGAGACCGGCGATATTCTGCGCATGAAACTGTGGGAAGGAACCCTGATCTCGCTGACCGCCTTTCTCACCGGCTACGCGCTGGCCTACGTACAGGTGTTCTACGGTGGCGCACGCCTGTTCGCGCCGGTCCTGAAAGGCTGGGCGGTGCTGTATCCCGAATTCCGCCTGACGCCGGCGGTGGATTTGCAACAACTGCTGGTCCTGCTGGCGGTGACGGTATTGCCCTATATTGTCGCCACGCTGATTCCGGGCTGGCGGGCGGCGATTGCCGATCCCGATGCGGTGATGCGCGGCTGAAGGGGTTGATTGATGATTGAACTAAGCGCGGTCAGCAAGATTTTCCATCAGGGTCAGCCCAACGAGTGCCGGGCGCTGTGCGCGGTCAGCCTGACGCTGCAGCGCGGCGGCATGACTGTATTCAAGGGACCGAGCGGCTCCGGCAAGACCACGCTGCTTACCCTGGTCGGAGCGCTGGCGCGGCCTACGAGCGGGCGCATCAGCCTCGATGGCCGTCTGCTCTCGAACCTGCCGGAACGTTTCCTGACTGAGGTGCGCCGACACACCTTCGGCTTTGTGTTCCAGCAGTTCAACCTGATCCGCGGCCTGAGCGTGCTGGAAAACGTGATGCTGCCGGCCTATCCGCTCGGCCGGCCACACCGGGAATTGACCCAGGCCGCCCAGGCCCTGCTGGAACGCTTCGGCTTGGACGGAAAAACCGCCAGCCGGGTGGAATGGCTGTCCGGCGGCGAGGCGCAACGGACTGCCCTGGCCCGGGCGCTGATTAACGATCCGGCGGTGCTGATCGCCGATGAACCCACCGCCAATCTCGACAGCGCCCTGTCCGGCGAGGTGCTGGCGCTGCTTGGCGAACTGGCGGCGCAGGGGCGCACCGTGCTTATCAGCAGCCACGATCCACGGGTATGCAGCGCCGCGCCGGTCACGCGACTGATCGAACTGCACGATGGTCACATCGTCGGTGACTACGCATGCTGATCACGCCCGCCCTGGTCGCCCTGCACCTGATTGCCCTGTGCGTGAGCGGCGCACTGCTGCTGGCCAGCGGCTTTGCCTGGACCCTGCTGCGGCACTGGGATATTGCCAGCGGCAGCGAACTGCAGATCCGGCTGGAGCGGCGCACTTATCTGGTGTCCACCCTGCTCGGTTTCGTGCTGGGCGCGGAACTGCTGTCGCTGCTGCTGTTTGTGCACAGTGCCGAGAGCCTGTCCAGCCAGTTTGTCGGCGCGATGTGCGCCACCGGCGTGCTGAACATCAATGCCTTCGGCTTTCCCACCCTGCTGCTGAAAATCGCCCTGTTCTTCCTGGCGGCACTGTGGCTGCTGCTCAACCGGGTCGATCAGCAGGGCCATGACTATCCGCTGGTGCGGGTGAAATATGCCCTGCTGTTGGCAATCATGCCGCTGGCGCTGCTGGAGCTGCTACTGCAAAGCGCCTACTTCCTCGGTCTGAAACCGGAAGTGATCACCTCCTGCTGCGGTTCGCTGTTCAGCGCCGAGGGTCAGGGTGCAGCGGCGGAACTGGCCGGCTGGCCGGTGCGGCCGGCACTGCTGGCGTTTTATGGCATGGCCGGGCTGCTGCTGGGCAGCGGTGCGGCCCTCTGGCGCTGGCCGGCGTTGGGAGCGCTGTTCGCCGCCATCAGCGGGCTGACCTTTGTAGTCGCTATCGCCGCCATCATCGCGTTCCTGTCCCTGTACGTGTACGAGAATCCGAACCATCACTGCCCGTTCTGCCTGCTCAAGGCGGGCTACGATTACGTCGGCTATGCGCTGTACCTGCCATTGTTCGCCGCCACTGCTGCTGGATTGGGTGCCGGACTGCTCGCACCCTGTCGCCACATCGCCAGTCTGCGCAGGGTGATGCCCGGCGAAATGCGCTGGCTGACCGGCGTGGCGCTGGCTGGATTCGGCGCCTTCTATGTGCTGGCGACCGCTCTGATCCTGCGCTCCAACCTGATCCTGCTCGGATGACGCACCCATGACCCTGCTGCGATGGCTCCTGATCGCTCTGCTATCCTGGCTTGCTGCCTGTGACCAGAACATCACCACCCTGCACAACGGTACGCCAGCGCCGGCGTTTACCCTGGAGCAGCTCGACGGTCCGGGGATACGTTTCCCCGAACAGTATCGCGGTCAGGTCGTTGCGCTGCGTTTCTGGGCCGACTGGTGTCCGTACTGCCATGGCGAGATGCAGGCGCTGGAACCGGTCTATCGCCAGCACCAAGGGCGCGGTCTGGTGATTCTGGCCGTCAACGTCATGCAGCCTGTGGAAACCGTGCGGCCCTTCGTCGCCGGGCTGGGCATTTCCTATCCGGTACTGCTGGATCGCCAGGGCGTGGTCACCCGCGACTACCGGGTGATGGGCCTGCCGGTGACCTTCCTCATCGATCGCCAGGGCATCATCCGCGCCCGCATCATCGGTGAATCTACTCCCGAGGTCTTTGCCCGCGCCGTCGCTGATCTGCTGTCTCAGCAATGACCGTCCGCAATGCCAGCACCCGATTGATCGATTAAGATGAATCCTTATCCACTTTTATCACCCATCCAAGGGAATTGCCGTCATGACTGATCCTGTCCAGCCCACACGCCGCCAGATGCTGCGTCTGTTCGCCGTTACGGGTGCCACCGCCGGCATCGCCGCGCTCAGCGTGCCCAGCATCGCCAGTACCCCCTGCGCAACCGATGGCACGCCGCTGCAGTTCGTACCCAAGACTCAGCCGGACCCCAAGCCGCTGGATAACGAGCTGGTCCGCTACCCCAAGTGCCCCTACTGCGGCATGGATCGCACGCAATACCATCACAGTCGCCACCTGGTGCAGTATCAGGATGATCTGATCGATGCCACCTGCTCGCTGCACTGTGCCGCACTCAGTCTGGCCCTGAATCTCGACCGTGGCCCGAAGGCGATCTACGCCGCCGATTTTGGTGCCAAGACCGATCCCAAGCCGCTGGTGAATGTAGATGACGCCACCTATCTGATCGGCTCGAAACTGCCGGGCGTGATGACCCAGCAGAGCAAGGTCGCCTTCGCTGACAAGACTGCTGCCGAAGCGGTCCAGAAGGAACAGGGCGGTGAACTGGGCGATTTCGACACTGCGCTGCAGGCTGCCTATCAGAGCATGGCCAGCGATACCGCCATGATCCGCAAGAAGCGCGCAGACAAGAAGCAGCACGCTGCGCACGGATGAGCACACCCCGGCTCAGGCTCAAGACCCGACTGGCTGCCGGACTGCTCCTGTTCGGTCTGCTCACGGCGGTCTGGGGCGAGTCGCTGCAACTGCCCGCACCCGGTCCCAGGGATACCTGTCCGGTGTGCGGCATGTTCGTCAGCCTCTATCCGGACTGGGTCGCAACCGTGCATTACCAGGACGGCCATGCCCATCACTTCGATGGCGCTAAGGATCTGTTCAAGTACCTGCTGAACCTGTCCAAATATGCACCCGGTCATAGCCAGGAGCAGATCGCCGCCATTGGCGTGACTGAGTATTACGGGGTCACGCGGATCAATGCCCGCAACGCCTGGTATGTGGTGGGCTCCGATACCCTCGGGCCGATGGGCCACGAACTGGTGCCGCTGGCCAGCGAGGCGGAAGCACGGGAATTTCTCAAGGATCACCATGGCCGGCGTGTCCTGCGCTTTGACGAGGTGACGCCTGCCCTGCTGGAACAGCTTGATCGGGGTGTTTTCGAATAGGCAGGCGCGGCCGGGCCATCTCAGGGCACGGCTTCGCCTTCCTGCCATGCCGGCTGGGTGCCGCCTTTAGCCGTGCAGCGCGCCAGACTGCGCTTGAACATCGACAGATCAATCCGGCTTGGTCTCGGGTCAATATCCAATACTGCTGAAATCCATCGCGGCGTAATCGCCATTCCAGGGAGATTCCCGGCGGCCCCGCGCGTTGCCTGCCTCGGGGAGCGCGCTACTGCCGGGAACCGGTCTTTAGTTGTTATCGCATCGACAGCGCTGCTTCCACAGGCGCGGTCCTAAGCTCAAGCCTTACTCTGCCACACTGCGCAACAGGGGATTACGCCGGGCAGTCATTTCCTCAGTCCGCTTGAGCAGGTTGGCGAAAAAGTCCAGCCCCCCTTCCCAGTTGGTCATCATGGCCTCAAAGCTGGCCATCTGCACTTGATTGGTCAGATCGATCATCTCGCCCAGGAACTGGGTCGGATCGAAAAACTCGCTTCTGGTCCGGTTCATGGCATGTTACTCCGGTTCTGTCAGTTTTAACCGGCGACCGGTCTGGAACCCGGCGCCCCACGCGGCATCACGACTCATCCATACAGCCCGGATATCAAGAGTCAAAAAAATGCAATGACCGCAAGCGAGGATTCTAACGAAAAAATTTTCCCTTTTGTGCAGTGCGTCGTTATTTTTTGTGCGCCGCATCGTCAGGCGCTATCGAAACGATCGAAGGTCATGGTGAACTGGCCGCGACCACGGGTCATGCCGCGCAGATCGGTGATATAGCCCAGCAGGCGATCCAGTGGACAATCACACTGGATCACGCTCATCTCACCCAGCGTCGCGGTGTCGCGGATCACCGCCCGGCGCGCCTGCAAATCACCCAGCACCGCACCGACATCGCTCTCCGGCACCACCACCTCGGTGGTCATGATCGGCCGCAGCACCAGACCGCCAGCCTGGGCCAGGGCCTTGCGCGCCGCCTCGGCCACCGCCACCCGCAGCGCCTGCGGGCTGGACAACGCGCCAAACAGCTCCACTTCCAGTACCCGCAACGCCACATCCTGCAAGGGCGCACCACGGGTCGGCCCCGTCGCCAGGACATCATCGGCACCGGCGGCCAGGGCCTCACGCTGCGCGGGGTTCAGCTCCAAACCCGCCGGCATCACCTGGGGTGCATCGGCACTGACCGTCACCCCGGCACCACGCGGCAGCGGTTCAACCGCCACCCGCGCCCCGGCCTTCATCTCCAGCTTTTTGCCATCAGGCTGCTCGATGAGCCGGTGGAACAGGCTACTGGCCGTGGCGGCGCGTTCGATGGTTTCCCGGGTCACCACGTCGGGGCTGCCCACGCGAATGTTGACGTTGAACTCGCGCCGCAGACGTTCCCCGGCAATTTGCAGATGCAGTTCGCCCATACCCCGCAGCACCCGCTGCCCGGTTTCCGGGTCCTCCTCGACGCGCAGGGTCGGATCCTCCTGCTGCAGCTTGTCGAGCGCCTCCAGCAGCTTGTCCTCATCAGCGCCGGACTGTGCCTCGATCGCCAGACCCAGCACGGGCGCACGGGTCTCGATGCGCTCCAGCCACAGCGGATGCTCCGGTGCGCACAGGGTATCGCCAGTCGTCGCCCAGCGCAGCCCGGCCAGCAGCACGATCTGCCCGGCGCTGGCCTCGTCGATCCGGCTCTTGTGATTGGCATCGACCTCAAACAGCCGCGCCACCCGTTCCTGGCGCATCTGGCCGCGTGGCCCGGGAATCGCCACCAGATCGCCGGGCCTGAGCGTGCCACGATAGAGACGGGCAAACAGATGACGGCGGCCTTCCCACATCTGCACCTTGAACACCAGCGCCGCCAGCGGTCCGGCTGCGTCCATCACCACCGCTTCGCAGGTCCCATCGGGACGCTGTGCCAGACTCGGCGGACGCTCGGTTGGCGCCGGCAGCAGACGGGTCACGCCATCGAGCAACGGCTGCACGCCCTGATTGCGCAGTGCACTGCCCGCAAAGCAGGGACAAACCCGACCGGCCAGGGTCACCTGACGCAGTGCCATCCACACCGCCTCCGGGTCCGGCTCCTGCTCGGTCAGCACCTGCTCGGCCAGCGCATCGTCCAGTTCCGCCACCGCCAGCAGCAGGGTTTCCCGCCAGGGCCGTACCTGCGCCCAGGTCACGGCATCGCAGGGCAGCGCGCTCAACTGCTCGCCACGTTCGCCGCCAAACCGCAGCCGGGTACCTTCGATCAGATGGATCACCGCGCCAGCGCCGGCCGGGTCCGGCACGGTCACCGCCACCGGTTCGACAGCGAGCCGCTCGCGCACCGTGGCCAGCGCCCGGGCGAAGTCCGCCCCGGGCCGATCGAGCTTGTTGACGAAAAACAGGGCCGGCAACTGGAAGCGGGTGCGCTGCTGCCACACGGTTTCCGTCTGCGGCTCTACGCCGCGCACGCCGTCGAGCACGATCACGCAGCCGTCCAGCACCCGCATCGAGCGCTCGACTTCGATGGTGAAATCGACATGGCCGGGCGTGTCGATCAACTGGATCAAATGCCCACGCCAGGGCAGGCGGGTCACGGCGGCGGTGATGGTGATGCCGTGCTCCTGCTCCTCGGCCATATAATCCATATGCGCCGCGCCCTCATGCACTTCGCCGATCTTGTGCGAGGCACCCGCGTAGTACAGCATCCGTTCGGTCAGGGTGGTCTTGCCCGCATCGACATGCGCGGCCACACCGATGTTGCGCACGCCGTTCAGATCCAGCAGCTCCAATGCCTTGCCCATCGCCCGATCCTCGTTGCTCGGCGCCGACGCGCACCGTTCTCAGGGAATAATGCGCCGGCACTCCAGATAAAAGCGTTTCTCGTCAGCTTCGCCCATCGAGAAGGTTTTGCGCGGCAGCGCGCCATCGCGAATGATGGTGCGGAAGAAATCGCCCTTGGCCAGCGCCGGCAGGTAAAAGCCGATGTTGCCCGCTGCAGCACCGAGCTGGCACAGCGTGTCCTCACCATGAATGTAGTCGAGCCGCGCACCGGGCTGCTGCGGCAGGTAGGCATCGAGAAACGCCTGCAGCGTGGCCACCGGCAGGCTCAGGCGTGGCTGGTCGATCCGCAGCACGCCGCAGCGCGCCCCGGCGACAAAGGCAATCACCTGCCGTCCGGGCTGTTGCAGCTCCGCCCAGGCCTGCCGCGCCGCCGCCCAGTCCGGGCACTCAAGCACCGTCACGCGCGCGCCCTCGGCCGTGCAGAACGCCGCCAGCGCCGTCAGCAGCGCGCCACTGTCGATCCCGAAGGCCACGCGGTGAATGGCTTCAAATTCCAAGCCCGCATCATGCAGGTTGACCAGCTCCACCAGAGCATGGCGGGCCGGGTGTTCGAGAATAGCCACCGGGTCCGGCGCGCTGCGCTTGATCTCGTCCCAGATGGTCTTGGCGGTCGCGAAGGAATGGTTGCCATCGCCCATGGCATACAGCAGCACCGGCTCATCGTGCACCCCGTAGCGGGCGTTGAAGGTCGCCGGGTCGGCCAGCCGGCTGAGCTGCTCGGCGACCCACTGGATCAGCAGCGGATGATCAACCCGCCAGCCGCGCACCCGGCCGCTGTCGAGCATCAGCGGCGCGTCGTAGAGTGGCTCCTGCGGCTCAGCGAACAGCGGCTCAATAACGCTGCACTCGGGGTCATCGATCAGCACCATGACGTGTGGCAATTCCAGCGGTGCCTGTGCGCGCACCCGCACCCGGGGCGGCAGCCGTTCGAGAATGGTGCCTTCGGTGGGCCGAATCAGGGTGCGGGCGCCCGCGTTGAAATCGTAGTGCTCCAGATCCAGGGCCGCGATCAGGCCGCGCCGCGTGCGCCCGCGCGCGGTTTCGCGCTCGATCCGCAACAGACCGGGCGGCTGCGGCTGCAGCACACCTTCGTGCAGATAGCGCTGCATGGTGGCCTGGATCGCCGCGATACGCTGCGCTTCGTCGGCAGCGCCCAGGTAAATTTCCGGCAGCATCAGGCGTAGCGTCGAAGGCGCCTCGCCCACGCAGGCCTCGACCCGCGCCCAGTAATCCGGCTGCGAGGTATACTGGTCGCAGGCGACCACCGCCCAGCGGGTAAGATCCACACCCGGCCGGGGCAACAGGAGCGTCGGCACCTGGAGGCCGATCTGCGCGAAATTCATGGACGACATCTCTCTGGTGGATACGCGGACCTTCGGTGCAATCGCTGCGGCCATGGCGCCCGCAAAACCGGCGCAAGCTTAGCAAAGGACCGTCACGCGCTCCATGGCGGCGTATCATGAGCGGCAGCGCGGGCCGGCTGCGTGCGCCGCCCCTGTTCCCCGTCATGCCGAGGTATCCACCCATGCGCAAGCTTATGATCGCTGCAGCCACGCTTCTGGTCGTGGTCCTGCTGGCTGTTGCCGGTGCCGCCGGCTATCTGTGGTATCAGACCCGGCAGCAGGCCGATTACCTGGTGCAGCTGGCCAAACCCTTCGCCGAGATCAGCTATGCCGGCGTCAGCCTGGCCCCGCAAGGCTCGATCGGCATCGACGGCCTGCGCATCATGCCGCACGCGCTTAACGATACCCTGTCGATCGGCAGCCTGCGCCTGAGCGCACCCAACCTCATCGATCTGCTCCTGCTGGACTGGCGGCTGCGACATGGCCAGTTCCCCGAGGCGATGGCGCTAGCGGCAGAACAGATTGATCTGCCACTGGATGGCGGGTTTCTCAACGCCCCAGTCACGCCTGAAACCGACTCGCCGTTCGATCATCTCGATGCACTCGGCTGCGGTTCCCTGACCCGCTTCGGCGGCACCGAATGGCGCAGCATGGGCTACTCGCAGTTGCTCAGCGATCTGCGCATCGGCTATCGCTACGCGCCGCGCGATCATCGCCTGGAGCTGCAGGTGGACAGCTACACCGGCGATTGGACGACCGTGAACCTGGATATCGGCATCACCACCCCGGCCGAGCCACTCAACCCAGCCACCCTGCTCAGCTTTCAGCCGCGCCTGACCCATCTGCGCCTGGTGCTGCGCGATGCCGGCTTTAACGCGCGCCGCAATACCTATTGCGCCGCCAAGGCCGGCAAGAGCGTCGAGGCCTATCTGGATGATCACGTCCGCCGGCTGGCGGAGCGCCTGCGCACACTCGGTATCGACCCCGGCCCGGGCCTGTTGGATGCCTATCGGCGTTTCCTGGGCACCAGCGAAGGCGAACTGACCGTGCTGGCCCGGCCACCGGCGCCGCTGGATGTCACCGATCTGGCCGGCTATACACCCGAAGATGTGCTCAAACTGCTCGGGCTCAGCGTGGCAGTCGGTTCGACCCCGGTGAGCGATCTGAGCCTGAAATGGGATGCGGCGCGCCTGGCCAGGCTGCTGAATCCCGAACCGCCGCCGGTGCCAAAAGTGGAAACCGAGAGTCCGCTCTCGCCACTCGCCCCGTCCACTATCACAGTGCAGCGCGAGTTCCATCCGCTGCCGGTGGCGGAACTGGCGCGGCACAGCGGCCGCATCGTGCGCCTGCAAACCAGCAACGGCACCCGCTATACCGGCCAGATCGGCGCAATTAACAGCGAGGGCATGTTACAGATCACGGTGCGCAAGTCCGGTGGCAGCGCCACTCTGTCGCTGCGCCTGAGCGATATCAACCGTGCCGAGATCCTGGAATAAATGCGCGCGGCCGGTTTCAATCCACGCCAATCTGATGCAATTCAGCGGCAAAACGCGCGCAGGTTGCCGGCCAGTCGATCAAAGTCGCCCGGACCCGGCGGGCGCCAGCAGCCAGGCGCTGGCGCTGTCCGGCATCGCTGAACAGCGTATCCAGCGCCGCCGCCAGTGCTGCAACATCGCCCGGCGGCACCAGCAGACCCGCATCGGCCGGCACCGTATCGGGAATCGCGCCACCGGTCGTACTGACGATGGGCAAGCCCCGCGCCAGCGCCTCGGCCAGCACCATGCCATAGCCTTCCAGATAGGACGGCAGCACGAAAAGATCGGCCCGGTGATAGTCCGGCTCCAGCGCATCAGGCTGCTTCTCACCAGCAAAGGTCACCCGGCCCTCCAACCCCAGCTCCGCGACCAGCGCCCGCAACTGCGCAACAGTCCCGGCATCGCGCGTCAGGCTGCCGATGCAGCGCAGATGCCAACGGTACTGGCGCAGCCCGGCCAGCGCCCGCAGCAGTACCGCATGGCCCTTGCGCGGCGTCAGCGAGGCCACGCACAGCAGCAACAGCTCATCGCCACCGGAACCGGCCGCCAGCGGCGCCGGCTCGGTACCGGGCAGCACCACGCCAATGCGCCCGGCGGGCACCGCGTATTCATTGACCAGTGTGCGGGCGGTCACCGGACTGGTGACGATCACACGCGCCGCTGCCGCCAGCGCCGCCTGTTCACTGACCAGGAGCTGTGCCTGCGCCGCCGCGCTCAGCCCGGTTTCCGCCGCCAGCGGATGATGCACCAGCGCTACCAGCCGCAACCGCGCCGCCTGCGCCCGCAGCAGTTCGGGCAGGGCGCCAAACACCTGATTATCGATTACCACCATCGCCCCATCGGCCAGGCTGTTCAGCAGGGACTCCGCCGCTGCCAGCGCTGCCGCATCCGGCCATGGAAAACCATCCGGCAGGGCATGACAGGGCAGGCTCCAGCCCTGGGCGCGCAGGCCCTCGACGATGCGCTTGTCGTACAGATAGCCACCGTTCAGCGTTTCCGGGTCGCCGCACAGCACGAAATGCGCGGCATTCATGACCGCACCGACGCAATCAGCAACAGCACGAACAGCACCACCAGCGCCAGCGGAATCAGTGCCGCCGGCCAATCCTTCGTCGCTGTGCGACCCCGTTCGATTGCCGCCCGGATGCTGGGCCGGAACCACAGCACCACCAGCACCGCCGCCAGTCCACCCAGCAGAATTTCCCACCATGCTGCCGTTTCCATGCCCGCCTCCGTCTGAACCGTTATCAAACCGCCTCAATCCTTACCACGCCCACCGCCGGGTGGCACCAGCGGCTGCGGAAAGGACATCACGTTATCGCCGCCTTCCACCGGACGAATCTTGCTCACCCCCTCACGCTCGACTTCATCGATGCGCACCACATAGTGCAGAGGGATGAAGGTACGCTGCACACCGCTGAACTCATTCTGCAAGCGCTCTTCGGCCGGATTGACCAGCACGCTGGAACGCTCACCAAAAATCAGCTCCTCGACCTCGATGAAACCGTACAACTCACCCTGATAAATGCTGCGCGCATACAACTCGTACAACTTGCCCTGGTTGATAAACAGAACCCGGTAGATGCTTTTAGTGATCTTGGACATGGTCGACCGTCGCGGCTGCGGATAAGGACGCTGGAATGTAACCGAGGTGGGCAAATCCGGGCAAATCGGTGCGGCGGATGATCGCGCGGCATTGGCAAGAAAAGCCAGCTCTTACAAGCCAATACTGCCATGGCCCGGCTATACCGAAACTGTATCCCGTGAGCAGCGGCCCCTGCACAAGCCGTTCGCCGCGCCTGTCCTGCCCTGTTTACCCGTACCCCCGTACCGAGGAGCGCCCGCCATGAGCACCCCCGAAACCTTCGACCTGCACAAGACCGTC
Organism: Candidatus Competibacteraceae bacterium; assembly: GCA_003989075.1. Classification (GTDB taxonomy): domain Bacteria; phylum Pseudomonadota; class Gammaproteobacteria; order Competibacterales; family Competibacteraceae; genus RXIX01. The sequence goes on along the minus strand of RXIX01000001.1, from coordinate 13,457 downwards.
TGTGTCAATCCCGCCACTGGCGATATCGTTGGCTTCTCGCAAATGAACAGCGCCGAGGAAGCCCGCGAAGCCATCCGCCGCGCCCGCGCCGCGCAACCCGCCTGGGCAGCACTGCCGCTGGCGGAACGGGTGCGCTTTGTGTTGCGCATTCGCGATTACCTGGTCGAGCATGCCGATGCCGTCAGCGAGACCATTTCCAAGGATGTCGGCAAAACCCGCGTCGAGGCGCTGGCCACTGAAGTACTGCCCAGCGCCATGGCAGTCGATTACTACGCCCGCAACACCCGGCGTTTTCTCAAGCCGCGCAAGGTGCGTAGCGGTTCCCTGCTGTTTCTCAACAAGCGCAGCCGCATTTTCCGTCTGCCCTTTGGCGTTATCGGCATCATCGCGCCGTGGAATTATCCGCTGGGCATTCCGATGCACGAGATCGTGCCGGCCCTGCTCGCCGGTAATACGGTGATCTTCAAGACCGCGCCGGAAACCCAGATGGTCGGGCGCAAGATCGAGGAGATGATCGTGGCCGCCGGTCTGCCCGCCGATGTGTTCATTCACCTCAACATTCCCGGCGCTATCATCGGGCAAATCCTGCTCGAACCGGACAACCACGTCGACAAGCTGTTCTTCACCGGTTCCGTGCCGGTCGGCAAGATTCTGATGGCCAAGGCCGCCGAGAGCCTGGTGCCGGTCTCGCTGGAACTGGGCGGCAATGATCCGATGCTGGTCTGCCCGGACGCGCATCTGGAACGGGCGGTCAATGGCGCGATGTGGGCCGGCCTGCAGAACAGCGGCCAGTCCTGCGGCGGCGTCGAGCGCATCTATGTGCACCGGGAGGTGTATGAACCGTTCATCGCTCTGCTCAAGCAGAAGGTGGAAGCACTGCGCCAGGGACCGAATACCCATCACAACGTCGATATCGGCGCGATGTGCACCGAACGCCAGCTCAAGACCATTCAGCGTCAGGTGGATGATGCGCTGGCTAAGGGTGCGACCATTCTCGCTCAGGTCAGAATTGACCCGGCCCACGCCCACGCCAATTTCTACCCGGTGACGGTGCTGACCCATGTCGATCACCGCATGGAGCTGATGCGCGAGGAAACCTTTGGGCCGGTGCTGGGCATCATGGCGGTGGATGACATGGATCAGGCAATTGAACTGGCCAACGATTCCAGCCTGGGCCTGACCGGGTCGGTGTGGTCACGCAATACCCGCGAGGCGGTAGCGCTGGGGCGGCGCATTCATGCTGGCGTAATTACCATTAACGATCATCTCTTGACCCATGGCATGGCGGAAACGCCGTGGGGCGGCGTCAAGGAATCCGGCATTGGCCGCAGTCATGGCGAACTGGGCTTTGACGAGATGACCCAGCCGCAGGTAGTGACCACTGAACTGCTGCACTTTGCCAAGCGCAACCTGTTCTGGCATCCGTATGACGCTACGCTCTACGAAGGCTTGAAAGGCGCACTGCACCTGCTGCACGGCCGTGGACTGGGCAATCGCCTGCGTGGCCTGTTCCACTTCGTCAGGCTGTTACCGCGCATGTTCAGGGATTGACCCGCAACCCGATACGGGCCAGCGCCTGCCCACGCCCGTCGGGAGCGCATGACCGATGGGCCGGGTCAAGGCAGCAGCGACGTCACGGTCGCCGATACCAGCACCCCTGCTCCCGGTCGTTCTACCGGAGGACCGGGGCAGATATTCACTGCTGTCGGCACCGCTGCGCGGGCGGCGCAGGGAACGATCACCGCTGCGGACTGCACTAAGCGCGCAGTAAAAACCGGTATGCTATGCGCCTTTCCATCTCCCGGCCCAACCTTCGTTCAGGATCGTTCCGATGAGCCATACCCCTGTTACCCGCGCGCTGTTCGATCAAGTGATGGTTCCCAACTACGCCCCGGCGGCGATCATTCCGGTGCGTGGCGAAGGCTCGCGCCTGTGGGATCAGGACGGGCGCGAGTACATCGACTTTGCCGGCGGCATCGCCGTCACCGGCCTCGGCCATGCCCATCCGGCACTGGTGGCCGCGCTGACCGAACAGGCACAAAAACTCTGGCATGTCAGCAACGTACTCACCAACGAGCCCGCCCTGCGTCTTGCCGAGCGGCTATGCGAACTGACCTTTGCCGAACGGGTGTTTTTCGCCAACTCCGGCGCCGAGGCCAACGAGGCCGCGCTCAAGCTAGCGCGCAAGTATTCCGCCGATCACTTTGGCGCCGACAAGCGCGAAATCATCGCCTTCACCCAGTCGTTCCATGGCCGCACCCTGTTCACCGTCACCGTCGGCGGCCAGCCCAAGTACACCGAGGGCTTCGAACCGCTGCCGCCGGGCATCCGCCATGTGCCGTTCAATGATCTGGCCGCCTGTGCCGCCGCGATTTCCGAGCGCACCTGCGCGGTGATCCTGGAACCGGTGCAGGGCGAAGGCGGCGTGACTCCGGCAACCCCGGAATTCCTGCAGGGCGTACGCGCGCTGTGTGACCGCCATCAGGCCCTGCTGATCTTCGACGAAGTGCAGTGTGGCAACGGTCGCAGCGGCCACCTCTACGCCTATCAGGGCTATGGCGTGATCCCGGACATTCTCACCACAGCCAAGGGCATCGGCGGCGGCTTCCCCATCAGCGCCATGCTCACCACCGCCGCCATCGCCCACAGCCTTGGTGTCGGCAGTCACGGCACCACCTATGGCGGCAACCCGCTCGGCTGCGCGGTCGCCGGTGCGGCGCTGGCGATTTTCAGCGATCCTGCCGTACTGGCCGGGGTGCACCACAAGCACGCGCTGTTCAGGGCCGGGCTGGAGCGGATCAACCAGCGCTTTGCCGTATTCAGCGAACTGCGCGGCATGGGCTTGCTGCTGGGCTGCCAGTTGAGCCCGGCCTGGCACGGCCGCAGTCGCGATTTCATCAAGGCCGCCCTCGACGAGGGCCTGCTGATCCTGGTGGCCGGACCGGACGTGATCCGCCTGGCGCCCTCACTGATCATTGCGGATGAACTCATCGAGCAGGGCCTGCAGCGCTTCGAGCAGGCCATCGCTCGCCTCTGCGCCTAACCCGCCCCCTGGGCGAGGAGTTTTACCATGCAGCGTGATAAGGCCGAACCCGTGCAGGTCGAATGCCCGCGGTGTCGCTACACCGAGATCATCTACATCCCCATTGAGGAAATGCCCCGCTGCCCGGATTGCGGTACGCGCATGGTGATCAAGGAACTGCTCGACGAGGGCAAATCCACCTAGCAGCGCGCATGATGACTGTCCTCTTGCGTCATGAAACGGTAGTATTCGGCGGTATGCGCCGGCCGGCTCAAGGTCGGCGCCTCGTCCATCCGTCATTGCGATCTTCGAGCCGTCTAGAGAGGAGCGTTCCTGCATGAAAAAGCGTCTGCTTGCGCTGGCCGCGCTGGCCGTATTCAGCCTGAATCTGTCGCCCGCCTGGGCCGGCAAGCTGGAACAGATTAAGAAGGACGGCCTGCGGGTCTGCCTGGAACCGGCCTATATGCCGTTTGAACTGACCAACAAGCGCGGCGAAATTGTCGGCTTCGATCCCGATCTGGCCGCACTGATGGCCAAGGATCTGGGTGCCGCCAAGCTGGAACTGGTCAGCACCGCCTGGGACGGCATTATCCCGGCGCTGCTCACCGACAAGTGCGACATCATCATGAGCGGCATGACCATCACTGAGGAGCGCGCCCAGAAGATCGATTTCTCCGAGCCGTACATGCTGGTTGGCCAGACCATCCTGCTGCGCAAGGATCTCGCCGACAAGGTCAAATCCTACAAGGATCTGAACAAGTCTCAGTACAAGGTCGCCTCCAAGCTCGGCACCACCGGCGAAATCGCCACCAAGAAGTACATTCCCAAGGCCAAGTATTTCTCCTACGAAACCGAGGCTGAAGGGGTGATGGAAGTGGTCAACGGCAAGGTAGACGCCTTTATCTACGACTCGCCCTATAACCTGGTCGCCAACGTGCAGCGCGGCGAGGGCAAGCTGGTATTCCTCGACAAGCCGTTTACCGACGAACCGATCGGCTGGGCCATCGCCAAGGGCGATCCCGAATTCCTCAAGGCAATCAACGCCTTCCTGGTCAAGATCAAGACGAACGGCGAGCACGAAAAGCTGCAGCAGAAATGGTTTAAGAATACCGACTGGCTGAAAGACGTCCAGTAATCCGCCGTGCCGCTCAAAAAACGTTCACCCCAGTGGCCCTGGCAGGGGCTGCTGGTACTGATTCTGGTGGGCATGGCGGCCGGCTTGTGGTTCGCGACCCAGCGCGTTCACTATGAATGGCGCTGGGAGCGGGTTCCGCAATACTTCCTCTATCAGGCCGATGAGCCACAAGTTGCGCCGGCAGCCGGCACGGTGCAGGCCATCCACGGCGATGGCGCCACCCGCACAGTCGATATCGCCCCGGCAACCGGTGGCGCGCCGCTGCAAGTGACGGTCGCCAGCAGCAGCCTCCAGGTCAAGGTCGGCGATACCGTAGCTGCCGATGATGACATCGGCACCACCCCGCACTGGCGGATCGGCCCCCTGACCCAGGGTCTGTGGATCACCATCTGGCTCTCCTTCGTCTCCGGGTTCATCGGCCTGATTATCGGCCTGATCACCGGCCTGTGCCGGCTGTCGCCCAATCCGACCCTGCGTGGGCTGGCGGTGCTGTATATCGAACTGATTCGCGGCACACCGCTGCTGGTGCAGATTTTCATCTTCTACTTCTTTATCGGCACCGTGCTGAATCTGGACCGGATCGTGGCCGGTGTGGGTGCACTGGCCCTGTTTGCGGGCGCCTACATCGCCGAAATCGTGCGCGCCGGCATCCAGTCAATTCCCCGGGGCCAGTCCGAGGCGGCCCGCTCGCTGGGCATGAGCTCGACGGAAACCATGCTGCACATCGTCCTGCCGCAGGCCTTCAAGCGGGTACTGCCGCCGCTGGCTGGGCAGTTCATCAGCCTGATCAAGGATTCCTCGCTGGTGTCGGTCATCGCCATCACTGATCTGACCAAGAGCGGCCGGGAGATCATCACCTCCAGCTTCGCTACCTTTGAAATCTGGTTCACGGTCGCCCTGCTCTACCTGCTGGTCACCTCGGTGCTTTCGCAATTACTCTTCTGGCTGGAACGGAGGTTCGCCCGCAGTGATTGAGGTCAAGCATCTGGTCAAGATCTTCACCAGCCGCAATCAGGTGGTGCGTGCGGTGGACGATGTCTCCACGGCAATCGCCAAGGGCGAAGTCGTAGTGGTCATCGGCCCCTCCGGCTCCGGCAAGTCGACCTTCCTGCGCTGCCTGAATGGCCTGGAAGAATTCGATGATGGCCAGGTGATCATCGACGGTATCGACATCGCCGGCAGCAAGACCAACCTCAACGCGGTGCGGCGCGAGGTCGGCATGGTGTTTCAGCATTTCAACCTGTTCCCGCACAAGACCGTACTGGAAAACGTGACCCTGGCGCAGCGTGTAGTGCGCAAGCGCAAGGCCGCCGAAGCCCATGACAAGGCCATGGCGCTGTTGAGCAAGGTCGGCATTGCCGAGAAGGCGCAGCAGTATCCCTCACGCCTGTCCGGTGGTCAGCAGCAGCGGGTCGCCATCGCTCGCGCCCTGGCTATGGATCCCAAGGTGATGCTGTTCGATGAGCCGACCAGCGCCCTGGATCCGGAAATGGTCGGCGAGGTGCTGGATGTAATGCAGCAGTTGGCGCGGGAAGGCATGACCATGGCAGTGGTTACCCATGAGATGGGCTTTGCCCGCGAGGTCGCGCACCGGGTACTGTTCATGGATGCTGGGCGGATTCTGGAAGATGCATCCCCCGCGCAATTTTTCACCGCACCACGGGAACCGCGCGCGCAAACCTTTCTCAAGCAGGTTTTATAGTCTTGGTTTTAACCAGGAGACCACCGGTCCCACGCCGACCGGTCTGACCGGGATCAACAACTCCGCAAGGTGCTTGTGTGTGCCTTGCGGAGTGCTTGCAGGCAGCGCCCTGGGGCATCCCGTCCCCCGTTCAGGTTTCGCTGCAGGTGTAGTCAATCAGGTCTGGATTGTGCTTTGAAACCGCCTGACCGAGGCAAATGCTGCCACGGCCATGCAGGGTGAATTCCTCGCGATGCACGAAGAAGCGCGCGCCATTCTCCAGCAGTAGATAGGTCCCGTTGGTGCTGCGATCGACCAGGATGAACTTGCCTTGGCGAAACTCGATGCTGGCGTGAATGCGCGACACCAGTTCGCGATCCACCACCAGACTGTTGCGCTCGCCACGCCCCAGGGTGAACACCTGCGCACTCGGCAGCAGTTCGACATGACGATCACGATAGTTCAGGTCCAGGCGCGCGAACAGCAGGCCACGCAGTTCTTCCTGGGGCGTAGCCATCTGGGTCAGGCTGTTGGAGTCAGCCCAGAGCACCTCGGCGATAGCGATCTCATCCTGCTTGCCGCGTACCCAGGCCTGCCCTAGATCGCGGCTCGCCTGCCTGAACCCGGCCGGCAGCGTGTTCAGGGTGTCGCGGGTCGTAATGATCTGGTCGGCCTTGGCCAATGCCACCATGCGCGCGGCGACATTCACCGCATCGCCAAACAGGTCATTGCCCTCCAGCAGCACCGACCCCTGATACAGACCGATGCGGATGGCGATGCCCAACGCCGCCAGCGCCGGGTCCGCCTTAAGGCAGAGGTGCATAGCGCAGGCGGCGCCAACCGCGCTGGCAGCATCGGCGAAGCCACTCATGATCTCATCGCCAATGGTTTTGACCACCACGCCCTGCTGCGCGGCGGTACAGTCCGCCAGATGACCCAGCACCTGGCTTTCGATCTCCCGGGCACGCTGATCACCATGCGCCTCGAACAGGCGCGTGCTGCCGCAAATATCGGCAAACAGCACCGCAGCGGTGACGATCCGCGAGGCACGCGCTCCATCACGTCCCAAAACGGCGGCCAGATCGCTGGGCTTTGCTTGCATAAACACACCCTCCTGGAAACGACGGGGCTACTACGAGGGGCAACGGAGATTGCGGCTAGGCGCTGCTGTCATAGCCGCCGGCCTGCAGCCGCGCGATCAGGCGCTCGATATTGGTCCGCGCGGCCTGTTCATAGCGCGCATGGAAAAACGCAGTCTGGAACAGATTCGGGCGCTGATACAGGCTGTTCAGGAAGCGCAACTGGCTCTGATAGTAACCGGCATCGTCGAGATCAGCGGACTCGGCGCGCAAATCCTCGCCATCGTACAAAAACTCCGTCCACGGCTGGCCAAAACTGGACAGGTCGATATCGACAATGAAGCATTGGTCATGACTGCGCAGTGGCACACGATGGGTGGTGGCCATGATCAGATCATCCACCCGCTGGCAAAAATCCGCATCGCCACCGACGGCACAGTTGCGGAACAATTGGGCGCTGCGCTGTTCGTTATCACGGGCGCCCGGCACATAGATGGCATCATGAAACCAGAGCGCCATCTCAACCGCGTCGGCGTGCTCGAGCTGCTCCACGACGGCATCGAATTCCTGCAGACAGTGCTGGATATGATCGAAGGTGTGGTAGCGGCGCATCGGCTCGCCATACAGCATCGCCAGCCGCGCATAGGACGTCGCCACCGGTACCGCTACCAGACAGCGCTGCCACAGTGCGGTAAAACGCGCCTCGCCCCAGCCCTGCGATACGCACCCATTATTATTTTCATTGTTGTGCCTGAAACGCTCGTTCACGCGCCACCTCAATCAATCAAGCCTGTACCCAAATCCATCCCACCGCTAGTGTTCCTGAGTCACAAAGTCCTGAATCAGCCGCCAGGCCATGCTCATCGGGCTGGGCAGTCCGGGCAAATCGGCGGCACTGAACCAGCCTGCATCGACAATCTCGTGCCCATCCACGCACAGCTCACCACCGGCATAGTCAGCGCTGAAGGCAATCATCAGCGAGTGCGGGAATGGCCAGGACTGGCTGGCGAAGTAGCGCAGGTTGCGCACCTGGATGCCAACTTCCTCGGCGACCTCGCGGTGTATGGCCTGCTCCAGGGTTTCGCCGGCCTCGACAAAGCCGGCCAGCACGCTATACACCCCGGGCGCGAACCGCGGCGCACGCGCCAGCAGGATTCGGCCATCCTCACGCAGCACCCGCACCATCACCACCGGCGACAGCCGCGGATAGGCGGTCAGTCCACAGGTAGCGCAATGCCGGGCGCGTTCGTCAGCGCGGCGCTGGGTCGGCGTGCCGCAGCGCCCGCAAAAGCCATGACTGCGATCCCATTCAATCAGCTGCAGCGCCTGACCGGCAATACCTAGACGTGCTTCGTCCAGCCGCCCCCACAGCTCGCGCAGGCCGATGCATGACAGGCCGGCTGGCGGCGGCGCCTCGGCCAGCTCAACCGCATGACAGGGCTGGCCATTCAGGATCCCCAGAAACAGGCAGCGCAGCGGTGGCTGTTCTGCGAACGGCCAGACTGCGCCATGCGGCAGTTCAACCGTCCCGCCGCCGGTCGCCGTATGCACCAGCAGGGTGCTGCCCGCGAAGGCGAACCACCAGCCTGGGGCTTCGGGAACGGCAGTGGACTCGCAGGCGGGCATGAACTCATCCGGCAGACTCAGCATGCGCATTTTGCTCCACTCATCTCTCACTCTCCGATTTTAATAAGCGATGCCGCGCCAGATCGCGCCGACGTACCTTGCCATTGGCAGTACGCGGCAGGGCGTCGGTAAAAATGATTTCGCGCGGGCACTTGTAGGCAGCCAGATGCGCATGGGCAAAGGCCAGCAGCGGCGCAGCATCCAGACCCTCGGGCTCGTCGGGATCGCGCGGCACCACGAAAGCGGCAATCACCGTCACCCCATCGCGCACGGCTACTTCAGTCACCGCCACTTCCGCCACCGCCGGATGCCGGCTCAGGCACTGCTCGACTTCCAACGGCGATACCCGGTAACCGAGCGCATTCATCACATCATCATTGCGGCCGTGATAATGCAGGTAGCCCTCAGCATCGAAATGCGCCAGATCACCGCCCAGAAACCAGTCACCGCGATAGACCAGAGCATCTTCCTCGGGCCGATTCCAGTAACCCAGCATCAAGCCCGGATCGCTGCGATGCACCGCCAGCAGGCCAATTTCACCCACCGGCAGCGGGTCATCGCCACCGGCAACCGGCAGCACCGCCACGCAACGCCCCGGCTGTGGCTGACCCGGACTACCCGGCCTGATCGGCGCACCGGGTGCGGTGGAGATATAGGTCGAGCACTCGCTCATCCCCAGCGCCTCATACAGCTCCTTGCCGGTCACCTGCCGCCACTGCTCCAGCAAGGCAACGCTCAGGGCTTCGCCGGCAGTCAGGCCATGGCGCAGACCTGAGAGATCAAATGCGTGCAGGTCGTTGTATTTGAGAATCTGCCGGTACAGACCTGGCACCGCCGCGAACAGGGTGGCGCGGAACTTCTCCAGCAGCAGCGGCCAGACGGTGACATCACGCGGCCCGTTGTACAGCACGGCGGTAGCGCCATTGGCCCAGGGATCGGTCAGGCCCACGCCCAGGGTATAGGTCCAGTTGAACGCTCCGGCGTGCAGCATGACGTCATCGGCGCGCATGCCATACCAGCCCTGGTACATCGGCCGCCGCCCCCAGGCCGAGCGCTGCGCGTGCAGCACGCCCTTGGGCTGACCGGTGGTGCCCGAGGTGTAAATCAGAAACGCCGGATCCTCGGCAGCGGTATCGGCATAGTCCAGCGGCGCGGACCCGTTCCGCAGCGCGGCGATGGCGACTGAATCCAGCACCTGTACACCCGGGGGCGGCTGCAGGGCGAGCTCCGCCGACTGGGCCAGCACCTGCGCGCCAGAATCCTTGAGCAGAAAAGCGGCCTCCTCGGCGGTCAGTTGCGCCGAGGAGGGGATGGGCACGCACCCGGCGGCGATGGCAGCGAAAAACAGCAGTGCATAATCGCTGGTATTGCCCATGCGGATCATCAGCCGTGCGCCCGGTTGCAAACCCAGATCGCGCAGGCCCGTCGCCAGACGCCGCACCGCCACATCCAGTTGCGTGTAGGTCCAGCACTCGGCCTGCTCGACCGGGGCGCGGGCATCGGACACCACGATCAGGGCTATCTTGTCCGGGGTCAGGCGCGCGGCCGTTTCCAGGCAGTAGCGGGCCATGTTGAAGCGCGCGGGCGGCTGTTCACCGCTGTAGAGTCGTCGCTCTGGCGTCATGGGTGTAGTTTCCGTTCCCGTAATCCGCAGTTCAGTTTGTGTTGGATGGGTGATCAAACAGCCGGAGCCACTGAATCGGAAACTGGCTTTGTTTGATAAGTTTACTCGCGCTCGGGTAGAGTCGCGATACCTGAATGCACGCTACCGACGCATCCTCACCGGGCCCGGACTGGCAAGTGGCACTTTGTCCCATGCCGACCGCGCCGCCGTGCCTGCCCTGGCCGCTGGAAAACGAGGACGCACCGAAAATGCCATGAACGATCATCGTCCCAAACCCGGCCTAGCGTCCAGCCACGATCACACGCGGAACAACAGCCCGCTGCGGTGGGCAAAACTCCACCAACAGGTCGATTCGACCGGCTGGCTGCCGGGTTACGGGATCGCACTGCTGGCTTCACTGGGCGTCACCCTGGCCGCCATGCCCCTGTCGCCCCATCTCGACCATGCCAATATCGTCATGCTGTTCCTGCTGGCGTTGGTTGGCGTGGCAGCGCGCTATGGCCGTGGTCCGGCGGTGCTGGTCGCGGTTTCCAACGTACTGGCGTTCAATTTCGTCTTCATGCCACCGCACTTCGCCTTCGCGTTTGAAACTCTGCAATCGATCCTCACCTTCGCGGTCATGCTGATCGTGGGCCTGAGCGTTGGCCAGCTCACCGCCCGCTTTCGCCACCAGGTTCAGGTAGCCCGCGCACGTGAGGAACGGGCCTGCTTCCTCTACGAAATGGCGCGCGAGCTGTCCGGGGCCGCCACTGCTGAACAGGTGATCGAAGTCAGCGAGCGGTGCGTCGCAACCCGCTCCCACGTTCAGGTGCGACTGCTGCTACCGAATGCGCAGAATCGGTTGCAACCACCCGTGACGCAGCCCGGCCAACCGGATATTGATCTGGCAATCGCGCAATGGTGTTTCGACCACAATGAGCTGGCCGGCCTGGGCACCGATTGCCAGCCCGATGCACCGTTGCTGTACCTGCCGCTCAAGGCTCCTCTGCGCACTCGCGGTGTACTGGTCGCAGCTCTTGATTGCCGCCGGCTGCCGCTGCTCCCGGAACAGAGCCGGCTGTTGGAAACCCTCGCTGTGCTCATCGCTATCGTCCTGGAGCGGGTGCATTTTGCCGCGATCGCCCGTGATACGCAGATCAAAATGGAGGCGGAGCGGGAACGCAGCGCGCTACTGGCCGGCTTGTCCCACGATCTGCGCACGCCGATGACCGCACTGATCGGCCTGACGGACACACTCGCCCTGGCCTTGCCCGCCGAGCAGTCTCCCTATCAGGATTCCCTGATGGCTATCCGCGAACAGGCGCAACGGATGGTGCTGCTGGTCGATAATCTGCTGGACATGGCCCGGCTACAGGCTGGCCGGGCATGGTTGCGCAAGGACTGGCAATCGCTGGAGGAACTGGTGGGCGCGGCGGTGCGGCTGCTCGAACAGCCCCTGCGCGATCATCCGCTGCGTCTGGCGCTCGATCCCGAACTGCCGCTGGTCGATTGCGACGCGATCCTGATCGAGCGGGTGCTGGTGAACCTGCTGCAAAACGCGGCCAAGCACACCCCGGCGGGCACCGTGATCGGGATGACGGCCCGCGCCACAGGTGACCAATTGACAGTCACGGTCTGGGACGAGGGACCGGGCCTGCCGGTCGGGCGCGAACAGGCTCTGTTCGAGAAATTCGCCCGCGGCCCGGTGAAATCGGTAGTCTCCGGCGTCGGTCTTGGGCTGGCGGTTTGCCAGTCGATCATTCAGGCGCATGGTGGATATATTCACGCCGCGAATCGGGCCACCGGCGGTGCCTGCTTCACCTTCACCCTGCCTCTGCAAACCCCGCCACCACTCGAATTCAGCGAAGATTTCGATCCGCATCCAACATGAGCACTAGCCCCGAATCCTTTCTGACCGTTTTGCTGGTCGAGGATGAACAGGCCATCCGGCGCTTCGTGCGCGCTGCCCTGGAAGGTGTAGGTTGTCGGGTGCACGAGGCCGACAGCCTGCACCGCGGCCTGCTGGAGGCCGGGACTCGCCAGCCGGATCTCATCATCCTTGATCTTGGTCTGCCGGATGGCGATGGCGTGGACTTCATCCGTGACCTGCGCGCCTGGAGTGGAGTACCCGTGCTGGTGCTCTCCGCCCGGATCGAGGAGTACGACAAGGTTGAGGCACTGGACGCTGGCGCCGATGACTATCTGGTCAAACCGTTCGGGGTGGCCGAACTGCTGGCGCGGATACGGGCGCTCAACCGCCGCCATGTGCGCGAGCCGGGTGGCAACGTCATCATCACCTTCGGCGAAATATGCGTGGATCTGGAACACCGTCAGGTCACACGCAACGACCAGCCGGTTCACGTCACCCCCACCGAATTCCGGCTCCTCGCCACATCGGCCTGGGCCTGCTGGCTTTCCTGTTTGGCACCGCGTCCGGCGTGATCACCGCGAAGGTGATGAACCTGTTCATGACGGTCAAGATCAATCCCCTGATCGGCTCGGCCGGCATCGCCTCCGTGCCCATCGCCGCCCGCGTTTCCCACATCGTGGCCAATCAGGCCAATCCGCACAACCACCTGATTTTCCACGCCATGGGACCCAATCTGGCCGGCGTGTTCGGCACCGCCATCTCGGGCGGAATCATGCTGGCACTGCTAGGCGTCCAGTAGCAGCAGTGATTGAACCGCATCATCCTGCCGCCTGGCGGGATGCGGCGGGGAAAAGCTTGCAACACCCTTCCCCGCCCCGCTGCCTGCTGACGCAAGAGGCGTTATTTCGGCAGGGCGAAACGCTCGCGGAGCTGATCCGCCACCCGATCACGATCGGTGGGGTTGGGCAGAATTGCCGCGCGTACGGCCGCTTCAGCAAAACCCGCCTCCAGACCCGCTACGAGCAATGCCTGCAGCGCGCCGGTATCGACCGCGCTCTTCAGTTCATCAAACAGGGCCTTCCAGCAGCGCTGCTGGCTATCGCGCAGATCCAGTTCCATCGCCCGCCGCGATCGTTCCATATCCCGTATCCGCGCCGCGATTCCGGCCCGGTCACGGCCACGCTGTTCGAGGCGCAATTCGGTCTGGCGACGCGCGGCGGCCAGGCTGCGGATCAGCGCAAGGTCGAGTTCAGCACTGCCGGGCGCGGTCAGTTCGGCCTTGGCAAGGTCGATTTCGGCATCGATCTGGCGCATCTGTTCACGCAGTCCGGCCATGACCGCCGCATGATTCTCGACCACACGTTCCTGCATTCAGAAAGGCCGCCAGCGATGTTGACAGCGCCAATCCAGCATGGGCCAGCGGCCAAATGAAAATCAGCGT